>NZ_JBYFBS010000016.1:0-171939 GCF_057652315.1 Prosthecobacter sp. Pr1 | reverse complement strand
CCACTCATGCCCGTCGGCCAGCGCTTTCGCAGGGTCCCCCCCTTCCCCGCCTGCCCAGCGCCGATCAACGAGCCCTCCCCCTTACGGCTTCACCAGGAAGAACGCGCGGAAGCCATCCAGCAGCGGCAGGTTCGTCACCTCCAGGCCGGTGGTTTCATCCACCCACTGGGACTGCGGATTGAGCAGGTAGTTCTGATACACCGCTGTGGCAGGATCAGTATCACCGCTCCACAGACGCAGGCGGGAACCGATGGTGAATGGCTGCGCACCCGGAGTCTTGGCCGTGGCCAAACCAGTGCCCAGCAGCGCTGTGCCTGCGGTCTGCGGCAGCGCGAGTGCCGCGCTGCGGACTTCACCCAGGAAGGTCAGCGTGGCCGGCGTGCTGCGGATCTGCACCAGCATGCCCGTCTGCGGTGGAATGACACGGGCGGCATCATTCGCGAGCGAGGCATCACCATCACGCACCCACTGCGCTCCACCGTTCGTCGCAGTCTGCAGCCAGTCGATCTGGAACTGGCCGCTGGCGCTGTCAAAGAACATGAGGCGGTCTGCTGTATCCGCCGTGGCAGCAGCCTGCAGGCCGGACACCGGCAGCAGTGCGCCGAGCGTCCAGTGCGGACGGATGCGGATGCGGGCACCGGCCAGTGCGCTGTCCGCGCTGGTGGTGAGGGAGATGCTGCTCGTAGAAACCGTGGCGTCGAGATCCCAGGTGCGACCTGTCAGCGCACCGTTGAGCACTTCCACATAGTAGCTCACACCATTCTGCAATTGCGTGCGGATATCTCCGCCGTTGATGCTCAGCACCACCGTGCGGCCACTGACCGAGGCGACCTGCCCCGTGTAAACGGCAGGCAGCAGCAGCGGCATGGACAGTGACTGGCGGCCCACCGCAAACTGCATGCGTGCCCAGCCCTGCGCACCCGTGGTGGCCGTGGCTTCTGGCGTGCCGTCGAGGTTGGCATCCAGCGTCACCTTGAGGCGCAGGTAGCCATGTGCCGCACCGCTGAAGGCAGACTCCACCGCGCTGTAGCGCAGCGTTTCTGTCTGATCCGCATTGGCCGTGGTCACAGGTGTGAGCGCCAGCGTGGTCCAGATGCTGAGATCATTGCTGCCTTCCAGCGAGTAGCGCAGGTCTGCATGCTCACCCGCAGGCCGTGTCAGCACTGCGTCGATGGCACCCGAGACCGTGTTGTTCACCAGCGTGAAGCGCGACACACCCAGGCCGTTGCCACCCGCCGTGCCCAGCGCGTATTCCAGCAGGTTCGTCTGGCCATCCGCATCCGGATCATCATTTGGACTGTTGAGTCCGCCCAGGCTGTTCTGCGTCTGCCATGCTGTGAAGGTTGCCGCAGTGGTCGCAGTGCCGGGATTGGTCACCAGATTGCGTTTGACCTCCACGCCATTCGGCGAGCCCGCACTGCCCAGGAAGCCGAAGTCGACGGTCATCATGCCGGATTCATCCGCTGCATCATCCATGAAGGACTGGAAGCCGTTTTCACCGGTCGCGGCGGTCACGCTGCTGTTCAGCGGCATGGTGCCGTAGGCCAGATTGATGATGCCGGAGGAGACGCCCGTCGCAGAAGGCTGCGTGGCGTCGTCGCCATTTTCATCAAAGCGGTCATCCTTGGCGGTGTCCGCGTTGGTGGTCAGCACCACATTGCCCGTGCCGACCACCGAGGTCATGCCATCAAGCGGCGCACCTGTGGCAAACATGCCGGCAGGAATGTGGACGTAGTAGGCCGCAGGCGCGGTGGCGTAGAGCATGTAGGTGCCGTCTGCCGCAGTGACAGCCTCAGACACCGGCGTGTCCGTCACGGCCTGCGCCTGCTGGAAGAGCTGCACGGTGACATTCGCCATCGCCACATCGATGCCCGCTTCATAAGTGCCGTTCGAATTCGCGTCACGGAACACCAAGTTACCGACCATCAGCGCCTTCGCCTTGAGCCCGAGGTCAATGGTCAGGTCAATGTTGGCATCGTCATCATTGTCACTGGTCTTGTCGAATCCAGATTCACGGCCATCCGTGTCCGTGGGCAGCGTGCCCGCCACCAGGGAGAATCCGGCGGTCACCACGCCGGTCGTTTCCGGATCGGCCGCTGGCTGCGCGTTCTGGTTCAGATTGTCGTCACTGCCGTTGGTCGTCAGCATGCTTGGCACCAGGAAATTCAGCGGGCCGGTGGCAGTGAACTGCGCGGCAGGGATGCGCACATAGTAGGTCTGCGGAGACACTGCCGGCGGCGCGTAGAAGAGGTACTTGCCGGTGGTGTCGGTCGTCGTTGTGCTCACCACTTTTTCCGCACCCGCACCGTCGTTGTAAACCAGCTCCAGTTGGATGCCCGCGAGGCCTCTGTCCACGCCGGCCTGGTATTTGCCGTCGGCATTCGCGTCGCGGAACACCAGATTGCCCACGCCCAGACGTGTGGAGAAACCAAAGTCGATAGTCAGGTCGGCGTTGCTGTCATTGGCATCATCCGAAGTGCCCTGGAAGCCGCCTTCCTGCGCGCCGGTCGGCGCGGCATTGGCCGTCAGCGTGACCGCCGGTGCCGTGATGCCCACCTGCTCAGGACTCTGGGAGTCGATGCCGTCTTCACCCAGGTTGTCATCACCCAGGGTGGTCTGGTTGCCGCGCAGCGACATCATCTTGTGCAACGGTCCCGGACCCACCGGACCACCGTTGATGTTGATGGACGCCTTAAAGTTGTCTGCAGCCACATGCACCGTGTAAACACCGGGGCTCAAGTTGGTGAAGAAGTAGCGGCCGCTCACGTCCGTGGTGGTGCTGCGGATAAAGCTGGTGGAGCCCGCCGTGCCGCTGCCGGCATACAGCAGCATCCAGACGCCGGGCACACCTTCGCCTGCATCCGCCACGCCGTTGTTGTTGGCGTCGTTGAAGACCAGGTTGCCGATGTTCATCAGGCTTGGCAGCGTGCCGCCGGTGAAGCCCATGTCGATCGTGAGATCCACATCCGCGTCATTGAACTCATCCATCGAATTGAGGAAGCCCGCCTCGCCCTGCGGCTCGGTGCCATAGGCCAGTGCGAAGACCGTGGAGCTCACGCCCGTGCTCGTCGGATTGGCGGCATCCTGGCCGTTTTCATCCGCGCCATCATCCTGGCCGTCGTCACTGCCGACGCCAGTCGCGGAGGTCGTGCCAAAGAGTGCGCCGCCGCTCGTGAACTGCGTGGCTGGGATGTAGAGGAAGTACTGCCCTTCCTCATAAGTGTTCAGCAGGTAGGTGCCGTCGATGCTGGTGGTCGTTTCCATCACCGGCGTGGCGGTCGCCGGATCGTCACCCACCTTGAAGAGGCGCACGTTGACCCCGGCCACACCGAAGTCCGCGCTGTCATAGTGGCCGTTCGAATTCACATCGCGGAAGATCAGGTTGCCCACGCTCAGCGGCTTCGGCGCAAAGCCGAGGTCGATCGTCAGGTCCACGTTCGCATCATCAAAGTCATCGGACTCGGAGTAGTAGCCGGTTTCCGTGGTGGCTGCGGTCGGCGACTGCGCCGGCACCAGCGTGAAGACCGGCGTGAGTGCGCCCTCCGTCAGCACGGCGCCGGTGGTATAACCATCCTGCTTCGTGTCATCATCTCCCGCCGTCGTGGTCGGCACGGCTGAACCCGACGCCACCGGCTTCGAAGGCACCAGATTCGCCAACGCGCCACCGTCCTGGAAGTTGCTGTCAGGAATCTTCACATAGTAGCTGCCCGGCGCCACGCTGAAGCTGTAGAGACCGCCGCCGTAGGTCGTGGTGCTGCCCACCGCCGTCGTCGCGTTCGCCTCATTGGACCACAGTTCGACGGTGACGCCATCGACGCCGTACTCATTACCCGGATCAAAGAGGCCGTCGTTGTTGAGATCGTTGAAGACCACGTTGCCAACGCCCGAGCGCAGCACAAAGCCAAGGTCCACGGTGAGATTGGTGGAGGCGTCATTGATGTCATCGCTGCTGCCTTGGAAGCCGCCTTCCTGGCTGCCGGTCGGCGCATTGGTCGGCGTCAGGTCAACGATCGCCGTCTGGATGCCATTGACGGATGGGTTTCCATTGTCGAGGCCGTCTTCACCCAGACTGTCGTCACCGCTCTGCGTGCCGAAGATGCTGGCATAGCCAAACAGCGGCGAGCCAAAGTCAAACTGCCATGATGGCACGCGCACAAAGTAGCGGCCCGGTGCCAGATCGGCGAAGAGATAGGTGCCGTCCGTGTTCGTGGTCGTGGTGGCCACCGGCGCATCAAACGGAATGAACGCGCCTTCGTTATACAGCTCCAGCGTGACGCCGCCCACGCCTTCACCGGCATCCGCACGGCCGTTGAAGTTCGCATCCAGGAACACCAGATTGCCAACCGACACGGAGCGGAAGAAGCCGAAGTCGACGGTCAGGTCGGTGTTGGCATCGTTCGCATCATCCATGAAGGCATTGCTGCCAAACTCACCGAGAGAATCGGTCGGCTCGTTTCCGGGGGACAGGTAGAACTGCGCGGACTCCACACCCGTGGCGGACGGATCCTCCACATCGATGCCGTTTTCATCCACATTGTCATCCACGCCATTGTCCGCACCGTCGCCCGGCAGCGAGCGCCAGCCGGAGAGTGGTTTGCCTGCGGCGAATTCGGTGGCCGGGATGAAGATCTTGTAGGCTCCCTCCACCAGATTGCTGAAGATGTAGCTGCCGCCGTTGTTCGAGATCACCGTGGAGATCGGATTGGCCGCATGCACGTCCGCCGTCGCGCTGAAGAGCTGCACCTTCACACCGTCGATGCCTTCACCGGAGTCATAGACACCGTTGCCGTTGAGATCCACGAAGACCAGGTTGCCCACGCCGACGCCGTTCGGATTGTTCAGGGCAAAGCCGAAGTCGATGGTGAGGTTGAAGTTGTCATCATCAAACGAGTCGATCGTTTTGAACGCACCCGTCTCACCGCTCGCATCGGTCGGCTCCGCATTCACCGCCAGCGTGAAGACGGCGCTGCTGATGCCGTTGAGGAATGGGGACGGGTCATCCAGTCCGTTTTCACTGTCAGGCACGTCATCATCCAGATCCAGGGAGGCGCTGCTGGCTCCTGCGAGGGAGGAGAGCCCGTTGAGCGGACGCCCTGGCTCAAACTGCGTATACGGAATGTGCACCACGTAGTCGCCCGCAGGCAGCGAGTCGAAGAAGTACTGGCCGCCACCGCTGGTGATGGTGCTGAAGAGCGGCACACCAAAGCCCGGTGTCTGGCTGCTGCGGTAGAGTTCCACCGTCACACCGTCCACGCCTTCACCCACGTCAGCCTGGCTGTTTTGGTTGGTGTCGATGAACACCAGGTTGCCCACGCCGACCGGCGTCTGGAAGCCGAAGTCGATCGTCAGGTCGATCGCCGCGTCGTTCTGGTCATCCGATGTGTATTCAAAGCCGGTTTCACCGCTGTCATCCGTCGGCGCATTGCCGGGATAGAGGCTGATCACCAGAGACGACACGCCGTTGTCCGTTGGCAGGCCGTCATTGATGCCGTCTTCACCCACGTCATCGTCACCCACGAGACCTTCGAGAATGCTGATGCGCTGATACAGCGGTCCTCCGACCTGGAACTGCGAGGACGGAATGTGCACCAAATAATTGCCGGGACGCAGGAAGTTGAAGCCGTAGCGGCCCGTCGAATCCGACGTGGTGAAGGCCAGCGGATTGTCCACTTCTGGGAACTGCGTGTCAGTGTAGATTTCGACCCTGACGCCGGACAAGCCTTCACCCGAGTCATAGTGACCGTTCGAGTTGTTGTCCGCGAACACCATGTTGCCCAGCGCCACCGGACGGTAGAGACCGATGTCCTCCGTGAGGTCGATGTTGATGTCATTGAGATCGGTGGAGGAGTCAAAGCCGGTTTCGGAGCTTGTATCCGAAGGTGCCTGATCACGCACCAGATTGATGATGCCGGTGCTCACGCCCGTGATCCACGGCGTGTCCGTCGGCAGCGCATCCTGGCCGGTGTTGTCGTCACCTGCAGTGACCACGGGCAGACTGTAAAGGCCGCGCAGATTGCCGCTGGACTCGAACTGATAGGCCGGCAGATGGATGAAGTACTGCCCCTGCCACAGATTGCTGAAGAGGTAGAGACCACCGTTGGCGGTGACCGCCGTGGCCACCGGCGTCGTCACTCCTGGAGTGTCGCCCCAGCGGTAGAGCTGAATGGTCACATCATCACGGCCCTCGCCCACGTCGAAGCGGTTGTTGCCGTTGTCATCCACGAACACCAGGTTGCCGATGCCCATGATGCCGGGCTCCACAAAGCCGAAGTCCACCGTCATGTCGCCATTGGCATCCACCGTGTAGTTGTCCAGTTCGCCACCGCGGCCAAATTCCGCGCCGGCGGAGCCGTTGCCCACAGGCTCGGCGCCGGGAGTCAGCGTGATCAGCGGGCTGTTCACCACCGTCTTCGGACCACCGGGCTGACGACCGCTGTCATCGCCGTCGATCTGGTCATCCACGTTGGACGAGATCGGGCTGCTATAGCCGCTGCCTGCCAGCGGCAGACCGTCCACAAAGTTGGACTCAGGAATCTGCAACTGATACACGCCCGGAGCCTGGCCGGAGAAGTAGTAGAAGCCTTTGTTGTCCGTGTAAGTCCAGCCCACGAGGAACTCGGCGCCGTCGGCGGAGTCGCCGTTCAGATCCCGCCACAGGTCCACGCGCACGCCGGGGATGCCCAGCTCTGCCGCATCCTGGATGCCGTTCGCATTGTCATCATTCCACACCAGCGAGCCGATGGCCACGCTGTCTGGCAGCGGCGCAAACGGACGCCCGATCGCCAGGTCACGCGGACCGGACCAGATTTCAAAGTTCGGACCCGGTGGCCGTGGGATCGGCACTTCAAACACATTGACCGTGCCGTTGGGCGCAGTGGTGATGTCCACACTGATCAGCGCCCCGCTGTTGAAGCTGCCGGCGTTGACCGGCTTGCCCCAGCTGTAACCCGAGATGTAGAGCTTGTTGTTCGATGGGTTGAACTCGATGTCACGTGTGTCCACCTCACCCTTGCCTGCGCTGGAGAGCGTGGCGATGAGCTGCGGCAGACCCGGCGCGGCAGGCGTGCTGAGATCGACGCTGAAGACCTCGCCATCGGAGCGGTTCACGCCGTAGAGCGTGCTGCCTTCGATGTCGATGCCCGAAATCAGCGCGATGGACTGCCCGCCCGGCACCATGGCCATGAGCTGGATGTCCGTGACGATGGTGTTGAGCAGCGCGCCCGTCGTCGTGCTGTAGCGGCGCACTTCACGGGTGTCGTTGGTCTGCACCACCAGATAGAGGTTGCCATCCGGGCCAAAGTTCATGTCTTCCACATCCGTCTGAGTGATGAAGGTGTAGGGAGCCGAGGCGCCGATCGGCTTGCCTGGAACGTCGCCCGTCGGTCCTTGGAAGCGCACGACGCGGCCCCCGTTCACATCATACACATAGAAGTTTCCGTCCGGCCCGATGGCGAACTGGGAGACCAGGCTCATGCTCGTGGCGCTGTTGTCGAGCACCGGACCCAGGTCGGTGCCGGCGGGGCTGATCTTGCGCAGGTTGCTGGCGCCGTAGTGGGCCACATACCAGTTGCCGTCCTGACCCAGCTCCATGCCATACGGCACGTCGCCGTAGTCCGCATTGCCCTGGCTGAGGCTCGTGCCAAACGCGGGCACCAGAGAGCCGGAGTAGAGTCCCGTGCTGGAATTGAAGGCCTGGATGCTGTCCGCCTGCGTGGCGGACACGTAGATGCTCGGCGTCACATTGACGAAGCCAAAGTCGATGGTCGTTTCGTTGTAGGTGCCGCCGCCCGTGCCCGGCTCATCTGCGGCAGTCAGCGTGATCACCGGGCTGTTCACCGCGCCACCGCTCAGCTGCAGGCCGTTGTCATCATTGTCCACACCGTTGTCCACAAAGGTGGTGTTGCTGCTGGAGAGCGGCTGTGCGGCCGGGGCACGGGGGATGCGCACATAGACTTTCAGCGGCGGCACCGAAGTGAAGAGATAGGCCCCGCCGGCGCTCGTGGTGGTGGTTCTCAGCAGCACATCATCCGTGCCGCCGATGCTGCCGTCCGCGCCTGCATTCCACAGCTGCACCGTGACGCCGTCGATGCCCGGCTCGCCGTTGTCACGGAGTCCGTTGTCGTTCGTGTCCTGCCACACGAGGTTGCCCACGTTCATGCCGCGGAAGAGGCCGAAGTCGATCGTGTTCTCCGTGTCCGCATCGCCGTCATCCACCGTCGGCTCAGCGCCTGTGGCGAGCGTGATGACTGGGGAGAAGACCGGTGTGCCGGGACCGCCGGGCTGGGAGGCGGCGTTGTTGTCATTGTCCACGCCGTTGTCGAGGTTCACCGGATTGCCGCCGATGATGTTCAGCTCGGTGGGCATCAGCACGCGCATGAAGTAGGTGCCGGGCTGCAGATTGATGAAGGTATACTGACCCTGCCCGTTGGTGGTCGTGCTGGTGAACATCAGATCGCTGTTCGGACCGCTGCCACCGATGGCATGATCCGCACCTGGATCCCAGAGTTCCACCGTGACGCCGCTGATCCCGGATTCGCCCACATCACGCAGGCCGTTGAAGTTGCTGTCTTCATACACGGTGTCACCGATGCTGAGCCCCTTCACCAGCAGCGAGTAGGACTGCGTGGCGGAGCAGTTGTAGGCGTCCGTGCTGCGCACCGTGAAGTTCGCCGTGCCATACACCTGGGCAGAGCCGGAAATCAATCCGCTGGAGGAAACCGTCATGCCCGCCGGAGGAGAGCCTGCGATCACCGCATAGGTGTACGGTCCGGTGCCGCCGCTGGAGGTGAGCTGCTGGCTGTAAGGAATGGCGTAGTAGGCGCTCGTCAGCGAGGTCGGTGTGATGCTCACCGACGGGCAGTTGACCGACAGCGTGTAGATCTGGGTGGAGGAGCAGTTGAACGAATCCACCGCCTGCACCGTGAAGGACGCCGTGGTGGCCTGTGTGGGAGTACCGGAGATGAGGCCGCTGGCACTCATCGAAAGTCCGGCTGGCAGTGCGCCGCTGGCCACGCTCCAGGTGTAGGGAGCGCTGCCGCCTGAAACCGTCAACGACGCCGTGTAAGCCGTGCCCACCACACCGTTTGTCAGTGTCGCCGGAGAGATGGTCATCGTCGGGCAGATGATGGTGATGGTATAAGGCTGCGTGCCCGGCGCACCATTCACATCCAGCGCCTGCACCGTGAAGGAGTAGGTGCCCGGAGATGCCGTGGTGGTGCCGGAGATCGCGCCTGCGGTGGAGATCGACAGGCCCGTGGGCAGGCTGCCCGTCAGCTTGCTGAAGGTGTAAGGCGCGGTACCACCGGTGGCGGTGAGCTGCGTGAAGTAGGGCACCAGACGTGTCGCGTTCGAGAGCGTGGACGGCGTGATGAAGATCGGCGGATAGTTCACCGTGAAGGTGTAGGAAATCGTCGAGGAGCAGTTGTCCGCATCCGTCGCACGCACCACGAAGGTGAAGCTGCCCAGGCTCGTCGGCGTACCGCTGAGCACTCCGCCGCTGCTCAGGGTCATGCCGGCAGGCAGCACGCCAGAGGCCAGGCTCCAGGTGTAAGGAGACGTGCCGTTTGCCGCCGTCAGCGTCTGGCTGTAAGCCGCATACTGCACTCCCGCAGGCAGCGTCGCCGGAGTGATCGTCAGCGTCGGGCAGGCGATGACGATGGCCAGCGCCTTGGTCACCGAGCAGTTCACCGAATCCGTGGCACGCACCGTGAAATTGTAAGTGGCAGGCACGGCCGTCGGCGTGCCGGAGATCAGACCGGCGGTGCTCATTGACATGCCCGCAGGCAGTGCCCCGGAGGCGAGGGTCCAGTTATACGGCGTGGTGCCGCCAGACGCGCTGAGCTGCTGGTTCGGATATGCCACATTCTTCGTCGCGCTCGGGAAGGTCGGCGCCGTGATGGTGTAGGACGGGCAGTTCACCGTGATGGCATACACGCCGGACTTGGCGCAGCCGTTGGCATCCGTGGCGGTGACGGTGATGTTGTAGGTGCCCGGCGCGCTGGAAGGCGTGCCGCTCAGGATGCCGCCGCTGCTCAGGGTCATGCCGCTTGGCATCGTGCCGGTGAAGCTCCACGTATACGGGCTGGTGCCGTTGCTGGCGGTCAGCGTCTGCGGGGAGTAGGCCGCATACTGCGTCGCCGCTGGCACCGTGGTCGGAGCTAGCGAGAGCGCCGGACAGGTGACCACCCAGTTGAAGGAAGTATCGAGCGCACAGCCATTCGCATCCGTGGAGCGCACCACAAACGAGTAAGTGCCCGGTGCGCCGGTGATGGTGCCGGAAAGCAGACCGCTGCTGGAAAGCGTCGCGCCCGTAGGTAGCGTGCCGGAGGGCCGTGTGTAGGTGTAGGCCGAAGTGCCGCCCGTGGTGGTGAACTGCTGGCTGAAGGCCGTGTTTTGCGCCACCGAGGAAAGCGTGGTTGGGGACAGCGTCAGCGTCGGGCAGACCACGCCAATCGTCATCGCCTGTGTGGCGGAGCAGTTGGAGGCGTCCACCACTTTCACCGTGAAGCTGTAGGTTCCCGTCGCGGCTGTGGGCGATCCGCTCAGCACACCTGCGCTGGAAAGCGCCAGTCCGCCCGGCAGCGTGCTGCCGGTGGCGAGGCTCCACACATAAGGCGAGTTGCCGCCCGCAGCGCTGAACGTGGCGGAGTAGGCCGAGCCCTTCAGCGCATTCGTCAGAGTCGCAGGCGTGATGCTGATCACCGGGCAGGAGCGCAGGCCGAAGTCGATGGTGTTTTCCGTGTTCGTCAGCCCTGTGCTGCCGGGCTCACCGCCAGGAGTCAGCGCAAACACCATGCTGTTCACCACCGAACCCGCACCACCCGGCTGCGAGCCGTTGCTGTCATTGTTCACGCCGTTGTCAGCCGTGACGACCGTGCTGCTGGCCAGCGAGTAGGCGGCGGGCGGTGTCAGGCGCACGTAGTAGTTGCCGGCGGTGTAAACCTTGAAGCTGTAGGAGCCGCCGCTCAGCGTGGAGATCGTTTGCAGCACCGTGTCTGCATTCAATCCGCTGCCGCCCACGGCGTTGTCCGCGCCGGGATTCATGAGATCCACCTGCACGCCGCTGACTCCAGTTTCCGTGGTGTCCTTGAGTCCGTTGTTGTTGACGTCATTCCACACCAGGTCACCCACGGTGATGCCGGTGAAGAGACCGAAGTCGAGGGTGTTGTTACCATTGGTGCCGTCGCCATCCACACCGGTGGCGGGTTCCGTGCCCACTTGAAGATCGATCACCGGACCGTACACAAACGTGCCCGGACCGCCCGGCTGGCTGCCGTTGTTGTCATTGTCCACGTCGTTGTCCAGCGTCACCGCCACGCTGCTCACACCCGGCACGCTCACCGTCGGTGTCACACGCACGTAGTATTTGCCCGGCACCAGATTGGTGAAGGCATACACCCCGGTGCTGCTGGTCAGCACGCTCGCGCCCACCTGCGTGTCCGCATTCGCGCCGCTGCCGCCCACCGCATTGTCCGCACCCGGGCTGAAGAGCTGCACCGTCGCGCCGCTGATGCCGAGTTCGCCGGCGTCGCGCAGTCCGTTGCTGTTGGCGTCGTTCCACACCAAGTTCCCCATATTCACCCATGGCGAGACAGAGCACGGCTCCGTGGCGATGGTGAAAACACCAGAGGGATCGGTCACGAAGGAGCCTTCCGTGGCATAGCTGAAGGCGGTCAGCGCGCCGTTGCTGTCATACGTCGGCGTGCTGCCAAGGTCCACCATGTGCAGCTCGATGCCCGTGGCGCCGCCGGTCTGGATGCCTTCCCACGTCGCGGAATCCACCCCCATCGCGCTCCAGTTCGTCGCGTTGTTCACGCGGCTCACATCGATCACGCATTGGAAGCGCACACTGCTGCCGGCCTCAGTGACCTTGTTCAGCATCACGTCTCCCGCCGTGCTGTTGCCGGAGGCCGTGCTCACCATCAGGTTCGCCGCCGTCTGCCAGCTCTGGCCGCCCAGCGTGGTATCATACTTGTAAATGGTCACTGTCGGGCTGGCGCGCGTGATGCCGTCCACATACACGATGGCATGGTCCGCAGTCGCAGGATTCCCGCCCGTGCTGACCAGGAACCACAGCGCGTCCACCTTGGAGGCGCCGATCTGGTTGAACGTCAGGTCCACGTTCAGACGGCTCAGCGCCGCATCATAGATCACATCAGCATTGCTCATCGTGGCCACTCCGCCCTGCGTGTAGTTGAAATCATACGCCTGCACCGGTGTCCATTCCGTGGCCCCGCTCAGCACGCCGTCGGCGTTGGAGTCCATGGCCAGGAAGTGATAGCAGCCCGTGGCGCTCGGCCCGCTGGACTTGAAGCCGAAATCGATGGTCATGTTGCCATTGTTGTCATCGGTGTCGTCGAGAGTGTTGAACGCGCCGCTCTCGCCGTTCGTGTTGATCGGCTCACCGCTGTCGCTCAGTGAGATCAGTGCGCTGCTGATGCCGTTGGTGGCGGGCAGCGCGTTGTCGATGCCGTCGTCATTACCCACGATGTTGTCATCCACGTCATTGTCCGAAGAGCTGGACGGGAAGATGGAGATCGTGTTCACCAGCGCCTTGCCAGTGGCAAATTCGGAGGCCGGCACGCGCACATAGTAGGAGCCTGGCACCACGTTGGTGAACTGATACCGCCCGCGCACGCTGGAACTGGTGCTCGTCGTCGTGCTCGTCACAAACGAACCCGCGCTGTTGAGCAGTTCCACGCGCACGCCGCCGACGCCTTCGCCCGAATCATAGACGCCGTTGTTGTTGGCATCTTTGTAAACCAGGTTGCCAATGCGGCAGAGAGTCGGACGCAGGCCAAAGTCGATCGTGTTGTCGAGGTTGCTTCCAAACGGTGCCAACAGGTTGCCCGGCTCCGTCAGCGCCGAAAGCGTGATCATCGGCGAATAAATCGGCGCGCCCGTGGCGGACTGCGTGATGCCGTTGCTGTCGTTGTCGATGCCATTGTCCGCATTGCTGCTCGTCGTGCTGCGGCGCGGATGCGTGATCGGCGGCGTGAGCTTCACATAATACTTGCCCGCGTTGAGTCCGCTGAAGCTGTAGAGACCGTCGCTGCCCGTGGTGAAGGTCGTTCCCACCTTCACGTCATCCCCATTGTTCACCGTCGTGTCGGTGGAGGTGTAAATTTCCATCTGCGCACCTTCGACACCGGTCTCACCCACATCGACAAGGCCGTTGTTGTTCGCATCCGCAAAGACCAGGCTGCCCATCGTCATCGCGGCGCTGAAGCCGAAATCCACCGTCATGTCCTGGTTGCCGCCGCCGCTGGAAAGATTGCCCGGCTCCTTGCCCAAAGCCAGATTGATCACCGGGCTGGACACCGCCGTGCCAGATCCACCGGACTGAATGCCGTTGCTGTCATTGTCCACGCCGTTGTCCAGATTCACGCTCGGAGAGGCCACCGGCCACATTGCGTCAGGCGTTGGCAGACGCACAAAATAATTGCCCGCAGTCAGGCCGTTGAAGAGGTAGTAGCCGTTGGCATCCGTGGTCGTGGTGGAGACCAGCGTGTCATCCCCCGTGTTCGCCAGCGAGTCGGCACCGGGGTTCATGAGCTGCACCGTGATGTTTTGCAGTCCAGGCTCGCGTGGGTTCTTGATGCCGTTGCCGTTCGTGTCCGCCCAGACGAAGTCACCGATGGCCAGCGTCTGCGGATTGGTGGTGGCGCTGCCCTGCAGCAGGATGTTGTCGATGTCGATGTATCCGGAACCGTCACCGCCCCAGAGATAGACTTCGATCATGAAGGACTTGCCCGCGAGCTGCGCTCCCGTCGGCAGCGTCGATGCACCGCCGATGGAGTTGGTCCATGCCAGGTTCATTGAATACCAGGACGCAGTAGCTGCAAGCTGGAAGACGTTCGTCGTCACCGTCTTCATGGTCGCGCCTTCCATCCAGGAGAGGAACACCTTCCCCTGCACCGGCGCGGTGCTGCCCACGCGGTACACATCAAACAGCAGGTTGCCAATGTTGCCCGTGGCCGTCGGGTCCATGTCAAACCGGATCCACAGGCTGTCAGGGCGCTGCACCAGCGAGCCCGGCACGGCATCATAGCCCGTGTCATACGCGGAATCCCAGTCGCGCATGCGGCGTGAGAGCGCACCACTGCGGATCGGCCCGTTGTTGGTCGGTTCGCTGATGTCCGTGAGGCCGTTCATGTCGTCCTCGATCTGGATCTTCGCCGCATTCACCACGGCGGAGCTCTTCATGCTCGGCGGTGCGGGCAGGCCGCCGCTGCTGCTGTTCAGCTCGTATTCCAGCAGGTTCGTGAGGGAGGCCGGCACTGCGCGCAAACCAAAGTCGAGCGTGTTGTCCGCATCGATGCCGCCCACCACATCACCCGGCTCACGGCCCACCGCGAGCGTGACGATCGGGCTGACGATGGCGGTGCTCACGCCGCCAGCCTGCACGCCGTTGTTGTCATTGTCCACGCCGTTGTCCAGCGCCACCTGCGGTCCGGAGGAAAGCGGATAGGCCGTCGGCGGCGTGGCGATCTTCACAAAGTATTTTCCAGGTGCGAGTCCGGTGAAGGCATACGCGCCGGTGCCGTCCGTGGTCGTCGTGCCCTGGGACACATCATCCCCGTTGCCGATCACCGAGTCCGTGGTGGAGAACAGCTGCAGCGACACACTGCCGATGCCCTGCTCACCCACATCCTTCGTCCCGCTTTGGTCCGTGTCCTGCCACACCAGATTGCCAAGCGTCAGACCATTGATCACGGCGATGTAGTCCCGCGTGCCGGAGCACGTCGCGCTGTCCACGCCGCGCACGGTGAAGCTGAAGCTGCCCGCCGCTGTCGGCGTGCCGCTGATCACGCCCGTGCTCGTATTCAAGGTCACGCCCGGAGGCAGGCTGCCTGCGGTGACCGAATAAGTGTAAGGACTGATGCCGCCTGTGGCGGTGACCGTCTGGCTGTAGGACACACCGCGATAGCCCGAGCTCAGGCTGCTTGGGTTCAGCGCCAGTGTGGTGCAGTTCACCGTCATGGTGATGGTCGTCGTGCCGGTGCAGCCATAGCTGCCGCGTGCCGTCACCCCAAAGCTGTAGCTGCCCGGTGCCGTGGGCGTGCCGCTGATGACGCCGGCGGTGCTCAGCGCCAGGCCGGAAGGCAGACTGCTGCCCGACTGCAGAGTCCAGGTGTAAGGATCCGTCGCGCCAGAAGCCGAAAGCGTCGTCGAGTAGCTGGTGGCCACGGTGCCGTTCGGCACGCTGCTCGGCGTGATCGTAATCGTGGGGCACTGCAGCGTCAGTGAGTAGGCCGAGGTACCAGGGCAGTTGTTTTGATCCATCGCCTGGATCGTGAAGTTGAAGGTGCCTGCCGTGTCCGTGGGAGTACCGCTCAGCAGACCTGCCGAGCTCAGCGTCATGCCCGCAGGCAGCGTGCCCGTTTTCACGGTCCATGTCTTCGTGCCCACACCACCCGTGGCGCTAAACTGCTGCGAGTAGGCCGTGCCCACCGTCGCGGTGGTCAGGGATGAAGGGGAGATGGTGATCGCCGCGCAGTTCACGCCCAGCGCCAGCGCCTGCTGCACCACGCAACCGTTCAAATCGCTCGCCTGCACCGTGAAGTTGAACGAGCCCACCGCCGAAGTCGTGCCGCTGATCAGACCTGCGGAGGAGAAAGTGATGCCGGATGGCAGTGCACCCGCGGCCAGCGTCCAGGTGTAAGGCGAGGAGCCGCCGGTCGCCGTGAGCTGCTGGCTGTAGGCCACCGTCGTCGTGGCCTGTGGCAGCGTCGTCGGTGTGATGGCGATGGCCGGGCAGCTGAAGACGATGCTGCAGGAGCGCGTGGCCGTACATCCCACGGAGTCCGTCGCCGTCACGCTGAAGGTGTAGGTTCCAGGTGCCACCGTCGGTGTACCACTGATGACTCCGCCACTGCTCAGGGTCAGACCCGTTGGCAGGCTGCCGCTGGCAAGCGACCAGGTGTAGGTGGAATTGCCACCGCTCGCGGTCAAAGTCTGGCTGTAAGCCTGATACTGCATGCCGCCGGCCAGGGTGGACGGGCTGATGGTGATCGTCGGGCAGTTCACATGCAGCGTGTAGCTGCGTGTGGCGGAGCAGCTCGCGCTGTCCGTTCCCCTCACCACCACCGTGTAATCTCCCGGCACCGCCGTGGGTGTGCCGCTCAGCAGACCGGCGCTGGAAAGGCTCATGCCCGTGGGCAATGCGCCGCTCTGAATGCTGAAGGTGTAAGGGGAGCTGCCGCCCGTGCCATCCAGCAGCACGGAGGAGTAGGCCGCAAACTGCTGCGCATTCGAAAGTGTGGACGGAGTGAGGGTGATCGTCGGGCAGATGACTTTCACGCTCAGCGCCTTCGTACTCACGCAGTTGTTGGCGTCACGCGCACGCACGGTGAAGGAGTAGGTCGCGGGTGCGGAGCCCGGTGTGCCGCTGATGACGCCCGCGCTGCTCAGGCTCATGCCCGTAGGAAGCGCACCGCTGGTGATATCCCATTGATAAGGAGCCGTGCCGCCCGTCGCGGTCATCGTCACCGCCGTGTAGGCAGAATACTGCGTGGCATCCGTGAAGGTGCTCGGAGAGATGCTCAGCGTCGGGCAGCCCACCGTCAGCGAGTAGCTGCGCAGACCGATGCCGCTGTAGGCGTCCGTGGCGCGCACCGTGAAGGGATAGCTCGCAGGCACCGCCGTGGGAGTGCCGCTCAGCACGCCGGTCGTGGTGTCCAGCGTCAGCCCGGCAGGCATGCCGTTGTTGCCGCTGTTGGTGACGGTGTAGCGTGCCAGCGCTTCAGCAGAACTCAGCGCGCGGTTGTAAAGAACCGGTTCATCCAGCGCACCGTTCCAGGAGGTGCCGGCAGTCGCGCTGCCACCCATCACCAGCGGCTGTGCTGAATGATTGATCGCCGTGGTGAAGGCCTTCGTGGCAATCTGCACGCCGTTGACATAAATGCGGATGTTGGTGAGGTCATACGTGGCCACCACATGGCTCCAGCTGCCCACCGTCAGCGGCGCATCGACAAATTCGGACGTGCCTGCCACCGAGCCGGTGCCATTGATCCAGAAGCGCACGGTGCTCGTGCCGCTAGGTTGGATCAATCCGTAGCCGTTTGCAGGAGCGGTCGCGCTTGATGTCTTCTCGATGAGGATCTGATCTGCCGCAGGTGTGGCAGTGGCCGGACGCACCCAGGCTTCCAGGCTGATCTGCGCCGGACGCATCACGGACTGATCGGCCACCTGCAGGTAGTCATTCACTCCATCAAAGCTGAAGGCTTGTCCCACCAGACCGGCGGTGAAGGCCACGCCATTCATCAGCGCGCCGTTGTTGCCCGCGATCACTTCCGTGGCTCCGCTTTCACCGGGCCACCATGCGGCGGCGCCGCTCAGGGCGGAAGGTCCGTAGCTCCAGGCGTATGGCGATGTGCCGCCCGTGGCTGCCAGATTTTGCGTGTAGGCCGCATACTGCGTCGCCGCAGGCAGCGTGGCCGGATTGACCGTCACGATCGCATTGCTCAGCGTCAGCGTGTAGTTCTGCGTGCTGGAGCAGCCGATGCTGTCCGTGCTGCGCACCGTGAAGTTGTAGCTGCCAGGTGCGGCCGAAGCGCCGGGTGTGCCGCTGATGACACCCGCGTTGTTCATCGTCATGCCGTTCGGCAGAGCACCGCTGCTGATGGCATACACATAGCCGCCCGAGCCGCCGCTGGAGGTCAGCGTCAGCGGATTGTAGGCCACATACTGCGTGGCCACCGCCACCGTGCCGGGGCTGATCGTGATGACCGGACAGGCACGGAAGCCGAAGTCGATCGTGTTCTCCGTGTTTGAATTGCCTGTGCTGCCCGGCTCGCCGCCCGCCGTCAGCGTGATCACCGGGCTCATCACCGCGGTGTTGATGCCGCTGCTCTGGATGCCGTTGCTGTCATTGTCACGACCGTCATCCGAAGTGTCCACCACGCCTGAAGCCAGCGGATAAGCCGACGGCGGGGTCGGCACACGCACGCGGTAGTTCGCAGGCTGATACACCGTGAAGCCATACACGCCGGAGCTGTTCGTCGTCGTGCTGGCGATGACCGTGTTCACCGTGCCGTCGAGCAGTTCCACCGTCACTCCAGCGCCCACACCGGCTTCGGTGCCGCTGCTGAAGGCACCGTCATTGTTGGCGTCGATGAAGAGCTGGTTGCCAAGCTGGATGCCGGAGAACAAACCGAAGTCGACGCTCAGTTCCGTGTCAGGATTGGTGTCGCCATCGTTCGTCGGCTCCGTGCCGCTGGCCAGTGTGATGACCGGGCTGTAGATGTACGTTCCCGGTCCGCCGGGCTGGCTGCCGTTGTTGTCATTGTTAACCCCATTGTCCAGCGCGACGACGTTGCCGCCGGTCGCGGGGATGTTCGAAGGAGGCGTCACACGTACCACGTATTTGCCATCGGCCAGTCCGGTGAAGTTGTAAGCGCCCGCCGAGTTGGTCGTCGTGTTGGCGATCAGCAGGTCATCGGCATCTCCGGCGATGTCGTTCGTGCTGCGGAAGAGATCCACCACGACGCTGCTGATGCCGATCTCAGGATTCGAGCCCGTGTCGCGCACGCCGTTCTTGTTCGCGTCGTTCCACACCAGATTGCCGATCGTCAGCGTGGCCGTGGTGTTCACCTGGCAGAGATACACAAGGTCAGCCGCCACCGCATTGGTGCTGCTGCCGCCGGAAAGCGCCAGCGTCGCCGTGTCGATCTGAGACGGTGTCGCGCCATTGGCCACGCGGAAGTGGTAGGTAAACTGACGCCACAGCGGCTGCGTGCTGTTCGCGCCAGCTTCCGTCCAGTTGTTGTAATCGGAAGCGCCAAAGGCGGAGTACGAGATCGTGCCGCCGTTGTATCCGCAGCACTGGCTCACGCCCGGAGCAGTCGCGCTCATTTCACCCTGCGGCACCGTGTAGTATTGATACAAGCCCGGCGTCGCTCCGGTGATGATTTGGAAAATTTGCGCATTCGCTCCGAGATTCCACAGGATCGAAGCCGCACCGGAGGAGGCGCTGGAGGCCCACACGCTCAATTCATATTCTTTGCCCGGCTGCAGCACGCTGCTCCAGCTGCCACCGCCCGCAGGCAGCAGATTCACAGCGGAGTTCGTGCCCTGCAGCAGCACCATGCGCTTGCCGTGCCGGCTCTTCACACTCTCCATCCAGGAAACCTTGGAGCCGCTGCTGCCCACGGCGATCTGCACACGCTGCACCGGCTCGCCGATGCCGCTGGTGCCGTTCGTGCCGCCCAGCCACTGGTAGGCATTGATGCCGGAGCCAAACGTGGTGCCCGTGCCGTCATATCCCATCACGCTCGTGGCCGTGCCCGTCGCATTCGGCAGCCCCAGCAGTTCAAAGCTCGGGTTGTCGATGAGATTGGTGATCTGACATGGATTCGAATTCGCAAAGCCGATGTCGATGCTGCTGTCGAAATCTGTGTCGTCTCCATCCACGCCAGCGCCGGGCTCCGTGTTGGGATAAAGAGTGATCAGCGGCGTGACAACCGCGATGCCGGACACCGCCTGGATGCCGTTGTTGTCATTGTTCGCGCCGTTGTCCTGGTTCACCTGGCTGGTGCTCACCTTCGGATAGAAAGTCGGCGGTGTCGGGATGCGCACGTAATAGATTCCAGGAGCCAGTCCGCTGAAAAGATACTGACCATCCCAGTCCGTGGTGGTGGAGGCCACCAGCACGTCATCGCCGCTGCCGTTGTTCACCACGCCGTTGATGCCCGGAGCCCACAGTTGCACCGGCAGATTGGGCACGCCGCTTTCAGAGGAGCCGCGCAGGCCGTCATCGTTCATGTCCACCCACACCTGATTGCCGATGCCCATTCCCTTGATGTTGAAGGTCACCGCAGCCGCGGTGCTCTGGCAGTTGTAGGCGTCCGTGGCGCGCACGGTGACGGTGTAGGTGCCCAGCGTCGTCGGCGTGCCGGTCACGTTGCCATTGCTGGCCAGACTGAGTCCGGGTGGCATGCTGCCGCTCACCAGCACAAACGAATACGGCGCGGTGCCGCCGCTGCCGGTGATGCTCTGGCCATAGCTGGTGCTGAGATAGCCGTTGGCAGGTGTGGTGCCTCCCACCGCGATCACCGGGCAAACCGGCGTCAGTGTGTAAGAACGTGAGCCCGTGCATCCGTTCGCATCCGTGGCAATGAGCGTGAAGGTGACCGGCGTGCTCTCCGTGGCTGTGCCGCTGAGCACCCCCGTGCTGCTGTTGATGCTCAGCCATGCAGGCAGGCCCGTCGCACTCCAGGTCAGCGGCGTTGCGCTCGTGCCGCTGGTGGCGATCGTCTGCGAATAGCTGAGGCCAAGGTAAGGCACAGGCAGCGTCGTCGGGCTGAGGGTGATCGCCGGGCAGACCTTCACCTGGTAAGTCGCGGACCCCAGGCAGCCTGTTGAATCCGTGATCGCCACCGTGATGCTGGCGCTGCTGCCGTCTCCCGTCGCGGCCGTCCCGCTGAGGACGCCGCCGCTGGAGAGCGTGAATCCGGCGGGCAGTGTGCCGCTGCTCAAAGTGTAGGTGTAGGGTCCGGTGCCACCGGTGGTCGCCAGGGTCTGCGAATACGCCGTGCCCGCTGTGGCGCTCGGCAGCGTGCCCGGCGTCACGGCGAAGATCGTGCAGCGTGGGTCCAGGGTATAAATCTGCGTGGTCGCACAGCCGTTGGCATCCGTGGCCCGGATGGTGAAGTTGCCCGGGCTGTTGTCGGTCGGCGTGCCGGAGATCTTCCCGGTTGTGGCATTCAGCGTGCACCACGCTGGCAGGTCGCCAGCGACGACGCTGTATTGATAAGGTGCCACGCCGCCCGTGGCCGCCACCGTCTGCACGTACTGCTGCCCCACCGTCGCCGGTGGCAGGGTCGCAGGCGACATGCTGATGGCGGGGCAGACTTGCAGCGCCGGCCACACCTGGCTGCCGACGCATCCGTTCGCATCGGTGGCGGTGATGGTGAGGCTGATCCCAAGTCCGTTCGCCGTGGTGGGCGTGCCGCTGATCACCGCCGTGGTCGGGTTCAGCGTCAGGCCCGCAGGCAGCACACCGCCCGAGACTCCCCACACGTAATCCAGCCAGCCCGTCACCGGCTGCAGCGTCAGATTTGGGCCGGACCAGTACAGCTTCATCACCGCATTGCCGCCGGCTTCATAGTATTCCACGCGGACCGGCACCATCACACCTGCGGTCAGATTCACCGAGGCCGTGTAGGTGGCGGCAGACTGGTCAATCCATTTGTCAATGACCAGCGTGTTGTTCACCCACACGCGCACACCGTCATCGCTCGTGCTCTGGAAGGTGTAGGTGCCGGTGGTCGCAGGACGGATGAAGCCGCTCCAGCGCACCGAAAATTGGTCCACCGGAACAGCTGGATCCGGCGAGCCCGTGACCCAGTCATTATTGATGGCCGTCTCCTGGCGTGTCAGCAGCAGCGTTTTGAAGGTCGTCGTCGAGAAATACTGCGCGGTCAGACCGGACGTCGGCGAGGCGCTGAGCGACTGGCTGTATGGCACCCCCACCGTGGCCACCGCTGGTGAAGCCGGTGTGATGGTGACGGCGGGACACACAGGCGGCAGCGTGTAAGTCCGGGATGCGGAGCAAAGATTCGCGTCCGTCGCGGTCACCGTGAAGGTGACGGCGGTGGAGTTCGTCGGCGTGCCTGACAGCACTCCGGTGCTCGCATTCAGATACAGCCATGAAGGCAGGCCCGTGGCGCTGAACGTCACCGGCGTGACGGTCGTGCCGGACGCCGTGATCGTCTGCGCGTAAGGTGAACCGATCACCGGGGCAGGCAGCGTGGCGGGGTTCACCGTGATCACCGGGCAGATCTTGATCTGCAGCGCCTGGTCTCTGAAGCAGGTGTTCGCATCGATGGCGCGCACCGTGACGGTCGTGCCGTTCACCCCGCTCGTCGGCACCGTCGGCGTACCGCTGATGCTGCCCGTGCTGCTGATGCTCAAGCCTTCCGGCAATGTGCCAGAGGATGTGCTCCAGGTGTAAGGCGTCGCACTGCTGCCAGTGGCGTTCATGGCTTGAGTATAAGCGCTGCCCACAAGGCCGCTGGTCAGCGTCGTGGGTGTCATCACGATCACAGGACAGGAGCGGAAACCAAAGTCGATGGTGTCTTCAAAGCTCGTGCTCCCCGAGTCCCCCGGCTCCGTTCCCGTGGCCAGTGTGATCACCGGACTGATCGTCGCCGTTCCAGCACCGCCGTTTTGCGAACCGTTGCTGTCATTGTCCACGCCATTGTCAGCATACACCGTGAGCGTGGCGGACGTGTAGACGGCAGGCGGAGTGGGAATGTTGACGCGATAGGTGCCGGGTGCCTGGCCGCCAAAGAAATACTTGCCGCTGGCGTCGGTCGTCGTGGTCAGCAGCACGTTGCTCGTCGTGGCGTCCAGCAGCTGCACCGTGATGTTTGCCTGGCCGGATTCAGTATTGGACTGATAGAGGCCGTCGCCGTTGAGGTCGGCAAACACGAGATCGCCCAGGCTCACTCCGTCGCTCAGCGCAAAGTCCACGGTGAATTCCGTGTTGGTGTTGGAGTCGCCATCGTTCACCGATTCCGTGCCGGGGATCAGCGTGATCATCGGGCTGTAGATCGGCGTGCCAGGACCGCCGGGCTGCATGCCGTTGTTGTCATTGTCCACGCCGTTGTCCAGCGCCACCACCACGCCGGAGGTCACTGGCAGTGATGCCGGTGGGATGACCTGCACATAATAGCTGCCCGAAGGGATGGCGCTGAAGACATAAACACCGCTGCTGGAGATGGTGACCGGGGTCGAAATCTCGTAGTCTGCATTCACGCCGGTGCCGCCGCGCACGCCGTCCGCACCGGGATGGAACAGATGCACCACCGCGCCCACAGCGCCCGTTTCGCCGTAGTCTTTGATGCCGTTGCGGTTCGTGTCCTGCCACACCGCATTGCCCAGGCAGAGCCGTGTGTCAGCCACATCCACCTTTTGGAACACCATCGAATCTTCCTGGCCGTAAGGGTTGTCACCAAAGACGCCCATCGTCTTGCCGTCGGCGGAGATGCCGTCACCACCGTTGTAGAGGTTCCAGAACGAGTAGGTGCTGTCCTGTGTCACGTGGCCGTCGGAGACGAGCAGGTCGGAGATGCGGGTGTACAAATCCTGCGGCGTGTCCCACATCACCGCAAAGCTGCCCGTGGATCCGCTGCCATAGATCGTGCCGAGCACGCGGCCCGTGTCGCTCACCGCACCGACGATGCCGCCCAGATTGTCCTGCGGCAGGATGCGTGGCAGATTGGTCCGCGTGCTGGTCTGCGTGTCATACACAAACGGTGTCGGCACGCCGGAAAGGCGCTGGCTGCTGCCAATGTAGCGTCCGTTCGGGCTGATGCGACCCGCATTCAGCGAACCTCCGGTGAAAGTGACCATCACGGTATTGTATCCTGCTGCGGGGCTGCCGCTGAGCACCTTGCTCACGCCGCTGCTGTCCGTCACCAGCAGCTTGGTGCCGTCGGCAGAAGCATCGACGACTTCACGCACTCCGGAGATCGCAGTCCAGGCACGTGTGTTGAGATTCCAGTAGCCGCCCTGCGCCAGCACGGGGCCGCCGGGGCCGTCAGGATCCACCGTGCCAAAGGCATACGCGCTGTCACTCGTCAGCGCAGAGGGGATGGCGCTCATGCTGGCGTTCGAATCATACGGAGTCATCAGCCGCACCGTGGCACCGCTCGTCTGACTGTAGAACCATGGGACGATGCTCAGCTTGTTGCCCACCGTCCATTTCTCATAACCGACCGCATCACCACTGTCATTGATATCCCGGCCCATGGCATAGGGATGTGTCGAGTCCAGCAAAGGCACGTTCACAGCCACATCCGTGAGCGTGTTCATGGTGAAACCGTAGGATTTCTTGGCCACGCGGATGCCGGTGATCCATCGTCCGTTTGGCGACATGTTGTAAAGGCAGGTGCCGATTCCGTTGTTTTCACCGCCGAGCACGTCACGACCCAGACGCGTCACCAGATAAGCGCCGCCAACGCTTTGATTGAGCGACGTGGGGCAGTTCGAAGTGACGGTGGCGGAGATGATCAGGCTGCGCGTGATCGTCGCCTGGCAGTTGTTGGCATCGGTGACTTTCACCGTGAGCGTGGAGCTGCCCGCGACAGTCGGCGTGCCGCTGATCGCGCCGGTGGAGGTGTTGAAGCTCAGGCCTGCAGGCATCGAACCACCTGTGATCGCATACGTGTAAGGGGCAGTGCCGCCTGCGGTGATGAAAGTCTGTGCATAACTGGAACCCACCATGCCCACAGCCAGCGTGCCGGGGCTGACGCTGATAACAGGGCACTGCGGCGTGATGGTGTAGCTGCGCGTGCCCACACAGCTGTTCGCATCCGTGGCGCTGATGACAAAGGTGCGTGAAGTCGAGCTCGAGGGTGTGCCGCTCAGCACACCGGTGCTCGCGTTGAAGGTCACTCCCGCTGGCAGCGTGCCGCTGGCAAGGGCCAGGACATACGGCGAGGTGCCGCCGCTCGCGCTCAGAGTCTGCGACGAGCTCACGCCCACCATCCATGAGGTGGTGAGGGGGGCCAGGGAGATGACGGGGCAGATTTTGAGGCTGATGATCTGGTCCTTCAAGCAGCCGTTGGCATCCATGCTGCGCACCGTGAAGCTGCTGCCAAGTCCATTCGCAGTCGTCGGCGTGCCGCTGATGACTCCGCTGCTGCTGATCAGCAGGCCTGCGGGCAGCGTGCCGTTGCTGATGGAATAGGTGTAGGGCGAAGTGCCGCCGCTGGAGGCGAGGGCCTGGCTGTAAAACGTGCCGACCATGGCTGCCGTCGCCGTGGTAGGAGTGATGCTGATGGCCGGGCAGACCTGCAGGGTCCAAGTCTTGGAAGCCTGGCAGCCATTGGCGTCCGTGGCGCGCACGGTGAGGCTGGCCCCCGTCGCATTCACCACGGTGGGTGTGCCGGAGATCACGCCGGTGCTGGCATTGAGCGTGAGCCCCGTTGGCAGCGTGCCGCTGGTCAGCACCCAGGTGTAAGAGGCGCTGCCGCCGCTGGCCGTCAGCGTCTGCGAGTAAGCGGTGCCCACGACAGCCTGCGCCAGTGAGGCAGGCAGGATGCTGATCGTGGGGCAGACCGGCGCAAGGGTGCAGGCCTGCGTTTTGGCGCAGCCATTGGCATCTGTGGCACGGACGGTGAAAGCCGCGGTGGTCGTGCTGGTCGGTGTGCCAGTGATCACACCTGCAGAGCTCATCGTGGCCCAGGCTGGCAGGGATCCGCTGGCCAGTGTGAAGGTGTAGGGGGATGCACCACCGCTGGCGGAAATGGTCTGCGTATAGGCGACCCCCACCGTTGGCGTGGTCAGTGTCGCAGGCGCGAGCGAGACCACCGGGCAGACTTGCAATGAAAGGGTCTGCGATCCCTGGCAACCATTGGCATCATTCACCCGCACGATGAGGGAGCTGGCCGGACTGGCCGCTGCCGTCGGTGTGCCGCTGATGACGCCAGTGCTGGAATTCAGCGTGAGACCTGTGGGCAGCGTGCCGCTGATGAGCGTCCAAGAACTGTAAGGCGCCGTGCCACCGCTGGCGGCCAGTGTCTGCGAGTAAGCCGTGCCCACCGTGCCTTGCGTGAGCGTGGTGGGGCTGATGGCGATGGTGGCGCAGCCCGGTGTGACGGTGTAGGCGCGCGTGCCGGTGCAACCGTTCGCATCCGTGGCGCGCACCGTGAAGGTGGCCGCCGTGGTGGTGGTGGGCGTACCGCTCAGCACCCCTGCACTGCTCAGCGTGGCCCAGGTGGGCAGCGTGCCGCTGGCCAGCGTGTAGGTGTAGGAGGCCGCACCACCGGAGGCGGTGATGGTCTGCGAATACGCCGTGCCCACCGTCGGTGCGGTCAACGTGACAGGTGAAAGCGTGACGACGGGGCAGACCTGCAGCGTGAAGGTCTTGGTGCCGGCGCAGGTGTTGACACTGTCCGTGGCGGCGATGGTCACGCTGACTCCGCCCGCATTGCCCGTGGTCGGCGTGCCGCTGAGGACGCCCCCGCTGCTCAGGGTCAGGCCCGCTGGCAGCGTGCCGCTGGTGACTGACCAGGTGTAATTTCCTGAACCGCCGGTGGCCGCGAGCGTCTGCGAATACGCACTGCCGACGGTGCCCAGCGGCAGCGTGGTTGTGGAAATGGTGATGGCCGGGCAGCCCATGGCGAAGGTCATCGCCTGCGTGCCCTGGCAGCCGTTCGCATCCGTGGCGCGCACGGTCACGTTGCCGCTGGTCTGTGAAGAAGGTGTACCACTCACCACACCCGTGCTGGTATTGAGTGAGAGACCCGCAGGCAGCGTGCCGCTGACGACCGCATACGTGTAGGCGGCAGAACCACCCGAGGCTGTGATCGTCTGCGAATAAGAAACCCCCACGGTGCCCGTGGCCGGTGTCGTGGGAGAGAGGGAAATGACCGGGCAGATTTGCAGCGTCACGGCCCGTGTGCCCTGGCAGCCATTGGCGTCATTCACACGCACCGTGATGGTGGTAGCGGGGCTGGCGGAAGCCGTCGGTGTGCCGCTGATGACACCCGTGCTGGCATTGAGCGTCAGGCCCGCTGGCAACGCACCGCCCGTGACCGTCCAGGTGCTGTAAGGAGCGATGCCACCGCTCGCGGCGAGCGTCTGTGAGTAAGCCGTGCCCACCGTGCCTGCGGGCAGTGCTGCGGGCGTGATTGAGATCGTCGGGCACAGTGGCGTGAGCGTGTAAGCCAGCGTGGAGGTGCAAGAATTGGCATCCGTGACACGCAGCGTGAAAATGGCCGTGGTGGTGGAGTTCGGCGTGCCGCTGAGCACACCAGCGGAAGTCAGCGAAGCCCAGGTGGGCAGCGTGCCGCTGGCCAGCGTGAAGGTGTAAGGGCCGGTGCCGCCGCTGGCCGTGATGGTTTGAGAATAAGACGTGCCCACCGTCGCCGTGGTCAGCGTCGTGGGCGAGAATGAGACGACGGGGCAGATTTGGAAGGTGATCGCGCGTGATCCCTGGCAGCCATTGGCATCATTCACCCGCACCGTGACGGAGGTCGACGGGCTGGCGGAAGCCGTCGGCGTGCCGCTGATGACACCCGTGCTGGCATTGAGCGTGAGTCCCGCTGGCAGCGTTCCTGCAGTAACGGTCCATGAGCTGTAAGGCGCGACACCGCCGGTGGCGGAAAGCGTCTGTGAGTAGGCGCTGCCGACCGTGCCGGTGGCGAGTGATGCAGGCGTGATGGTCACCGTCGGGCAGACCGGCGTGACGGTGAAGGAAAGCGTGGTGGAGCATCCATTGGCATCCGTGGCGCGCAAAGTGAAAGTGGCAGCCGTGGTGCTGTTGGGCGTGCCACTAAGCACGCCTGAGGAACTCAGCGTCGCCCAGGTGGGAAGCGCACCGCTGGCCAGCGTGAAGGTGTAGGATGCAGTGCCCCCTGAAGCGGTGAGTGTCTGTGAGTAGGCCGTGCCCACGGTGGGCGTCGGCAGGATGGAGGGAGAGACGGAAATGACGGGGCAGATTTGCAGCGTCACCACCTGCGTCCCCTGGCAGCCATAGGCATCGTTCACCCGCACCGTCACGGAGGTCGAGGGACTGGCGGAAGCCGTCGGCGTACCGCTGATGACGCCGGTGCTGGCATTGAGCGTCAAACCCGCAGGCAGCGTGCCACTCGTCACCGTCCAGGTGTTGTAGGCTGCGGTGCCGCCGCTCGCGCTCAGGGTCTGCGAATACGCAGTACCCACCGTGCCCGCAGCGAGCGTGCTTGGCGAGATGCTGATCGTCGGGCAGGCAGGTGCGACGGTGTAAGCCTGGGTGTCAAGACAGCCCGCAGCGTCCGTGGCACGCACCGTGAAACTCGTCGAGGCAGCGCTGGTGGGGAGACCGCTGATCGTCCCATTGCTCGTGCTCAGAGACAGCCCCGAAGGCAGCGTGCCGCTGGTGAGCGCCCATGTATAAGGCGAGATGCCGCCCGTTGCACTGAGGGTTTGTGTGAAGCTGGTGCCCACCGTCGGTGTGTTGAGCGTGGGCGGAGTGACCGTCACCGCCGGGCAGGTCGGCGTGATGCTGCTGGTCAGCGTGCCGGTGCAGCCCTTCGCATCCGTGGCACGCAGCGTGAAGCTGGTGGCGCTGGAGCTGGTGACTGTGCCCGAAATCACACCCGTGCTGGAATTCAACGTAAGACCGGCGGGCAGCGCCCCGGTGGCCACCGCGTAGGTGTAGGGGCCGTTGCCGCCGCTGGCAGTCACCGTCTGCGAATACGCGGCCCCCACCGTGGGAGTGGGCAGCGTGCCCGGAGTCAGCGTGATGGTGCTGCAGGTCACATTGAACAGATAGTCTTCCACTTCACCCGGACCGCTGGCTCCCGTGGGGCCGGGATTGGTCACGGCAGTAAGACGGAAACGTGCGCCGAGAGCACCCACCGCAGCAGTGGAAGGCACATTGAAGGTGTAGCTCTGGCTCACATTGCTGGTGCCAGAGGGGATGGTGACGTTGGTGATGATCTGGTCGCCGCTGTCCGTCAGAGATCCATTGTTGCCGAAGTCCACCCAGCCATTCAGGAATGCAGGCGCACCGGAGGTGTTCGTCACCTTCACCGTCACACTCACGCCCGTGGCTCCCTGCACCGCGCTGGCTGGCAGCGTCACGCCGTCTTCATCATCCGTCCATGACTGGTCGTCCGCATTCGCCGCCGTATTGAAAGCCGCCGGAATGTCGTAATCAACCAGCGCCCCCATCAGCAGCGAGCTGAACACGGTGTCACGTGCCACCGCGAATCCAGAGTAGTCGCCAAAGTCATCCAGCACCTGGGTGAATTCATAGCGCATCGCACCGCCGGAGATGGCGCTTGCCGCGATGCTGGAGTTCACGGTGGTGGCCACGCCGGTGGTTTTGTCCAGCGTATACAGCGCCTTGCCCGCCTGCGCATACAGCGTGCCGTAGCCATCCGTGGAAAGACCGAACACATCGTCAATGGCCGCGCCCCCCGTGGTTTTGATCTGCCCCACAAGCTGTGTGGCCGTTCCGCCTTCCGGCACTTTATAGAGATAGAAGGTGTTAAATCCGCTGCCGGCCACCGCGTAATACAATTCATTGCCGATCCATGCAAGGTCACCTGCGCTGTTGAGGGCCTCTCCATTCGGAACGGTGGACGGTGAACTGTAGGCACGGGTCAGCGCCGTCGTGGAGCTGGTGCTCAGCGCGGACAGATTGAAGGTGTAGATGTCGCCGTCGTTGACGCTGCTGATGTAGGGCTTCCCAGCCGAGTCAAACACCAGGCCGTTGAGGCTGTTGCCAAAACTTCCCAGCCGCGTCAGGGCTCCAGTCGTCGGATTGATCTGGTAGATGTTGTTGAAGTCGATCCCGTAGAGAATGCCCGAAGGTGACCACGCCAGGTCCGTGAGGTAGCGAACGCTCGAATCCTTCGTCTGACCGACGAGCACCTTGGCCCCAGTGGAGACATCATACGTCTCCAGATAGCCGGTGCTGCCACTGCCGGAGCTGACGTAGAGCAGACTGGAGTAGCTGGTGCCGGAGGCCACCGTCATGAAATAGGACTGCGAGGCGGTACACCCGTAGGAGTCGCTGACCTGGACCGTGAAACTGCTGGTGCCCTTCGCCGTGGTGGTGCCGCTCAGCACGCCCGCGCTGCTCAGGGAAAGCCCCGCTGGCAGCGTGCCCGACGCCAGCGACCAAGTGAGCGGTGTATTCACAGAACCCGAAGTCGCCGTGGCCACCATTGTCACATTGACCGCCGTGGACAAATCCCACGACCCCATGGCAAACGGTGAGATCACATAGCCCGTGCATGCCGGAGTAAGCGTGTAGCTGCGGGTGCCGACACAGCCGCTTTGATCCACGGCTTTCACCGTGAAGGTCTGGGTGTCACCGGAGGTCGGAGTGCCGGTCAGTGCGCCGCCCGAGCTCAGGGTCAGCCCGTCTGGCAGCGTGCCGCTGCTCACACTGAAGCTGTAGGGTGACGTGCCGCCGCTGGCACTGATCGTCTGCGAGTAGGCGGTGCCGACCGTCGCTGTGCCCAGAGTGGTGGGACCCACCGTGATGGCCGGGCAGATCTGCACCAAATAATCTTCCACCTCACCATTGCCTTTCAGACCAAGGGGCGTTGGAGAGCTCGTGGAAGTCAGGCGCACGCGCACGCCCACATTCCCAAGGGTGGCGCCGGACGGCACTGTGAAATTGATGGTCCTGTTGGAATTCGAGCTGCCCGTGGCGATCATCGTGTTCGAGGCAATCTGTTCGCCAGAGTCCGTGAGCGAACCGTTCTTGTTGTAGTCGATCCACGCATTGAGGAAGACGGTGGCACCACTGGTGTTCGTCACATTCACAATAATGCTGCCTGACGTACCCGTGACCAGACTGCTCGGCAGGGTCACACCGTCTTCATCATCCGTGCCCGTGTTGTCATCTCCCGTTGCGAGGGAACTGGCCGTGACCGAAGGTTCACCGTCAGTGGTGGCACCTATCCTGATGGTGCTCACCATGGTGCTGCTGGCATTGCCGAAACTGCTAAAGTCCCCATAATCCGTCTCGGCAAGTGCCCCCACCGCCGAAACCACAAACAAGCTGATACCGGCTGTCAATGAGCGCAGGCCCCGGGCACAGCGCCTCCTCAGCCACGCAGCAGCGCGGAGAATCGAGGCAGTCGACCCGCCTGTTTCTTTAGAAACATTCGAAGAACTGCTGTATTCCAGAGGAAGACCCATGTAATTTTTGCGAATAAAGTCAGCTTAGCAATACTCATTATAATTTCAATAGAAAGAACGCATTTATTTAAGTTTCCCTAAACAACCATTTTTCATCCCCTCAATTTTGTAAAAAGGCGCACTCCGGAGCTCGACACACCTTCGATTGCCCTTATTCTCCGCGCCCCCTCAAAAAAGTGGCAAATATGAGCAAAAAAATCGTTCTCGCATACTCCGGCGGCCTCGACACCTCCGTCCTTCTCTCCTGGATCAAGGAAACCTACAACGCCGAGGTCATCGCCTTCTGCGCCAACGTCGGCCAGGACGATGAACTGAAAGGCCTGAACGCCAAGGCCAAAAAGACCGGGGCTTCGAAGATCTACATCGACGACCTGCAAGAGGAGTTTGCCACCGATTTCATCTTCCCGATGATCCAGGCCGGAGCCATCTACGAAGGCGAGTACTTCCTCGGCACCAGCATCGCCCGCCCCCTCATCGCCAAGCGCATGGTGGAGATCGCCAAGGCTGAAAAGGCCGGCTTCATCGCCCACGGCGCCACCGGCAAAGGCAACGACCAGGTCCGCTTTGAGCTCACTGCCGCAGCCCTCGCCCCCGAGATCGAAATCATCGCCCCATGGCGCGATGAGCGCTTCCGCACCCAGTTCCCCGGCCGTGCCGAGATGATCGCCTACTGCGACGAGAAAAAAATCCCCGTCCAGGCCAGCGCCAAGAAGCCCTTCTCGATGGACCGCAACCTCCTGCACATCAGCTATGAGGCCGGCATCCTCGAAGACCCTTGGTTTGACGCCAGCGATCCGAAGAACAAAGGCTACTTCAACACCCTCTCCGTCTTCCCCGAAGACGCTCCGGACAAGGCTGAAACCGTCATCCTCGAATTCGAAAAGGGCAACTGCATCGCCGTCAACGGCAAGCTCCTCTCCCCTCTCGGCGTCATGAAGCTCCTCAACAAGCTCGGCGGCAAGCACGGCGTCGGCCGCGTGGACATGGTGGAAAACCGCTTCGTCGGCATGAAGAGCCGCGGCGTGTATGAAACCCCCGGCGGCAGCATCCTGCACTTCGCCCACCGCCAGATCGAAAGCCTCACCATGGACCGCGAAGTCATGCACCTGCGTGACAGCCTGATCCCGAAATACGCCACCCTGGTGTACAACGGCTTCTGGTATGCTCCGGAGCGCCTCGCCCTCCAGGCCCTCGTCACCGAGAGCCAGAAGAAAGTCAGCGGCACCGTGCGTGTGAAGCTCTACAAAGGCAACATCATCCCCGCCGGCCGCAAGAGCGTCTTCAGCCTCTACAATCCGCAGATCGCCACCATGGAAGCCGACCCCACGAAGGCCTACAACCAGGACGACGCCACCGGCTTCATCCGCCTCAACGGCCTCCGCCTCAAAACCGGCGCGATCCGCGACCGCAAGAAGTAAGAAAGCTTCAGGAGAAGATCATCTAAATCACACCAACACGCCGAAGAGCCATCTCTTCGGCGTTGTTGTTTTCCAAGGAAGAACTCACCGCACTCCCAAAAAGCTCGGTTTCTCCTGCTCTGCAGGTGACAATATCGTCAGCAATCAACACCGTTGCATACGGCATCCAGCCATGGTGCCGGCCGCGAATGACACCGCGCAGAGCAAAGCTCTTGCGCAAACTTTTCCCGAAGCTAAACCTCAGGCCGCCTGCCCTCGAAAGCACAACCGTCCGCTCCATGCGCTTCAGGCCTGCAAACGAGCTTCGCTTCCCTCTCCAACACACCGCATGAACGTTGATTCCACCGAGCTTCTCCTGGTCATGCCCGTGTACAATGAGTGCGCCTCCATCCGCAAGGTGGTGAACGAATGGTTCAGCGAGATTGAAAACTGGACGTCACATTTTGTCTTCCTGGTCATCAATGACGGCTCCACCGACGAAACCGGCGTCATTCTCACCCAGCTACAGTCCAGATACGGCGCCAGGCTCGAAGTCATTCAGCGCGAAAACCGCGGCCATGGCCAGAGCTGCCTCCAGGGCTACCGGATCGCCATCGAGCGCGGCATACCCTATGTTTTTCAGCTTGATTCAGACGGGCAGTGCGACCCGCAGTACTTTTTCCGCTTCTGGCGCAACCGCGAAAAATACGACGTGATCTACGGCGTGCGCAGGCGGCGCGACGACGGCATGCGCCGCGTCATCGCCAGCATGGTGCTGCGCCTCACGCTGCTGCTTTTTGCCCGCGCCAATTGCGCCGACGCCAATGTGCCCTACCGGCTGATGCGCACCAAGGCCTGTGCAGCCGCCGTCGGCCGCATTCACGAAAAGTTTTTCCTGGCCAATGTGGCCCTTGCCGTCCTGCTCAGGCATCAGCCTGGAGTGAGGCAGGGCACCGTGTCCATCCGCTTCCGTGAGCGGTACGGCGGCGAGCCCTCCGTGCCCCTGGGCAAATTTGCCTCGCGCGCCCTGGAAATGGTGCGCCAGCTGCGTGATCTCCTGCATTTGAAATGAAATTTTTTTCCTCCCTCCGCTGGTTCCAACTGCTGCTCCTCGCCGGGTTGGCGCTCCTTTGCTGGAACGCCGCCAGCACCACCGTCTGGGATGACGAAACCAACGGATTCTTTCTGGCAAGAGAGCCGCTGCCTAGCCTCCTCCAGCTCATGGCGTCCAACATTCACGAGGACCCGCCGCTCTATGACGTCGTCCTTCACTGCTGGCAGCACTGGGCAGGCTATGAGCCGTTCAGACTGCGCCTCCTCTCCATCCTTTGCTGGCTCCTCGCTCTCTGGGGCCTGTTCAGGTGCGCCATGCGCTGGGGCGGACGGCGGGAGGGATGGTGGGTGCTCGCGCTGGCGGCGTGGATGCCCTACCACTGGATGTTTCCATCCGCCATTCGCTGGTATTCCATGTTTGCCGCGCTCACGGCGTGGAACCTCCACGCCCTGCTTTCCGGGCTGGATCTGCCCGGCCGGCTGCCTGGCGCGGCCTTTCAGTTCAGGCCGTGGCGCTTCGCCGCCTACGTCGTTTCTGGCGCGGCCATGTGGTACTGCAATTACAGCGCTCCGGCGGTGTTTCTGGCCCAGGGCCTCGCCCTCCTGGCCGTCAGAGGCGTCAAAAAAGAGCCCTGGCTCTGGCTCATCGCCGCATGGGCTTTGATCGGCCTTTGCTATCTGCCATGGCTGACGGTGTTCATCCATCAGCTCGGCATTTCGGCTTCGTCCTTTTATCTGCCTTACACAGTGGCGTCGCTGTATGCCATCTTTGCCGGCGAAGTCTCCACGCCGTTTGAGTGGTGGGTCTCGCTGCCCGTCGCTGTGGCCGCCCTGGCCGTCCTCCTGCTCGCCGTCTCCACCCGCCGCAAGACGCTGTTTCTCACGGTGCTCGTGGCGGCCATCCTCGGACTGATGGTGGCAAAAAACGTCATCTGGACCAAGCGTCTGCTCATCTTCACGCCATTCCTCGCGCTGCAGGCCGGCATCGCCCTGGCATCCATCACGCACAGCAGCCCTCACTTCCAGCGGCGGGTGAAACAGGTCTTTCTCTCGGCGGCACTCCTTGCCCTGGCCGGCAGCCTGTTCAACCTTGTCCGCCGCGACGGCTGGCTCACCTACCGCTGGCTCGTTCCCACCGGAGATGTCGTCAGGGACATACGCACGCGGCAGCCAGGCGCACTGATCTTGTCCAACTCCAACGTCGTCGCCTTTTATTGCCATGATCCCGTGGGGCTCAATCTCATCAGCCTCTTCCCTGAACGCGTCACGAAAATGCACATGGCACCCTTCTATCCGGGCATCAATGCAGCCGTGCTCAGCGGTGTGCATTCCAGGCTTCAGGTTGCAACGGAAGCCGTGTACATCCATGACAGCTCCGGCTTCTCCTACTCAAAAGTCGCGCCATGGATACTGCAGGAGATGCAGGCGGCTGGATTTTCACAAGATGAAGTGGTTCCCCTGGCCATGGCCTCGGCCGGCTATTTGAAGCATCACCCAGCGGCGACGGCGCAGCGCGGCCTGGATGCCGCACGGCTTGTCGTGGTGCGTTTTAGCAAAGTCCCGCACCCGTGATGCTCACATGGAAACGGACGTTCTCATCGTAGGCGCGGGCTTTTCAGGCCTGGTGATGGCGGAGCGGCTCTCCAACGCCCTCGGGCTGCGATGCCTTGTGGTGGACAAGCGCGCCCATGTGGGCGGAAACGCCCATGACGCCTACAATGACGCGGGCGTGCTCACCCATGTTTACGGTCCGCACTACTTCCGCTCAAACAGCGCCAAGATAGTGGACTATCTCTCCCGGTTCACCAGCTGGCTGCCCACCAGTTACGAGATCCGCTCCTTTGCCGAAGGCCGCTACTGGCACTTCCCCATCAATCTCAACACTTTCGAGGAGCTCATCGGACGGCCTTCCACGGAGGATGAGTTCAAGGCCTATCTGGATCAAAAGCGCGTCAACATCGCCTCGCCTGCAAATTCAGAAGAAGTCATCATCTCGCAGGTGGGGTGGGAGCTGTATGAAAAATTCTTCAAGGGCTACACGCTCAAGCAGTGGAAAAAACACCCCCGTGAACTCGACGCCAGCGTTTGTGGCCGCATCCCCGTCCGGACCAACCGGGATGACCGGTATCTTAGCGAATCATTCCAGGCGCTGCCCGCCGCAGGTTACCACCGGCTTTTTCAAAACATGATCGCAGCCAGCCCCGGAGTGCAGATCCTCCTCCGCACTGACTACCGCGAGCTCCTGCCAGAACTCAAGGCCCGGCACATTGTTTACACCGGTCCTATTGACGAATATTTTGACTTCCGCTTCGGTCCCCTCCCCTATCGCTCGCTCAGGTTTGAGACCCAGTCCTTTGACGCCGACGCACTCGCCGCCAGGCTCCCCATTTCTGGCAAAAAAGGCTTCTGGCAGCCAGCCATGCAGGTGAACTACCCCAACGACCACGCCTACACCCGCATTGTGGAGATCAAGCATGCCACCCGGCAAAGCTGCGACAATACTTCGATCATTTACGAATATCCGGACGAATACGCCCCCGGAAAAGAACCTTACTATCCCGTGCCCACTGCGGAGAACAGCCGGCTCTATGCCCAGTACGCCGCACTCGCAGCCGCCACCCCCGGGGTGAGTTTCATCGGCCGCCTCGCCACCTACCGCTATTACAACATGGACCAGGTCGTGGGCATGGCTCTCCACGAATTTGACAAATTACAGCCAGTGCTCGCAAGGGCCGCCTGAGACACCGAGGGGCGGCGGAGTAGCGCACCCCCATCCTGAAAAAGTCAGGCTCACCACAGCACAAACCCCGTCTCCCCCGCGCGGCGGATGCGTGGGCTGAAGAGTACAAACATCGCTCCAAGGGAGTAGGTCACATTGGCCAGTCCCACCCACAGTGGGATCACCGCATGCGGCACCAAGGCTGCTCTTGGCTCCGTGGTGTCTGGCAGGACGCGGCTCAGGAAATACAGGCCCGCACCTGCCCCTGCGAGAAACACCAGCGCCAGCAGCCAGCGGCAGGACCGCTGCCCGTTCATGAAGCCATACATCACCACCAGACTCAGCCCATACCAGACCAGGGATCCGGCGAACCAGCGAAACACCTCGTGAAACAAAAACAACGTGATCACCACCGCTCCGAAAATCATGTGTGCCCACATGAGCTTGCGCGTGAAGTCGATCTCTTCACGATGCTTGGCGCCTCGATTGCGCTGCACATCAAGCATGGGGGTTCAGGGGGCGGAGGTTGTGTTTTCGTCAAGGTTGTCTTTGATCAAGACACCTGAGTTGGGCGTCAAGGCGAAGCCAGCACTCTTCTTAGCAAGTTTACGGCCAATATCCATGCAAAGGTTGCATGTGATCATGACATTCTTCACCACTCCCCTACTCCATACCGCTGCGGTGGACAACCCGGAAAATGTATTCCCATTGAGAACCAGTCCATTGACCCCTTCCTCAATCAGCACACCCGTCCCTGCATCGATCCCCATCGGCGTTTTCGCCTCAGCAGGGCGCTTGTCCTTCCCTGCCCCGATGTAGGTGTTGCAGAAGGTGTTGCCGCTGATCGTGTTGCGCTCGGAATCCTTCCCCACCCTTACCGAAAACTCATGGGCCAGCACAAAGGTGTTGGCGCTCAGCGTGCAGCCGCAGGCATCCCGCAGATCAATGCCACCCTGCAGATGATGGGCGATCACGTTCGCACTCAGGGTGATCCCATAGCAGTCGCGGTCCAGGATGACCGCCGTGCCATTGCACTCCTCGATCATGTTGCCGCTGAGCACCGAGCCGTAGGTGTTCTCAATGATGACTCCATTCCCCAGGTGGTCGTCGATGTTGTTGCCGTTCATGCACAGGTTGAAGGCGTCGATGCAGCGCAGTCCGTCCCAGTTCTCTTCAAAGTGGTTCGCGTTCACCACGATGTCATGCCCGCCGAGGATCTCGATCCCGCTCTTCTTGTTGTAAGTGAGGATGCAGTCCGCCACGCGCGGATCTTCCGTGCAGTTCACCATGTGGATGCCATGGCCGCCGTGGTGATCCACCGACACGCCTTCGAAATAGATCTCCTGGATGCCTTCGGCAAAGATGCCGTCGCCGCTCTTCTCATTGCCGCTCACTCGCAGGTCCGCCATCTGCACGCGCCAGAGCTGCGCCTTCTTGTCCGTGTCGAGATTCGGCGGGCGCAGGATGAAGGCGGGGGCGCCTGCTTCATTCTTGTTGAGGATGTGCGTCGCTGCACCACTGCCCACGATGCGCGTCTCCGCCGTCTTCACCCGCAGCGGCTCGGTGATCTCATAGTTCCCCGGCGGGATGGTCACCAGCCCCCCGGCTGCCGGCAGGGCATCCAGCGCGGCTTGCAAATTGGGATGTTTGCCCGCGTCCACCGTCACCGGTGCGGCCGTTTGCGCATGAGACATCACCCCAGACAGGGAGAGAAACAGAAAGCAGAAGAATGATTTCATCCCACACAAACGCACTGGAAATCGCTTTTTCGTCGCCTGTTGCAGATATGAGCCCAACCGTGACAGCCTTAACAGAAAATTTCTGATCTTGGGCACATCCGCCCAGCTTCCCTTTTACGATGGACGTGCGCCCACGGGTTATAGTAATTTCTTTCCGCGCATGAAAACCGCGCTCTCCCTTGTCGCCTTTTTCGCCCTCCCCCATCTGGTGCTGGCCCAGCTTGCACAAGATGTGAACCCTAACCAGCCATCACAGGGCATCGATCCCGCCCGGATATCGCATGATGTGAGCCCGGCGCATTTCGGCGCGCTCACCTTCTATTTTGAAAACGACACCTTTGCCGACACGGACCGGGATTACACCAATGGTGCGCGCATCAGCTGGACCTCGCCCAACATCAATCGCTTCAGTGACGACCCCACGGCAGGCGGCCTCGCCGGCGTCTTCGATGATGCCCCCGGCACCGGAGACTCCAGCTACACGCGCAATGTAGCCATCTCCATCCGGCCAGAGCCTTTTCACTCCCGTAAACACACAGGCCAACACCCTCGTGCCCAATGAGCGGCCCTATGCCGCCTGGCTCTACACCGGCCTCGGCCTCGTGTGGAAAAAGCCCCACGTCAAAAACACCCTCGTCTTCAACATCGGCGTCATCGGCCCCTGGGCCATGGGAGAAGAAACGCAGCATGCCGTGCATCATGCCCTCGGCCAGCGCTCCCCACAGGGCTGGGACAACCAGCTCCGCAATGAAGTCGGCGTCACCGCAGCCTACGAGGGCAAATGGCGCTTCCGCAGCAATCCTGAAGGCAGCGGCCTTGCCTGTGATTTCCTCCCCTACGTGGGTGCCACGCTCGGCAATGTGTACACGCTCGGCACCATCGGCGGCGAGTACCGCTTTGGCTACAATCTGCCCGATGACTTCGGCACCGGTGCCATCAGTGACTCGGCCACCACGCCCACTCCGGTGGAAGGTTCCGCCGCCCGCTCCTGGGCCCACCGCTTTGGCATGCACATGTTTGCCCGCGCTGAAGGCCGCGCCGTCGCCCGCAACATCTTCCTCGATGGCAACACCTTCCGCAGCAGCCACTCCGTGGACAAAAACATCTTCGTCGCCGATCTCTCCCTGGGCTTCGCCATGAACTGGCGCAACTCCAAGCTCAGCTACGCCTTCATCTACCGCACCCGCGAGTTCAAAGGCCAGCCCGAAGGCCAGCTCTTCGGCTCCGTGACGCTGAGCATCTACTTCTAAACGATTCCCTCCATCGTTCCCAGTTCGCTGTTCCGTGTGTCCACAGTCCGCTCTTTGCGGCTCTGTTCAATTTTCATTTCTCAGTTTTCAGTTCCCAGTTTGCAGTCCTCCTGCAGTCTGCATACCGCCAGTCCCTCCAAGCTGTGCTGCTTCAGTTCCCGTATTCGTCATTCACTTCGCCTCACTTTCCGCCTGCAAAACATCCGCGCCACGCCACGTTTGCCTCTTCCACCCATGATCAAACGCCTCACGCTCCTGTTTGTCGCAGCTCTCTCGCTTTCCGCTTACGCGGAGCCGAAGAAGCTCCTCGTCGTCACTGTCACCACTGGCTTCCGTCATTCCTCCATCGAAACCGCCGAGAAAGTCCTCGCCGAACTCGGCGCCAAGTCCGGTGCCTTCACCGTCGATTTCGTTCATCAGCCCGAAGGCCAGCCAAAGAATCCAGGCAAGGCGCCGGAGCGCGGGCCAAAGGACACCGACGAATCCTTCAAGGCCAAGGCCGAAGCCTTCAGCAAGGCCTCCGCAGACTTCAATGAGGCCAACAAGATCTGGAACGACAAGATCAAAGCCTACATGGCCGACAAGATGGCGCTCGAAAAAATCAAAGGCTACGACGGCTTCGTCTTCGCCAACACCACCGGCGACCTCCTCCTCCCTGACCGCGACGGCTTCATCAAGCTCATCGAAGGCGGCAAGGCCTTCATCGCCATGCACTCCGGCTCCGACACCTACCACCCCTTCCGTGGCTACATCGACATGCTCGGCGGCGAATTCGAAACCCACAAATCCCAGGTCGAAATCCAGCCCGTCGTTCACGACCCCGCCCATCCCATCACCAAGACCGTCCCCCTCGGCTGGAAAGTCTTCGATGAGATCTACATCATCAAGACCTTCGACAAAGCCAAGGTCCACGGCCTCCTCGGTCTGAACACCCATCCCAACCTGGAGCAGATGAAGGCCGAAGCCGCGCAGCGGAAGGCAAAGAACATCGAAGACCCCAAGAAGGATGCCGACCTGAAGGATGTCGAAGCCCAGAAAGGCCGCTACTACCCCGTCTCCTGGTGCAAGGAAGTCGGCGCAGGCCGTGTCTACTACAACTCCCTCGGCCACCGCGAAGACGTCTGGGACCCCACCTGGAAAGCCGACACCAAGGAGCGCAAGAACAGCCCCGAGATCGCCGAGACCTATCAGGAAATGATCCTCGCCGGCATCAAGTGGGCCCTCAAACTCGAAGAAGGCGTCTCCACTCCCGGCAACATTCCTTGAGGATAAAGTCAGTTTGATTCAAGCCAGGGCGCTGTGGAAACACAGCGCTTTTTTTTGATTCGCCCATTCCGTCAGACAGGCCAGTTCCAACTGAGTTTTGTGATTTGCCTACCTAACTGCTACAGCCCTGACGGCGGCAGTCCACCCGGCATCCCACCTAGCGGTGGTCCCGGCCAGCCCGGCGGCAAAGGCGGTGGGACATATCCAGGAGGAGGACAGGGCACCCCCGTTATCATCATGTACCTGCTGTCACCTCCCCTGCCAGTTGTTGGAGCTTCTTGATCTTTGATGGCCATTTCCAGCAGGGTCGTGGCGTTTACCGCAATGGAACCCAACCCCACGGCACTCATCGACACCAGCGCCGCCTTCGTCAGTTTCTTCTTGAGTGAATTTCCATCACGCAGCGCAGTCACGTCTATAGGCGTGCCGTTCAAATACTTGAAGTAGGCCACACAGGGACTTTCTCCCGTGCCCGCCAGCAGCGCCTGGCGTTCCTCCACATTCATCATCGAAAGGTTGTGCACGTTCTTCTGGCACACATCACAGAAGCGCGTCTTCTCATTCCCATCCATCTGCGCCCAGAGCTTGGGACAGGTGAAGGAAAGGGCCGGAAACTCGGCGGTGGCGCTCATGGTTGGATTGGATCTTTGATCACCCACGATTGTTCACAAATCCGCCCCCATGTCAGCATCATTCTTTGGTCGTGCGATATCCGCCTGCGGGCAGAAGAGGAAGCTGAAAAATCATTCAAGTATTTCAGCTCATTCTTGATAGCAGTGCAGAAAACACGCAAGACTGCTTCAAGCATGACTGAAGAGCTGCAAACTTTGCGTGATATTGTGACCCGGCTGGAGGCGGCAGGCATCGACTACATGCTGACGGGATCGGTGGCCCTGAACAGCTATGCCCAGCCGCGCATGACGCGAGACATTGATCTGGTGGTCGCTTTTGTGATGAAGGATGCCAGCCGGATCGCCAGCGTACTGGGGCCAAAATATTATGTGTCCGAAGATGCGGCGCGTGAGGCCGTGCTCCATCAAAACAGCTTCAATGCTATCCATCAGGAGACGCTGATCAAAGTGGACTTCATGATTCGCAAGCAGGACGACTATCGGCTGCATGAGTTCACCCGACGCGTCCGGCTGCGTGTCACAGACTTCGATCTCTGGGTGGTAAGCAAGGAAGACCTCATCCTTTCCAAGCTTCACTGGGCTCAGGAATCTCTGTCTGAACGGCAGCTTGCCGATGTCGAAAACTTGATTGCGACAGGCTGCGACACCGAGTATTTACGCCAATGGTCAGCCGCATTGAACCTGACAGATATGCTGACACGGGTTTTGCCGTGAAGGACACCGCGCCCGAGATCAACACTTTGATCTTTACGGCCATGATGCGCAAGACTCAGGAAGAGCGGTTTTTGATGGGCTTGGACATGATGGCAACCGCGCGTGAGCTCGCCTGGAGCAATCTGCCGAACGCCACCACCGAGGAGGAAAGACGTCATGCCTTTTTCCGCCGTTTCCAAGGCCAGGAACTTCCTCTTTAGCGTCCAGCGGACGCGAGCAAGAAACCTTGCTGGCAGCAGCCGTTTCACGGGCTCCTACGCCAGCTCAAACTGCACGTGGTTGTAATCCAGCACCTCTAGACACCCCGCCTCAAAAGGAAACGGACGGGCGGCGGTGATGGCAACCACATCGCTGCCAGCGCGGCGGCCGGCTTCGATGCCCGCTGGGGCGTCTTCGAAGACCAGGCACTGGTCGGCCGTGGTACCGCAGAGCGCGGCGCCCTTCATATAGCCTTCGGGATCAGGCTTGCCGTGTGCCACCATCTCGGCGTTGATCATCAGCGCGGGAATGGGCAGACCGGCCGCTTTGAGACGCCGCGTGGCCAGCGCACGACTGGCGGAGGTGACGACGGCGAAGCGACCGACTGGCAGCCGCGCGAGAAGCTCCGCAGCACCCGCAATGGCGACGACGCCTTCCGTATCGTCAATCTCCCAGGCTTCGAGCTTCCGCGCCTCCGCTTCCTCATCCAGACCGGGAATGGCAAACTCACGCACCGTGTCAATGGTGCGCCGCCCATGACACACGGCCAGCACGGGGCCCGCATCACGTCCGTGCCCGGCAGCCCATTCATGCCAGACGCGTTCCACGGCGGCGCGTGAATCCAGCAAGGTGCCGTCCATGTCGAACAGGATGGCTTGGTACGGGCGGTCGAGCTTGAGAACAGGAGGTGTGGAAGAAGACATGCGTTGCTGTTGAAATGAGAGGGGTGTTGCCGGAACGGCCAGAGTGCTTTCGAGCTTTAGCTCGTTCTGGAGCGCAGGAATCTCCGCTCCTTCCAGACCGAGCTAAAGCTCGGAAGCACTTTAATCCCCGGATTCACATGCCGGCCACTGACGCCGCAGCCACTTCCGCACGCTTGTCCTTGCTGAAGCGGATGTCTTCGGCGCGCTCGATGAAGATCGTGTCTTCGCAGATGTTCTTCGCATGGTCGCCCACGCGCTCCAGAAACCGCGCCACGAAGATGAGGTGGATGTAGCCTTCCAGCTCCGAGTGGTGCGATTCCATCACGGAGATGATTTCGCGATCCAAGGATTTCTCAGCGGCATCCAGCTCCTTGTCCAGCAGACGCGCGGCGGTTGCGGCATCGGGATCGGCATTGAGGAAGGCCTGCAGGCTGAGATCCAGATTGCGATCACACAGCGAATACACCGGCTGGATGAGCTTTACCTCGGGAAACTCGGGCAGGTTGTTGATGATGCGCGCGCGCTTGGCGATGCTCGATGCCTGATCAGCGATGCGCTCCAGATTGTTCGCCACGCGGATCGTTCCCATCACCTGCCGCAGGTCATGCGCGGTGGGCTGAAACTTCACCAGGATCTGCATGCCGTGTTTGTCCACGCTCTTCTCCAGTTCGTTCACGTCCTGATCGGCGGCGATGGCCGCGTTGCACAGGTCGGTGTCACGCTCCAAAAGCCCCCGCATCGCACTGGCGAGATTCTTGCGCGCCATGCTGGCCATGGCCAGGACGTCGCCGCGGAGCTTGTCGAGCGAATGGTTGAAGCTGGAGAGGATGTGTTCGTGCATGGTTGTTAAAATGACTCAATGTGACGGTTTCGCTACATTGGAATTGCGGAAGATTCCATGTGGGCCGGGAGTTCTTCCTCCACCTCGCCTTTGGGGTCTCGGTGGGTGCGCTCGCAGAATTCGGGGTAGCTGATGATCTCAAAGGTGCCGTCGAGATTCTCCCCGATGGCCGTCATCGACTCCACCCAGTCGCCGGAATTGAGGTAATGCGTGCTGCCCACCATCTTGTTGTCCGCCTTGTGGATGTGCCCGCAGATGATGCCGATGCAGCCGCGCTGCTTGGCCAGGTTTTGCAGCTGCTCCTCGTACTTGCCCACCGCACCGATGGTGGACTTCACCTTCTGCTTCACCCACGCGCTGAAGGAGAAGGGCTCCTTCCCCCGCAGGCCGCGATACGCATTGTACAGCCGGTTGATGCGCAGGAGAAAATTATACCCCAGCCCGCCGAGCTGCGCCAGCCACGCATGGTTCGTGCTCACGGCATCAAAGCCGTCTCCATGCACAACAAGGTAGTCGCCCTTCGGTGTGTGGTGGATGTGCTCGTCCGTGATGATGAAGTGCTCAAACTGGATCGGGATGAAGCGGTCCAGCACGTCATCATGATTCCCGCGCAGGTAGATGATCTCGGTGTTCTCCTTCTCCATCTTGCGCAGCACGGTACGGATGAAGTTGGTGTGCCCCTTGTTCCAGCCACCCATGCGGCGGAGGTGCCAGGCGTCAATGATGTCGCCATTGAGCACCAGTTTGTCGCACAGGCAGTTGCGCAGGAAGTGGGAGGCCTGCGCCGCCTTGCTGTCCGGCATGCCCAGATGCACGTCGGAAATGAAGAGGGTTTTGAAGCGCAGCTTCGACTTGCCGGTGGCGGGATTGAGAACTGGGGCTGCTTCACTCATCACATCAAAATGTTCATTTTAGGCATCACCGAGGCCAGCTCATGCTCAAATTGTTCAATCACCCGCTCCCAGCCCAGGTCAAACGCCGACTGCCGGGCGGCAAAGCGCAGCGCCTCGTTCTGCCATGCGGCGGCGGCCACGCGGGTCTGCGCCAGAAAGGCCCCCTCCTCATTGAAGGGTGCCAGCCAGCCGTTTTCTCCGGAGCGGATCAGCAAACGCGGCGCCGCATAATCATACGCCACCACGCCCAGCCCTGCCGCCATCGCCTCCAGCACCACATTGCCAAACGTTTCCGTGATGCTGGGAAAGAGAAACACATCCCCCGAGGCATAGTGCGCCGCCAGATCCGCCCCCGTGCGCGCTCCGGCATAGTGAAACTCGGGCCGCTCCTCCTTCAGCGACTCCAGACGCGGCCCATTGCCCACGATGACCATGCGCGCCTTGGGCTGCACCTCTTTGAACACATCAAACGAGCGCACCACCAGCTCCAGGTTCTTTTCCGCCGCCACACGTCCCACATAGATGGCCACCGGAGTGGTCTCATCCGCGCCCCAGCTCTGCCGCAGCGCCGGATCACGGCGAATCGGGTCAAACATCTCCGTGTCCACCCCGCGCCCCAGCACGCCCACGTTTTGAATGCCCCAGCGCTCCAGCATCGCGGCAGTGTCTGCGGAGGGGGTCAGCGTCCGCGCCGTCTGGTTGTGGATCGTCCGCAGCACCCCCTGGGCCACCGTTTCCAGTCCGGGCAGGTGGTAATCCTCCAGGTAGTTTTGAAAATTGGTGTGGAAGCCGGACACCACCGGGATGTCGCGCTTCCCCGCCGCACGGATGGCGGAAATGCCCATCAGCGTCTCCGTGGCCACATACAGCACGTCCGGCCGGAAGGCGTCAAACAGCTCCAGCATCTGGCGGGTGGAGGCAAAGCCAAAGCGCAGCCCCGGATACCCCGGCAGCGGCATGGAGTGCATCACATGGCGCTGCAGGCCGGCTCCCTCCTCCTCCACCGTGGTGACCACCTCCACCACATGCCCCCGGCGTTCCAGCCCGGCCCCGAGGGTGTACAGCGTCCGCGCCACGCCATTGATGTCTGGCGGGTAGGTATCGGTGACGATGAGAACCCTCATTTCGGGAGATAATGAACGAAAGCAGGATGAAGCGCATCCCCTAAAGCAGTCCAACTTTGTCACCGTGACGAATCCGTCACGCTTGTTATCTGGGAAGAAATCAAGACTGTTGCCATGTGACACCTTCGTTGCCATCATGAGTTTGCCGATGGCACGGCCAAATCACAAAGCCACTCCATGAGCAAGATACTAATCGTCGAGGATGAATCAGACATCGCGGAACTCATCTCCCTTCATCTCAACCGTGAAGGACATGAGGCGATCTGCATCGGCAACGGTCTGCAGGTCATGCCGGCCGTGCTGGCTCAGCAGCCGGAAATCATTGTGCTGGACCTGATGCTGCCCGGACTGGACGGCATGCAGATCTTCAAGCGCCTCCGCGCAGACACCCGCACCGCCGCCATCCCCGTCATCATCCTCACCGCCAAAGGCCAGGTGACCGACAAGATCGCCGGCCTCGAACTCGGCGCGGATGATTACCTCACCAAGCCCTTCAGCCCGCGTGAGCTCTACCTGCGCATCAGCGCGGTGCTGCGCCGTGTGAAGAAGGTCACCCACGTGTCGGAAATCCAGCGCGGCCGCTTCATGCTGGACCGCAAAAACATGAAGCTTTTTTTGGATGGCACGGCCCTGGACCTGACCACCATCGAGTTCAAGCTGCTCACCACCCTCATGGAAAACGACACCGCCGTACACAGCCGCGCCGATCTCCTGCGCGATGTCTGGGGCTACAACAGCGACGTCGCCACCCGCACTCTGGACACTCATATCAAGCGCCTGCGTGAAAAACTCGGTGCAGCCGGCGAACATATCGTCACCATTCGCGGCACCGGCTTCCAGTTCCAGACGGAACTCGCCGCCCCCCAGCCTGCATGACCTCCCTTTCCCTCTTTCTCGCCCTGATGCTTGGCATCTGCCTTTTTGCCTGGGCTAGGCGTGAGAAACACTGGACGAAACGCTGGGAGGGAGTGGCCAAAAACCTCGGTCTGAGAGCGCGGGATGCGGACCTGCTGCCCATGCATGCCACCACCGTCCTGCTCGCCCGCCAGCAGGCGGAGCAGCAGGCCGAGCAGCGCCGCGTCTTTGAATCCCTGCTCGATGAGATCAGCCAGGGCCTCGTGCTGGTGGATGACCACCTGCGCATCCGCTACGCCAATGCGCCGCTGAAAAAGCTCCTCCACCGCAAGGAGATCCACGTCGGACGCCCGCTCATTGAGGATGTGCGCGACCACCAGATCTCCGACCTCGTGCAGGAGTCCATGGCCGAAAAGCGCCACACCACCCGCCGCATCCAGATGCTGCCTTCAGACGTCGGCGCCGGGTCCAATCTGGGCGGTCGTTACTTCATCATCGAAGCCGCTCCGCTGGGCCTGGACGTGGGCGGCGGTGCCTGGCTCATGATCCAGGACGTGACCGAATCCGCCATGACCGAGCAGATTCGCCGGGATTTCGTGGCCAATGCCTCGCATGAGCTGCGCACCCCGCTCACCCTCATCAACGGCTACATCGAAATGCTGCAGGAAGACTCGGCCAAATCATCCCCCACGATGAAGCGCAGCCTCGATGTCATGGAAAAGCATGGCAAGCGCATCGCCCGCATCATCGAGGACATGCTTGCCATCTCACGCCTCGAAGACGCCAGCAGCTCCCTGAACAAGGAGCCCTTCGATGTGCATGACTGCGCCGAGGACGCCGCCGATCACCTCGCACCCATGCTCGAAGGGCGGGATGCCCGCATCGAGCTGGATTTCCCCAAGGGCGACTGCCTGCTCACTGGCGACCGCTTTTACTGGGACCAGATCTTCACCAACCTCATCGAAAACTCCATCAAGGAGAACACCAAGCCCGGCCTCGTCATCCGCGTCTCCGGAGAGTGGAAAAAGGACGAGTGCATCCTCAAAGTCAGCGACAACGGCATCGGCATCCCCGCGCACGATCTGCCTTTCGTCTTCAAGCGCTTCTACCGTGGGAACAAGCACCACTCCTCCACCCAGGTGAAAGGCACCGGCCTCGGCCTCTCCATCGTCCGCCGCGCCGTGGAGGCCCACGGCGGCACCATCGAACTCACCAGCTCCCCCGGCATCGAGACCACCTTCACCATGCGCCTGCCTTTGCAGCCCGCATAAAGGGAACTCCGAAATTTCATTCTCTGCCCCCTCTGCTTCTTTGCCCCTCTGCGGCAAATCGAACGTCCTTCATGCCCTCCATGAAGGAAATGCATTTTGAGAAGCGGCCATAGCAGGCAAGCTCTCCGCCCGCACCATCGCCGCCCGTTCAAGATTTTGACTTCATACCCAAGCTTGAGCCCAAGCGTAGTCTGTGGTTAGAACCCCCTCCTGTGGAAGACCTCTTCGGCCATCGCATCTCCTACCTGCGCGTCTCCGTCACCGACCGGTGCAACGAACGCTGCCGGTACTGCATGCCCGAGGAGGAGCAGGCCTGGTTCGCCAAGGACGAAACCCTCAGCTATGAGGAACTCCTGCGCACCGTCCGCGTCGGCGCCACCCTCGGCATCAAAAAAATCCGCGTCACCGGTGGCGAACCCCTCACCCGCCCCGGCGTCGCCGGTTTCTGCGCGGATCTCGCCCAGATCCCTGGCATCGAAGACATCGGCATCTCCACCAACGGCACCCTCCTCACCAAACTCGAAGACGGCGTCACCATGGCCGAGCGCCTCGTCAAAGCCGGCGTCCGCACCGCCAACATCTCCCTCGATTCCCTCGATCGCGCCACCTACCAGCGCACCACCAGCCGCGATCTCCTGCCCCGCGTCCTCGAAGGCATCGACGCCGCCATCGCCGCCGGCTTCCAGTCCATCAAGCTCAACTGCGTCCTCATGAAAGGCCAGACCGAGCGCGAACTGCCCGCCCTCATCCATTTCGCCCGGGAAAAAAACGCCCTCCTCCGCTTCATCGAGCTCATGCCCGTCAGCACCCAGGACGTCCTGAGTGAGGACAACTTCCTCCCCATCGGCATCGCCAAGCAGCTCGTCGAGCAGACCACCGGCCCGCTCACACCCCTGCCCGATTTCAAGACCAACGGCCCCGCCGCCTACCATCTCATCCCCGCCACCGGCCAGAAGATCGGCTTCATCGGCGCGATGACGAACCTGCACTTCTGCGAGAACTGCAACAAGCTCCGCCTCACCTGCGACGGCAAGCTCCGCCCCTGCCTCGGCAGCTACCTCGAATTCGACCTCCGCACCGTCCTCCGCGCCGGCTGCACCGACCCCGAACTCGCCGCCTTCTTCCAAAACGTCGTCTCCCGTAAACCCAAGGAACACGACTTCCGCCACAACTACCAGCCGAATCGGCGCATGATCGCGATTGGCGGGTAGGTGGAGGGCGATTTTATCAACGCCCACACGGATTCCTCTGTGGTATGCTCATCCCTAATTATGAATAAAAGCATGCTCAAACCATTCGTGCTTTGTGCGCGGATTTTTGCATTCATGATTCTGGCATTGATGAGCATTCCCTTTCTCCACGGGGCAGCTCAAAAGCAGCAAGCGGTCATGACCGAATTGGAAAAACAGACGGGTTTAAGCTTTGGAGCCCAAGCAGAGATTCTTTTTCACGAGGTCGATACCGAACGCCTTCCAGGACTCACCGAATGGATCATCAAAGCACCAGGCTTCAAAATTGAACCCCAAACGTTTCCGAAAATGCCACTCAAGATGTTTGATAACAGCTCACTTCAAAAAGTGCTGACGCTGCGAATCAAGTCACTTAAAATTAATAACCTCAAAGATTCATATCATGCAGACTGGAAGACTGCTGCGGGTGAAAAATTTCAATGTGATGTTTTACTCTCTGACGAGTCCCCTCTGTTATTTCTTTTGAAGGAACCTTGAAAAGAATCATTCGTGCCCTGCAAAAGCAGCGTCGCGTCCAGGCTTTGCTACATGCACTCCAAGTCCTTGGCACCGCACAGCAGCATTGGTGTCCCATGCTCAAGTCTGGACAGGATTAACACGATTGCAGAATTAACAAAATTCGAGCCATCCATCCATTCCATCGCCCCCGCTTCCTTCCCGCGCCCCCAAACCACAACGCCTTAATCCTGCATAATTCCGTCATCCTGTGAATCCTGTCAAAATCAACCAACCTAACAAAGACACGTCACCGCCTCGCTCTCCAAGGCAGCACTCGCTGAAGCTCGGCCCGCTCTGAGCTGACTTCTTCGCGCCGTGACGCGAGGAAGTCTATTCCTGGCCTAGAAGAGCCTTGTGCTCGAAAAACAGCCATTCCACCTCTGAACTTCGGCAGGATCGAACGCAACCTGCAGCCCGCAAAGCTGAACCGCTTCCTCTCGCTAAAACCCCTCCAGAACGACCTTCCCCATCGCCCTGCCACTCTCAACGAGCGCATGGGCCTGCCTTAGATTCCTGGCGTTGATCTGGCCCAGATGGCTCACTGCGGTGGATCGGATCCTGCCGGCATCCACGAGTTCGGCCACTTGGTTGAGCAGGCCTCCCTGCTCGCTCATCTTGGGCGATTGAGGCCGGGCCCGGGCGAACATGAACTCCCAATGGAGGGAGAGGCTTTTCGGTTTCAGCTTATTGATGTCCAAAGACCGGGCCACATTCTCGATCAACCCAATGGCTGCTTCTGGAGCCACCGCTTCGATGATTTCATCGAAGTGATCTTCGGTCTTGGTCAGGGCCAGGACATGGCTGGCACCTTCAGGAGCAATCTTCCTCACCTGTGCCCCCAAAGGTTGGCGATGATCAATCACCTCATCAGCGCCCAGTGTCCGACACCACTCCACGGTTTCAGGACGCGAGGCGGTGGCGATGACCTTCAACCCGGTCAGCTTTTTCGCCAGTTGGATCGCGATGGAACCGACCCCTCCCGCCCCGCCAATGATCAACAGCGTTCCTTGCGATGCAGAAGTCGTGGGAAGCGAAAACCGGTCAAAGAGCAGTTCCCAGGCTGTGATGGTCGTGAGGGGCAACGCCGCCGCATCGGCAAAGCTGAGTGACGCGGGCTTCCTGCCCACGATGCGCTCATCCACGGCCTGAAACTCCGCATACGACCCAGGCCGCTCCAGTGAGCCCGCATAGTAAACTTCGTCACCTGGTGCAAACAAGGTCACTTCGGAACCAACCTCCACGACCACACCCGCAGCGTCCCAACCTAAAATCTTGAGTTCACCCGAAGGCTGTCCCGGACCGGCGCCCCTGCGAATCTTGGTGTCCACAGGATTGACGGAAATGGCCCGCACTTGAACCAGCAGATCGCGCGGTCCCGGCTTGGGTTGATCGATCACCACATCCACGAGGCTCTCTGGATCTTCGATAGGCAGATGCTTGCGGTAGCTGATGGCATTCATGATTGAGTTCCAGCAATGAATTAAGTCTTGAAAAGGAGCACAGCATCCCTGCGGTTCCACCCGTTTTCCGTCAGCCTTTACATCATGCCATTCAATCCCTCCCGCTTCCAGCCCGCGTCCTCAAATCACAACGCCTTGATCCTGCATCATTCCGTCATCCTGTGAATCCTGTCAAAATCGACCAACCTGCCAGAGACACGCCACCTCCTCGCTCCCCAGCCCTCCTCACATGAGCCTGGCACTCAGTGACAAAGGCCGACAGCAGATCGAGAGGCGCAAACGCGTGGGATAGGAATGCCCAGAATCAGTTGTCCCGAGGCTCGTTCGGATAGGTCAATCGCATCACCAACGGCGCACCACGCAAAAACCACCAAGCAAGGATGAACGGCCAGATGATTCCGACAATGGTTTGAATGAGCGCCCAGAGGCTTAATGTCACGAGACGATCCAATATTTTGAAAAGGCCACCCGGAAAGGCGGACAAGGCATGATAAAGAAAAATCAACCCCGTCAGGCGGAGTGCGAGAGCAAATATCTGCGGAGCTTTCATGGATTGGAAGATTGAACAGGTGAATCAAACCGCAGGATCTGCTCCATGGCAACGAGAGTTCTGCATGGAAGAGATGCAGGTTTCCCATGCTTGATCTGCGGAAGAGTGCCAGGATAAAAAATATGAATGCGAAGGCCTCAAGCGCGTGGTGGAAGATGTGACTGGCAGCTCTGGTTATCGTGCACGACGGCATGGAGCCCACGAAAAGCGCCATGCGTGACGCGGAAAAATACTTCTTTAATTAAGGAGACCCATCCCTAGCATTTACACCCCATGAGCCAGCTCACCCACCTCAACCGCAAAGGCGAAGCCGCCATGGTCGACGTCTCCGCCAAGCCGCCGCTCCGCCGCGAAGCCGTCGCCGAAGGCCGCATCCTGCTGCAGCCCGCCACCCTCGATCTCATCCGCAAAAACCAGGTCAAAAAAGGCGACGTCCTCAGCATCGCCCGCATCGCCGGCATCCAGGCCGCCAAGCAGACCCAGTACCTCATCCCCCTCTGCCATCAGATCCCGCTGAGCAAAGTGCAGGTCGATTTTGAAGTGCGGCCCAAAGCCATCCACATCACCGCCACCGCCATCACCGTCGCCCCCACCGGCGTCGAAATGGAAGCCCTCACAGCCGTCAGCATCGCCGCCCTCACCATCTACGACATGTGCAAAGCCGCCGACAAAAAGATGCGCATCGAGGGAGTGAAACTGGTGAAGAAGACCAAGGCAGCATCCCTGATATGAGGTCTAAAATTGACCACGGAATACACTGAATACACGGAAACCAGAGTCTGATTCCGTGTATTCAGTGTATTCAGTGGTTGATCAATTCCGAACTGCGTTCCATCAACGCAAAACACACAGCGCAACGCAATCCGCTTACGCGAAGAGGTTCGTGATCGGCTGACCTTTGTCGGCAATTGTGAACGGACGCTTGCTCGGGCTGTAGATCACCTGGTCCAGTGGCAGACCCAGCGCATAGGCGATGGAGGCGTTGAAGTCCATGATCTTGACTTTGTCTTCCACCACTTCGCGACCTTCCTTGTCGGTCTTGCCGTAGGTGAAGCCGCCTTTGACGCCGCCGCCAAACATGACGCCGGAGAAGGCTTTCGGATAATGGTCGCGACCGGCGTTCTGATTGATGTCCGGCGTGCGGCCGAACTCAGAGGTCAGCACGATGAGAGTGTCTTCTAGGAGACCTCGATTGTGCAGATCAGCCACCAGCGTGGCCAGCCCCTTGTCCAAAGTTTCGCAACGGTCGGGCACGGCCACAAAGTTGGCGTTGTGCGTGTCCCAGCCGCCGAGAGAAACTTCCACGAAGCGCACACCGCGCTCCACCAGACGACGGGCGAGGAGGCAGCCCTGGCCGAAGGCTTCCTTGCCGTAGGCGGCGCGGAGATCTCCGGGCTCCTGGGTGAGGTCGAAGGCCTTGAGGTCTTCGGACTTCATCATGGCCATGGCGTCGTCATACATGTCGGCATAGGCCTTCACATTGCGGTGCGGGAAGGTGGTGCGGAAGTCCTTGTCGAGCTCATCGGCCAGCTTCATGCGGGCCTGGAATTTCTCTTCGGGGCTGCCGTTCTTGATGTTCTTGAGGCCGTTCTCCGGATTGCTGACAAACAGCGGAGCCTGCGCCGCAGGGAAGAATCCCGCGCCGGGATGACGGCTGTCATTGCCGATGAAGACGAAGTTTGGCAGGGTGCTGTTGCCACCGCCCTGAAACACATTGAGCCACGCGCCCATGGCGGGATGGCGGATGGTGCCGCGCATCTCGTAGCTGGTGTGCATCATGTAGTTCCCCTGCTCATGCGCACCCTGGGTGGAGGAGAGGGAATTGATCACGGTGCCGTGGTGCATCTGCTGCGCGGTGAGCGGCAGGTATTCGGAAATGCGCACGCCATCCGCACTGGTCTTGATGGGCTTGGTCGGGCCGGCGGTTTCCACGCCTTCCTTCGGATCCCAGGTGTCCATGTGGGACTGACCACCGCTCATGTAGAGATAGATGACGTTCTTCGCCGTGGCTGCCTGCCTCAGCTTCGAGGAACCCTCAAAGGCGGCGAAGGATTTGCTGGTGAGCGACTGGCCCAGCAGACCGACTCCGAGAAGGGAGCTGGCTGTCTTGGCAGCGAAATCACGCCGGGTGATTTCACCTGAGCGGACGAGTTTGGAGGCAAGTTCCTGTTTCATGGGAGGTGCGCGTGGGGTGTGGGTTGGATCGTGTCTTACTGAATGAAAATGAACTGCTGGGTGTTCAGCAGGGAGAAGACGAGGTCCTCCATGCTGGTGAGGCCGCTGTCCTGAGCCTTGAGCCAGACGGCTTTTTCTGCGGCGGTGGGCTTGCGGGAGAGGATGGTCATGTAGGCGGCGTCCACCTTTTCATCCGCATACGGGGCCTTGTTCACCGTCAGCATGAGCTGGCTGTACTTGCTGGTGATCTGCGGCAGCAGGCTGCCGTTCATCATGGCCAGGGCCTGCGGCACGCTGGCGTCATTGTTGGCGTTTTCGATGGTCTCGCGGTCGCTCTGGCCAAATTCACGCAGGTAGTGGCCGCGCGGAGCGGGGCTTTCCAGCTCGGCGGCACGCAGCGTTTCACGGCTGATCCGCTCGCGGCTGTTGATGTAGTACTTGCGCTCCTTTTCATCTTTGATGCCAAAGAAGTCAGCCTCTTCCGCGTAGGCGGCCTGCGCCTTCAGGGCCACCGCCTTCCTTTCTTCCGGGCTGAGCTCCTTGCGGTCGTAGCCAGGGATGAGGATCTTCTCCGCCTTCGCGCCATTGGCCATCATCATCATGTCGCCACCACCGCTCATCATCGCGGGGGAGGAATCGCCACCGCTGTTCATGGCCAGGGAAACGGTCTGATAAGGCTTGCCGGTGATTTTCTGGAAGAGCTTCTTCTCCCCGGGTGCAATCACCTCGGCGTAGGTGACGCGGCGGCCTTCGTTCTGGATGCGATTGACCTCCGTGCGAATGGCGTCGGCCTTCTTCTTGAGCTCCTCGGCTTTGGCCACGGCGGCCACTTTGGCAGGACCTTCGGGGAGGGCGTCGGCCGCATCGCGGGCTTCCTTGGTGGCGAGGCGGGCCTCGGCAAAGAGCTTCTGCTGCGCATCGGTGCGCTCACGATTCTTGCTGTAGATGTCAGCGGCTTTCTTCAGACCTGCCAGAGCTTCCTCAGGCGTGAGTGCCTCGACGCCATCGGCGATCTTCTTCGCCTGCAAAATGCGCTGCTCCATGGCATCGCGGGTGGCCTGGTTGATCATGTCCGGGCTGGGATTGATCAGGGTGACAAAGGAGTCCCACATCTGCTCGGCGCTCATGCGGCGCAGCAGCGGACCGGTGAAGTGATACACATTGCCGGGCGCATGCTCCTCACGCGTGACCTGGGCCTGGTAGGCCTTGGTGTTGTAAAGGACGCGCAGGACGCCTTTCATGTCATAATTCATGTCCACCACCAGCTTCTCCAGCTGCTTCTCCATCTCAGGAATCATCGGTACGGTGTTGTCCATCAGTTCATCCAGCGGCTCGATGAGGGCCAGGCCAAACACACGCTTCCACAGGCGGTTGGCGATGACAGTCGTGAAGCGGGGATTCTCAGGGCTGGTCATCCAGCGCGCATAGGCCTGCAGGGGTGTCTCCCCGTTTTGGGTGATGCACTCATGCCCCATCATCGTGCCGGGTTCGACGGTGGATTTGGGTTTGGCGTCGGTGTACTGATAATCATGCGGCAGCGTCGGCTTGCGCGCGCTGCTGCTCACAGAGGTGTAGCGCATGGTGTCGCGCACATCGTTCATCGCTTCCTGATAACCGCGCTGTTCCTTGCGGAGAACCTGACGGGCCTCCTCGCGCTTCTTGTTCACTTCCTTCATCTCCGCTTCGTACTTCTTCTGCTCGCTGACGAACTTTGCCTCCAGAGCGACTCTTTCCTCCTTGCTCAGTTTGCCGGTGTTCTTGGCGCGCTGCGGACGCTGCGGCTCCTTGATGGAGGCGCGGATGGCGTTTTCTTTTTCGCGCATCAGATCGGTCACACCGCTCATGGTGTCGCCGCCGTAGTCCTGGGTCTGCACGCCATAGGTGAAGGCGGCCATCTTGAAGAACTGCATCTGCGTCCACTTGTCGAAGGGGTGGTTGTGGCACTGCGCACACTCGATGCGGGTGCCCAGGAAGACGCGCACGGTGTTCGCCATGTTGTCCAGCGGCATGCCGCGGTCGCGCATGTAGTAACCGATGGCGCCATTGTCCCAGGCCTTGCCCTGGGCGGCCACCATTTCACGCACGAACTGATCGTAAGGCTGGTTTTTCCGCAGGCTGTCTTTGACGAAATTGGCATACGCCGCGCCGGTGATGGCGCCTGTCTGGTTGCCATTGGACGTCACACGCAGCACGTCGGCCCAGTAGTTGAAGAAATGCTGCACATAGGCTTCGGAGGCCAGCAGCTTGTCGATCAGCTTGGCGCGCTTGTTCGCGTCCTTGGAGTTCAGGAACTCCTCCGTTTCACGGGTGGTCGGAATGCGCCCGATGACATCCAGGTAAATGCGGCGCACAAAGGTGTTGTCGTCCGTTTGCGGATTGCCTTGGAGCTTGTTGGCCGCCCAGTCTTTGGCCAGAACCGAGTCAATCTGCCTGGCAGCAGCAGCGGTGTCCATCTGGCCCGCTGCCTTGGCAGAAGACAGCGAAACGAGCGCTAGGAGGGGGAGTGCGAAGAGTTTCTTCATGTTCGGGTAAACGTGCCAATTGCACAACCTTTTCACAATCCTGAACAATCCCTGCATAATCCTTATGGCCAATTTGCGGGGGTAACCCCGCCTAAAGAGCCCCAGCTCAGTCTATAAGAGAAGTCTCCAACCCCTGATTCCCCTGCCCTTTTTCCTGTCCGTCAGCAATTCACGCCCCCTTCTCACTCTCCGCCCGTCGCTTCACCGTGATCTGGTGGATCCCCTTCCGCAGCGTCCCCACGTTGAAATTGACGATCAGCCCAGTCGTGAAGCGCCCCAGCCTCACCTTCGACTCCAGCTCCTGCTGCTGCAGTCGCGTGATCTCCTCCTGGGAGCGCACCAGCAGCAGCAGTGAATCCCCCACCACAAAGTCCAACCGCGTCGCGGTCTTCACCAGGCGCCCGTGGTAGTTGAACTCCAGCGGCACATGGCGTTTGAAATCAAACTCCAGCTCTCGCAGCTCGATGGCCAGACACTCTTCATACGCGTCCTGCGTCAGACCGGGACCGAGGGTACGATGAACATTCATGCAGGCCCCGATCACGAGATGCGGCAGGTCAGCGGCGTTCATGGCGCGGTCGGCTGCAGCGTGTCTTCTCCCAGAATGCCGTAGATCTCCGCCGTGGTGCTCTGCTTGTGCGTGGTCAGCCACTGGTCCATGGCCGCAGACAGGCGCGCTTTCACTTCGGGATAGCGCGTCTTCATATCACGCTCGCAGTGCGGATCTTCGCGCAGATCAAACAGGCGCTCGATCGAGTGGTTCACCCCTGGAGTCCTGATGTATTTAAAGCGCTCCGTGCGCACGCAGTGCTCCTTCGTTTTCAGCACCGCATCCTGAAACTTCTCTTTGAGCACAAAGTGAAAATCGAAGTCCGGGTCGATGAACGTGGTCTCATCCATCGGCGGAATAAACAGCGGCTCCTCCCCCGGAATCGTGCGGCGGAAAAAGAGATAGCTGGTTTCACCGAAGTAAGCGAGGCCGAGGCTCTTCTTCTCCCCACGGATCAGCGGCGCCAGACTCGTGCCTTCAAACCGCGGCTGAGCAGGCACACCCACGAGGTCCAGCAGCGTGGGCGCAAAATCCAGCGTGCGCGCCAGCTGCGCATGCCGCTGCGGCTTCTCCAGACCGGGGATGTGGAAAATCGCGGGCACATGATTGGCCTGATCACCGCCATTGAAGGTGGTGCCGTGGCCAAAGGTGCAGTTCGGCTCAAAGAGATCATCCCCATGGTCTCCGGTGACCAGGATGATCGTGTCATCCAGCAGCCCCTGCTTTTCCAGCTCGGCCACCACGCGGCCCACCGAATCGTCAAACATGCGCACGCAGCCGTCATACAGCGCCGTGATCTGCTCCACCTCCTTGCGCGGCAGCTTGCTCCATTTTTCATTGATGTCCGTGCCACCGATGAACTCGTCCACGTTCAGCGCCAGCTCATGCTTGTGCGGGCCGTCGTACTTCGGGTCCGTCCACATCTTCGCGTAATGCGTGGGCGTCTTGTACGGCAGGTGGGTGCATGAATAGTAACCAAAAAGCAGAAACGGCTGCCGGTCCCCCGCACGCTGCTTGATGCGGTCGATCACCTGGTCCGTCACCACCTCCGGCGTCATGTAGTTCGCGAACGACTTGAGCTTGGGAAACAGCATATGCCCCACGTGGTTGTCAAAAAACAGCGGCAGAATCTGATGATGCAGAAAGACCACCTCGCTCATGTACACGCGGAAGTTGTCAAAATCGGAGACGATGATCTTCTCGAAGCCCATCGGCAGTTCGTTGAATCCGCACGCACACCAGTCGCCGATCACCGCCGTGTCATAGCCCTGACGCTTCAGCTCCGCGCCGAGCGAGGGCGCTTCCTGATTCGCCTTGTCCACCATCGCCCGGCTGGGGAACATGTGCCGCACCCCGTGCGTGTGCGGATACTGCGAGGAAAACATGCTCGTGAGCGATTCCAGCGTCGAAGCGATCGGCGTCAGGCAGCGCTCAAAATTCACCCCCTTCGCCGCGATGCGGTCGATGTTCGGCGACGTCAGTCGGTGATACCCATTGCAGGAAAGATGATCCGCACGCAGCGAGTCCGATCCCAGGATGACAATGTTCTTGGGCCTCTTCCTGCCACCCGCCAGCTCTTCCACATCAGGCACTCGGTTCACCCCGTAGCCACTCACCACAAACAGCGCCAGCAAGCCCGCCACCGCCGTGAAGCTGAACAGCAGCGGCCGCGCGGCCCGCGTGAACCAGCGCCGCAGCTCAAAAAGATAGAATCCCGCCGCCGCCACCAGAGCCACCAGCGGAAACACCTGCGTGATCATGCCATGCACGGCATCCTGCACGCCCGTGCCACACACCCGCCCCAGCGCATCATACCAGCCCAGCAGATAGCTGTAGTCACCGAAATACGGCTTCTCCAGCATCAGCTTGAAGATGAAAAAGCCATATAACAGGCACGCAAACAGCAGCGTGCGCCACACGACTCCCCAGCGCGCAAAGGTCCGCACCTTGCCCCACAGCCGCACCAGCGGGTAAATGAGCAGCACATACCCGGCGGCCACCAGCAGGTAGCCCTTCAGCACCACCAGATTGCTCCACACCAGGTACCACCAGTGGTGCTGGATGGCCACCTCCGAGAAGCGGTTGTTAAACCCGTACGAATTGCCTGCAAAGCTCAGGATCGCGCTCAAATACCACGCCAGCAGCGTGCCGAACACGGTCAGCACGACAATTTTCAAAATGTGACGACGTTGCAGGGATGGAGGCGGCATGCTGGAGGGGAACCTAAGACTACAGCACTATATATGCTGCTCCATCGGTATATCTCAACTCCTCACATCACTCAAGACAGCGTTGCCGAGATAACGTCCCTCCCCCTCCGCCACATCCAGCATCCAGCATCCAGCATCCAGCATCCAGCATCCAGCATCCAGCATCCAGCATCCACCTCACGGCGGCAGCTGATTCGGTGCCGGCAGTTTCCCCTCCACCACATCCACCCGCGCACCCACCTTCACCCAGTGGACAGCGCGATGATTTCTGCAGACGCCATGCGGATGCAGCCATACGAGGCCGGCGTCTTCAGCTTGGCCTCCTCCGGCGTGCCGTGAATGTAGATCGCCCGCTCCAAAGCATGCCTGTTGCGCCACTCCATGCCACGCAGGCGCAGCACGCGGGTCACTATGGCATCACGCCCCGGCGCATCCACCGGCACGATCTCCCCCGTCTCCTCCCGGGCCTTCAGCCTCGCCCCCACCGGCAGCCCCTGCCCCACGATGTCCACCACCTCCATACGCCCCAGCGGAGTCAGGTACGTCCCCCGTTTGTCACCCGTCCCAAACCGGGAAGTGCTCACACGAAACAGCCGCCGGGGAGTTTCCCCCTCCATCGTCACCATCATTTGCTCCGCCACACTCACCACCAGACGCTGTGTCACTGGCACCACCATCTGCGGCACCTCACCAGCGGCCTGTCGCCTGGCATGCCCGCACGCCACCAGCGCCAACATCACCATGGTCAGGTGCACGGCCACTGCGATTTTCTTCATCCGTTCCCCCATGGTATGTCCCTGCAAACAGCAGCCAGTTTCCAGCACGCAGCCCGTTTAATCAGCCCCCGGCAGCCGTATTCCCGTCGTTCTCTCATGCGGATAGTAACGCTCCCGATGCGAGCGTGTATGCCCGATTGGGTCAATCCAACGCCAGAAATCATCCACCTTCGTATGGGTTTCATGGGCGCAGCCTGCCATCAGGCAGCTTCCCAGCAGGATCATCCAACAGCGCATCACATTCATTCCGCGTCACTCTGAGATAGGCTGCAAAGGGGTTCAAGCATTGCTTATGGCCCCCTGATTTAATCCAGCCCACCCCACAAGCCCGGTGCAAATCTGCACTCTTTTCATCTTTGAGTTCTAAAAGCTCATGGGAATCTGCGAAGCTTCGACCGAAAGCGCAGGCGGGATCACGCGGCGGAAGTCGTCGAGTGACACAGGCTTGGTCAGGAAGGCATTCATGCCGCACTCGCGGCACTCCTCTTTGACTCCAGTGAGGGCATGCCCCGTCATGGCGATGATGGCGGGCTGATGTTTGAGCTGGAAATTCCCGCGAATACGCCGCGTGGCCTCCACTCCGCCCATGACAGGCATCTGCAGGTCCATGAAGACAATATCATACCCTCCTTGAGCGACCATGCTGACGGCCTCCTCACCGTTGTTGGCGATGTCCATCCTCACATAGCCCAGACGCTGCAGCAGCATCGAGGCGATCTTCTGATTCAAAGGCTGATCTTCAACCAGGAGAATTTGCGCCGGGTTCTGGCTGGCGAAGTTGTCCGTCTCCGCCTTGGCAGCCTTGGCAATGGCACGGTTCGTGGCTTGAGACACATGAATGTCATGCACGCCAGCAGCGGCACGTGCAGAACCTTGATTCGACATGGCCGGAGGCGCAGGCGTCTCCAGGACCGAGGGGGACTCAAACGTGGAAACCATCTGCGGCTGTCCCATCTGCGGCTGTCCCATCTGCGGCTGTCCCATCTGCGGCTGGAAATAATAAGGCTGCTGCGACTGTTGCACAGGCGTGGCAATCGGACGCAAGGAAGGCGCTGTGACAGGAGCCGGTGCCGTGATGGGCCGCTCCAGAGGTGCGGCCGCAGTGACAATAGGAGTCAGGACCACACGACGCGGCATGCGGTACAGCTCTGCCATGGTGCGCAGGAGCTCACGACGTTTGATGGGCTTGGAAAGCCGTGAGTGACGGCTGCCGGCGGGCGGACTGAAGCGTTCACGATCCAGCTTCGCGCTGGTGATGGACATGATGGTGATGATGGCGGGGCCCCGCATGGCGGCGGCATTCAGCATCTGCACGGCCTCCTCATGCTGAAGGCCCGTGACGTCGAGGATGAAAAGGCCCGCTTCTTCGATCACTGCATCCAGCTCCACCAGCGAACGGTCACGCAGCAGCCTCACGGTCATGCCCCATTGCATGAGTGACTGGTTCAGCACCTGCAACGTGGTGGGATGCGCGCTGTAAACGGTGACTGGCCGCGCCTTGACACCATCGATCCAGGCCAGTTCTTCCTCACGTGATTCATCATCCGGGGCAACGATGAGCGGCAGTTCAAAGAAGAAATCAGACCCCTTCCCCTCCTCGCTCACCACACTGATCTCCCCCTGCATCATCTTGATGAGCTTCTTGGAAATGGCGAGGCCCAGACCCGTGCCGCCGTATTTGCGCGTGGTGGAGGTGTCCGCCTGGTTGAAGGCCTGGAAGAGCTGGCCGATTTTTTCCGGCGGAATGCCGATGCCGGTGTCACGCACGGAGAAATGCAGCAGCGTCTTGTCCCCCTGCGGTGTCTGGCGCGAAACCTGCCGCACCAGGATCAGGATCTCCCCCTTCTCGGTGAACTTGATGGCGTTGCCCACGAGGTTGACGAGGATTTGTTTGATGCGCTGGAAGTCGCCCAGCACCTTGCGCGGCAGCGCCGCGTCGATGTGGACATTGAGCTCGATGTTCTTCTCCGCCGCTTTGTGGGAGAAGACGTCCGTCGTTTCGCCAAGCAGCTTCTCGATGTCCACCGGCAGCTTTTCCATGTCCATCTTCGCGGACTCCAGCTTGGAGAAATCGAGGATGTCATTGATGACGTGAAGGAGTGATTCACCGCTGGAGCGGATCATGCGGATCAGCTCCTCCTGCTCGGGATCCAGCCCCATCTCAATGAGCAGGCTGGTGGTGCCGATGATGCCGTTCATCGGCGTGCGAATCTCATGGCTCATGTTTGCCAGGAAGCTGCCCTTCGCGGCGGTCGCGGTTTCCGCCTGCCGCTTGGCCGCTTCATATTCGACGAGCAGAGTATGCTTCCGCTGGTCATCTTCCTGCACGTGCGAGATCATCGTGTTGAACTCCTCCTGCACCAGGTCCAGGTCATCATTGCCGTTGGCGGGGACGCGGACATTGAGATTCCCCGCACGCATCGCACGGAAGGCGTCGATGAGCGCATGCGTCTTCTTCGTGATGCGCCGGCCGATGATGTAAAAGCTGAACACTGCCAGGGCCAGACCGGCGCAGGCGCCGAGAATGGGCACGGTAAGACGCTGGGAATTGAAAAGATGACGCAGCTGCACCAGCGGCTGACGTGCAATGAAAGCGCCCGCCACATACCCGCTTCTGGAGTACAGCGGCGCGGCGCTGATGAGCCAGTGATCCCCGCCGTTGATTTCCATATCACGACTGTCACTGGTGTCATCCATCACCAGAGAACTGCCCGCCATCACGCGGTAGATGAGATTGTTCATGTGTGCCGCAGAAGGCTCCTCAATGGCACAGCTCTGGCAGCCCGGAAGGATGACGATGGACGGCGACTTCACCACCGGCGGGGTGCCGGCGCCACCAGACTGGCGTGGTGCCACCACCTCGACCTGGAGCCCCAGATTCTGCAAGGCGGGCGGGATATCCACCGTCTGCAGGCGCATCCGCAAGCGTGTTTCATTCTCCCAGTTCAGCGGGGCCACTCCGGCCATCTCGCTCTCAGTGAGCGCCTGCCGGTTCAGCTCCATCTGGCCCGCCAATGCCACCGCACCGAGGTAGGAGCTCTGCACAAAACGCAGAGTGATAAACTCCTGCCAGATGAAGCCCGTGGCAGTCGCCCCCGCACCCACCAGCACGGCAAACATGCCGAGCAGTGTAAAGCGGTTGGCGATCTGAAAGTGAAACCTCATGAAGCAGAACCCGATTTGAAGCTCGAGAAACCTGACTCCGCCGCTTCCGAATCCTGCACCATGGCACGACGCACCGCCAGACACAGGCTTTCAAGATTGAAGGGCTTGTGCAGCACATCCACAAAACCAATCGCCTGGCAAAGATCCTTCACATCCTCCTGGAAGTACCCGCTGCACGCGATGACGGGCAGCCGCGGATCACACGCACGCAGCCATTCCAGCACCTCAAATCCGGAGGCGCCGCCAGGCATCGTGAGATCCAGAATCGCCGCGGTGAATCGCTGCCCCGCTTCCATGCCCACGCGCACGAGCTCCAGCGCCTCTTCGCCACTGCGGGAGGTGACGGCCTCAAACCCGTGGGCCTCCAGCACGGCCTTTCCCACAGCCAGCACATGAGGTTCGTCATCGATGATCAACACGCGCGCAATGGCACGCGAGGCAAATTCACGAGGCAGAAGCTGAGTGGTCGGGGGCATGGCGTTCAAGAGTTGGATGGTTGAAAAAAATTCTCCCGCTTACATGGCGGTGTAGCTGAGGCATTTGATTTCATCGAGAGATGTGTGCCCGCCGATGACCTGCTGCAGGCCTTCTTGATAGAGCGAGCGGAAACCATTTTTGAAGGCGGCGGCGCGCATCGCGCTCAGCGGGGCGCCCTCTTCCACGAGGTCGCGCAGTTCATTGTTCACCTCGCACAGCTCCATCAGCGCCACGCGTCCGGCATAGCCTGTGCCATGGCACTCATCACACCCGCGGGCGGTGTAGATCGGTGTGGTGATCGGCTGGGTGATGACGGCCTGCTTGGCCATCAAATCCTGCACGTCCGGCGGGGCCTGCATCGGCTGCTTGCAGTAGGTGCACAGGCGGCGCGCCAGACGCTGCGCCTGGCTCAGTGCCAGTGAATCTGCCAGCAGATATTTTTCCACCCCCATCGACAGCAGTCGTGACACCGCACGCAAAGAGTCATTCGCATGCAGCGTGGTGAGCACCAGATGTCCCGTGAGAGAGGCGTTCACCGCCGCACCTGCCGTTTCCGCATCGCGTGACTCACCGATCAGGATGATGTCAGGGTCGGCACGCAGCAGGGAGCGCAGGCCGTTCGCGAAGTCGAGTCCGCGCGCGTTGTTTGTCTGCGTCTGATTGATCCCTTCAATTTCGTATTCGATCGGGTCTTCGATCGTCTGAATGTTGACGCTCTCATCATTCACGCTGTTGAGCAGCGCATACAGCGTGGTCGTTTTACCAGAGCCGGTCGGGCCCGTCACCAGCACCAGCCCCTGGTCGCGCTGCATGGTCCGTGTCAGGATGTCGATCTGGCGCTGCGAGAGATTGAAATCCGAAAGGCGCTTCACCCCGTCCTGCTTGTCCAGGAAACGCATGATCACCTTCTGGAACTCACGCCGCGTCGGCACCGCAGCCACGCGAACATCCACCCGGCGCCGGCCGATGGAGAGCGCCATGCGCCCGTCCTGGCACTCCTGCCGGTTCTGGCTCATGCCCGCGTAGTTTTTCAGCAGCGCCACGTAGCGGTTGAGCTGACTCTCCGGCGCGGTCATGATCGTCTTCATCGTGCCGTCCATGCGCGCACGGAAGCGCGTGAAGCTGTAAAATTTCTCCAGGTGCAAGTCGGAGGCGCGGCAGCGGATCGCGGTGAACAACGCCCACTGCACCAGCTGCTCCGGCTCGTGGTTCGGATTCTGCGGATTGATCCGCGCCATGTCTTCGGGAGAGATCTCCACCACGCTGGCATCATCCGCCACCGAGAGCGTCGTCCCCTCCATCGAAGCCACCGCGCTGGGGTCAAAGGTCGCGCCCGCACGGTTGATCGCCTCACGGATGCTCGCCAGATCCGCCAGCACCGGCACGATCTTCACCGACGGATTGCCCATCGAGAGCCACTCGTCCTCGAAAGCATAGCAGTCAGCGCTCTCACTCAGCAAAAAGACGACCTGCTTGCCGATGTAGAGCGGGTAGACATTGTGCCGCTCCAGCAGCGGGATCGGGAAGAAAGTCTGCCGCTGAGCCTCGGTGGCGCTGTACACCAGCGTTCGGCAGCCGCTGACGAGGTGCTGCAGGGCGATGCCCATGTTGCGCTGCACCACATTGAAATGCGTGACTCCCAGCGTCTCCGACTTGCCTTTCTGCGCCTCGTAGAAACCTTTTAGCTTCGTGATTTCAGCCGGCTCATAGGGATATCGTTCCAACAGCCATTGGAAGGTGCCTTCCAGCCCCAGGTCGGCAAACACCGGTGGCTGCAGCTGCTCCATCGCGTTGGACTGGGAGATCGGCATCTGGCCAAAGCGCTGCACCAGATCCTTCCGCGTGTTTTGATACTGGTCCTGGGTGATCAGCACCCGGATCGTGAGGAAGTGCGGCACTCCCCACAAGTCGCCCGCCCGTGGGTTGTGGTGCGCCATCACCAGCAGCGGTCCGATGGTGCTCACCGGCAGCCAGGGATCCGCCACATACGGCACCCGGCCCAGCTTCCGGATCAGCCGCTCCGCATCCGGCGAGCAGCTCTCACGCAGCAGCGTCACGGGCAGCATCCCATGCTGCAGCGCCAGGCCCTCAATCGATTGAATGGCAAGGATCGCCGTCTGCCTCGCCTCAACTATCGTGTTTGGCGGATTACTCGCAGCACCAAAGGATTTTGGTGCGAGCGGGTTCGTCGGGATCTGGAGGGTGGCAGCCATGAGTTTTTGCGTGGCAGGGATCAGCGTCCCGCCGTTTGGAAGTTCGGCGGAAAAACAAATGCCGTGGTGAAGTCCGTACCTTCGAAATTCATCAGAATGCCGGTGCCGCTCTGCCCGGGTTTGAGCAGTTCAAACATGCGCCCCGTCCAGCGCAGACGATGCACAGTGGTGTCGCTGGAGGTGACCGGATTGTACCGTGGGTCCATATAGGGGGAGCCCGGCTGCGCACGGTTGCTGTTCGGATCACGATATTGCAGCGTGCGCAGAATGACCATCTCATCCGAAACGGACCCGCTCCTGGCGTCAAACAGCAGTTCGTAGTTCTGCTGAGCAAAACGTGACAATGCCTGGTTCAGCGTCTCCTGCCGGGACTCGGCCAGTGCGTCTTTGGAGCTGCCTAAAAATTGACTGAACGATGGCACCGCAATGCCCGCCAGCACTGACAGAATGCAGATCACCATGACCATTTCCGACATGGAAAACCCGCGCTCACTGCCGACGGGCAGCCAGGTGGTGCGCTTTCCTTGATGTGAGGTGAAGGTCATGCCGGAATGCGTCAGTAATTAATCGTCCCGGTCGGGCTGGTGAGAGTGACCTTGACCATGGACGTGATCGTCGGGGGGAAAGCCACCGAGTACCCGGACGGCAGGTAGCTGACCAGGTCCTTTTCTGCAAAGCTCAGGTAGTTGCTCAGCAGTTTGTACTTCAAATCGGGCGTCGAAGCTGCGGCCCATTCCAAGGCAGCCTGGGTCCGGCCTCGCACCTGGATGTAGCTCGCCTGCGCCAGATTCAACGACTCCGCACGCGCGATGGCCAGATTGCGCTCACTGTCACCCCGCATGCGGGTGACGGACGGGATCGCCATGAAGGCGATGATGCCAATGATCGACACACAGGCCATCATCTCCACCAGCGAGAAACCGCGGCTGAACAAGTGAGATTTGGAAGAGGAGGTATGCATGATGAAGTTGAGCGGGAGACCGCTTTATTGATTGACCAGATCCACACGGGGAAAATCGCCTTGCTGCCAGTCTGGCAGCGTCAGGTACTGCTGCGCATTGTACAAGGCAGCGGTTTGCAGTTGATTGGCGTTGCTCGTGTAATCCGTAAAATGATCGGCTGTCGTTTGATCGAGAAAGCCGACACGCGCACTCGGATCCGTCGATGTCGGGTTGGGTTTCAGCAGTTCGAAACGTGCCTGGGTGGAGGACTTGGAATTATACTCGGAGCGCACGCTTTCGAGACTGCGAAACTGAGCTGTGCTGCCCATGCGCATCTGCGCCATCACCCACGCCGTCAGCGCGCTCTGCACCGACGCCTGCTGCTGCCGTGCCATGACACGGTGCGCATCGCGTGAGGCATTCGAAATCGCTGCCACCACGATCGATGACATGATGCCGATGATGGCAATCGTGAAGATGGCCTCAACAAAACTAAATCCCTGCTCCCTCCTCCTCTTTATTGTCATGTTCATAATCAGTGCCACCTAAATTTGCATATCGCACAAAAGCCGCCGGGGAGTCACCTCCCCGGCGGACGTGAAGCGTCCGAATCTGTTGTTTTTAGATCAACAATGAGCCGGGCGAAACGTTAGCTGAGCCTTGGACTACTGCGAGGAGGTCGTGTCGTACTTCAGCTGCTTGTTGGCGTTGTCCCAGCTCAGGTAGCCGATCACCGTGGTGCGATCTTCAGCATTGATGGCACCAGAGGTGAAGACCTTGCCCGCGAATGCACCCTGCGTTGGGGACAGCGTGCCACCTTCAGCAGCGGCAACAGCCGATGCAGTGTCGGTGATCGTGCTGGTGTCAGCGCCAGCGGCGATGGCGGCATTCACCACGGAGGCAACGGTCTGCGCATTGCGGCGGGCCGAAGCGTCACGGGCGCTTGCGTTCAGGTTGCCGATGTTCGGGATCGCGATGGCGGCGATGATGCCGATGATGGCGATGACGACGAGCATTTCCACGAGGCTGAAGCCAGCTTTGCGGGAAGTGTTGAGCTTGATGTTTTTCATAGTGTGTTGTGTGTGTTTGGCTGTTGGTTTTGCATTCGAGATGATCAGCTTGTGGAGTTGTTCAGCCTCGAATTATGGAAATTGTAATTTATTGTGGAAATAAGTTCAATGATTATTTTCATATTTTTTACAATTGAGACACATCTATTCGCTTCTGTTTCAGTCTTTGCAGTCGTTTTCCCTGCTAAAGGCTAGACTTAAGGCCCGATAATTCGCGCCTGTCTTTTTTCGAATACGGCCAAAGTATAAAGCTTTTTCCCTTCGAAAAGCACCCCAATCCCCCGTTGTGTGCCCCAATTTCATCCAATCTGGATTTAATTGGCGATTTAATTCTTCTCATAATTCAGCCCTTCCAACCTCCATTAGAATAATATGGCCATTATTATCTATGCCCTAAATTTTAATCAAAGCCGATTATCTTGAATGAAATTTTCCATACTAACAATAAGCTAAAGCTTCATCTGGTAACGTCAGTCCACGACCACCTCCGCGACTTCCGCTCGCCAACTCCCCACAAAGAGGCAAATTTCCATCCTTCATGAATCCCCTCCTCATGCCAGCACTCCTGCTCTTCGGACTCTGCACCTTTGCCCTCGCAGCGGAGCCGCCCGCCAGCCCCGTGCTGCCTCCCGCCGTGATTGTCCCTCCGGAAGTTCATGAGATCGCCCCGGATCAAGTCGTCCGCCAGCTCGTCGATCAACCGGACACGCTGATCATTGATGTCCGCACCGAGGACGAGCGCCACATCCGCGGCTACATCCTCAAATCACTCAACTACGACTACTTCCACGGCCAGCAGGCCCTTGATGCCATCGCCAAGCTCGACAAAACCAAGCCCTGCATCGTCCACTGCGCCATCGGCGGCCGCGCCCAGTTCATCGCCGTCCAGATGCACCAGCTCGGCTTCAAAAACATCCTCCTCCTCAAAGGCGGCTTCAATGCCTGGACCGCCAGCGGCCAGGCCATCGCCAAGTGAGGGCCTATTCCGCCTTCTTCATCTCCAGCCGCTCCCCGCACCGCATCACGCGGTACGGCTGCTCCAGCCTTTCGCAGGCGCTCACAAATTCGTCCGTCGTCTCCGTGTTAAACTCAAACATGTCGTAGTGACAGGGCACCACCAGCCTTGCCGCCCCCACCTTGGCCAGCGCCGCCGCCTCCGTGCCATTCAGGTTTCCCGCCACCCGCCGCTCCGGCCGGTTCCCATTGATCGGCAGCAGCATCAGATCACAAGAAAACTGCCGCGCCATGCGCACAATGTCATCGTGCCAGAGCGTGTCCCCGCTGTGGTAGATCGTAAACGGCCCGCACCTCACCAAAAAGCCCGTGCAGTGGCAGTGCTCATCCTCATCACGGATCACCTCATTGTGCTTGGCAATGACCCCTCGAATTTCCCATTTTCCCTCGAAATACTTGTCCCGGTCCCCCGTGCCGCAGTAGGTCACGTCGGCATCCCCCAGCCTCTTCTTGGCCTCGGGAATGACCGGATAAGGCACATACAGCCGAAAGCCCGGATTCGCCTCCGCCAGCGGCACCAGCGTCGCGCCGTCCAGATGATCCGTGTGCACATGGCTCGCCGTCACACGGCTGATCCCCGTCAGCCACCCCGGGTCGATGCAGCGCTCCGTCATCCGCACATGCGGCTTGTCCGTGGCGGCATACTTTTCCGTCAGTGAATCCGAGAGGTAGGGGTCAAACAGCAGCCGCTCCCCGGCCCACTGCGCCAAAAATCCGCTCTGCCCCAGCCACCACACATGCAGCGTGTCTTCGTCCAGCGAAGCCGCCGCCATGTCCGCCAGCAGCGCATCGTCTTTTTGTAACGCTGGGATCATGCGCCAAATTGGATCGCTGCGATTTTTTCCGCCATGTCATGGCTGGCGCAAAACACCAGTTCCGCCGCCGCCGCACGCGACATCCGCGCATGCAGCGCCACCACTCGCCCCATGCTCAGCCCGTCCACATACGCCTGCACCGGCCGGTGCTTCGGGTCGATGTTCCGGATCTCCACCGTCGTGTCAGGAGAAAGCAGCGCGCTGCGCCAGTGCGCCGGCTGCAGCACGTTCGAGCCCACAAGTAACCATGCCGGCGTATCCGCCAGCAGCGGCGCCGCACCCATGCTCCGCGCATACGCCGTCGATCCGGCAGCCGTCGCCACCAGTGCCCCGTCGCACACCAGCTTGGGAATTCGTCGCACGTTATTCACAGTGATCTCCAGCCACGCCGACTGGCTCGTCGCACGCTCCAGCCAGGAATCATTGAACCCATGCGCCGGGTGTCTGCGCCCCTCTTCGTCCTCAAACTCAAGGAAGAGCATCGGCATCTGGCGGAAAATCACATCGCTCGGCGGAAACGAATTCGCCGTTACTTGATCCGGCCCGTTCAGCAAAAATCCCAGGTGCCCCGCATTGACGCCGAAAAACGGCAGCCTCTTCCGCCAGTGCTCGCGGATGCTCCGCAGCATTGCCCCGTCCCCGCCGATCACGTTGATGAAATCCGCCTCCCCCGCCGCCACATGCCTGCCATCCAGCAGCTGGCTCAGCTCACGCACCTTCGGGTTTTCCACATCCGCCTGCAGGAAAAACTTCGCGTCCTCCAGCGTGCCCCGCGCCCAGTTCCCCGGCACCGGCGCACGGTACAGGCCGTAGCGCGCTAGGTAGGCCTCCGCCCGTGGCGGCACCAGATCGCGCACACATTTTCCATGGCTCAAATGTTCGCGGATCTCCGTGCTGGAGCCCTCAACCAGATGCTCGATCACCCGTGCATGAGGTGGCAGGTCGTCATCACTCATCGTGTAGCCCGGCCGCTTCAGCACCGCAAAATTCGCCCGATCCCACAGCTCCAGCCCCTGCGCCCACGTCCGCTGGATCAGCGACTCCCCTTTCGCACCTCCCGTCACCAGATCCGCCCCCACCACATGCCACAGCTCCCCTTCAGCCTCAAAGCGCCGCTGCAGCTCATGATTCCGCGTAAAAGTTTCCTGCTCAAAGTCAGACAGATCCACCGTCACCTTCGGCAGCCCCCCAAACACGATGTCCGCCAGCGCCGCCCGGTACACCGATGGCACGCTGTCCGTCTCCGGCTTGTCCGGCCGTGGTCCGCAGGGGATCACCCGCACCTCGTCAAAATCCTGCGCCAGTCGCATGGCGATGGCGGCATGGTGGTTCCCCGGGGGGTTGAAGCTGCCTCCAAAAATAGCGATCCGCTTTGGCATGCCCCACCGTGCCAGTGGTCCCTGCGAGTGCAAGCAGCCAGAAGCCCTCCTCGCAAAGTCAGCCCGGCAAATCTTTATTCCCATGTCGTTTTTCCAGCGCACCAGAATCGCTGCTTGATACTGTGCCTCCTTTCTGCCGCCCCTGCTCGCACGGCAGCTTCCCCTTTGATATTCAACGCTTCACCATGAGATTTTCCCTCCCTTCCCTGCTCCTCTGCACCGCCCTCACTTCCTCCCTGCAGGCAGAGGTCACCCTGGACCCCTGGTCCTACACCGAGACCGATCTTTACCCCAGCGCCATCGTCTCCACCGCCACCGTGGACTGGAACGGTGACGACCAGATCGCCGAAGACAAAAAAACCGCTGACGACCCCAAGCCCAGCAAAAAGGAAATCCCCATTTATGGCGACGAAAACGGCTGGCTCGCCGTCGATCTCACCGGCCTCCCCAAAAACGCCCAGGTTGAAGTCACCATCTCCATCGACGGCTTCCTCAAGCCCTCCACCTGGAAAGGCAAAGTCACCCGCATCACCAAAGCCGGCGAAGCCCGCATCTTCCCCAAGGCCCTCTGGGACTACGATGCCCTCCTCAAAGTCCGCCAGCAGCGCCCCATCAACGTCACCTTCCAAGCCACCGTCAATGGCGTCGCCGTCCCCGACGACCACGAAACCTACGTCATGCGCTCCATCAATGACTGCATGTTCTACGTCCTCATGGACGAAGAAGGCGAGGACTTCGACGACTTCTCCTGGCTCTTTGCCGCCTACGTGAATGAAAACCACCCTGAGGTGGACATGATCCTCAAGGAAGCCCTCAAAAGCGGCATCGTCTCCGACTTCTCCGGCTACCAGTCCGAAGAGCCCAAAGACGTCATGATGCAGGTCTTTGCCATCTGGAACGCCCTCCAGCGCCGCGGCATCAAATACAGCGATGTCTCCCACACCCTTCCCAGCAAATACGTCGTCAGCCAGACCGTCCGTTTTCTCGATGACTCCGTGCGGGCCACTCAGGCCAACTGCGTGGACGGCTCCGTCCTCATGGCCTCCGTCCTCAGCAAGATCGGCATCACCTCCTACCTCGTCATGATCCCCGGCCACTGCTTCCTCGCTTTCGACCTCGGCGATGGCGAAGACGCCAAGCGCATCGGCCTCGAAACCACCATGCTCGGCAACGACGAAATCCGCTCCGTCGAAGAAATCGCCAATCTCACCGAGAAAGCCAAACTCACCGAGTTCAAAGCCTCCTACAAGACCTTCACCAGCGCCGTCAAAATCGGCAACGCCAACCTCAAGAAATACAAGACCGAGTTCGAAGACGACTCCGAAGACGCCGATCCAGACATCCAGCTTATCTCCATCCCCGACGCCCGCGATCTCGGCATCATGCCCATCGCCACGTCCAGAGATTCCAGGTAGCCGAACGCACCTCCCATCTCCGCAGGTGAAATAAAGTATTCCTACTTGCCCGGTGGGCGTAGCCCTTTCATAATTATTGCCATGCGACTGACCAAACGCGGAGAATATGCCTTGCGCACCATGATACGGCTGGGCATTGCCGAGAGACAAAAAGAAGGCGTGATTTCCGTCTCCTCATTGGCGGAGCAGGAGCATCTGCCCTTCAAGTTTCTTGAGGCCATTCTCTTCGAACTGCGCACTGCCGGCTATGTGGAAAGCACTCGCGGCAAATACGGCGGCACGCGGCTGGCCAAGCCGATGAAATCGATCAAAATGGGCGAAATCGTCCGCCTAATTGATGGCAAGCTCGCTCCCATCGGCTGCGCCAGCGAGACGGAGTATGAGAAGTGCACCTGCCCGGACGAGACGCATTGCGGACTGCGCATGCTCATGATCGATGTCCGCAATGCGATCGCCAACATCCTGGACCGTTACACCTTGGAAAACGTGGTGGAAGTCACCCTGCGCAAACAGGAACAGTGCGCTGCAGCCCCGAAAAAGTCCGCCAGGAGAAAAGCCAGCGCTAGGCATGCCGATCCATCAGACGGCTTCCTGGCCGTGCTGCTGGACTCGGTGGCATAGCCCGGACTGTTTGTTGCAAGCGCAGATTCGCTGAACTCATGCCCTGGCGTGCTCAGCCGCTTCAAAAACTGCGCCCTTCTGTCTCCAGGGGTGGTGGCTGCCTCATGCGCCACCTCTCAGCACGGCGCTAAAAAGCAATTTTCACCCGTCCGCGCCACCGGCTGCGTCCGAAATCTGCCGGAAGACAAAAAGCCTTATATTCCTACTGGACAAGAGTGATATAAAAGCTTAATCTCCCACTAGAAAGATATGCTTTAAAACAGCTCATCAAAGAACCGATCCGAAAACGGAAGGACTTTTCAAAATGCGCCCGCGTCCGAATCCCCTCCATGGGAAAGGCTGCGGTCCACCCCACGGAACAAATGAAAAATCCCCTGCACTCAGACTTCCCCATTCTCGCTTCGACGCCGGCCATGCTCCGGCTTTGTGAATGTCGTTGAGTTGATGTGGTGACGGGCTGCCCCTGCCAGTTCGTCTTTCCTCAGCACCCGTCTGTTCTGTCTCTTTGGCTTCCTGCTTCAGGATCAGCCTCTCCACGCGCACGCCCTCTTTCCAGGCATCACGGCGCTTCAGCCCCCGCTTCTTCTCATGAAACTTTCCGCTTCCCGCTCCAGCTCCCGCCGCCGTGGCATGGCTTTGGTCATGGTCGTGCTCATGCTTGCGCTCATGCTCACCCTCATGCTCGCCGTGTATTCCATGTCCGGTTCTGAGCTGAAAGGAGCCAATCGCTACGCCAGCGGCCAGCAGGTGCGTCAGTTTGGCGATCTCGCGGTGGACGTGGCCATCGCGCAGCTGCGCAAAGGCACCACGCCGAACGCGCAAAACATCGGCCGTGAGGTCTGGACCTCCCAGCCCGGACTCATCCGCCAGCATGATGCCTCCGGAGATCTGCTCGCTGCATACAAGCTCTACTCCAGCTCTCAGATGGTCGTGAACGGCGGCACCGATGCCGAAGTCTCCCTGCTCAATGACACTCCGCCAACGAACTGGCAGGAGCTCAAGGCACGCTACGTCGATCTGAACCGTCCGATCCACCGCATCGATACCACCGGCACCACCACGCTGCATTTCCCCATCATCGATCCACGCGCCATGACCGGGCAGACTGACACCGTCAGCGGCTTCTCGTATTCAGACAAGCTCGTCAACGGCCGCACCGTCACCGGAGTGAAGACCACCGGAGGAGACAGCCAGCGCCTGCCCATGCCGGTGGAGTGGCTTTATCTGCTGCGCGATGGCACGATGGGCACGCTGGACCTGCAGAACAAATTCGTCGCTGCCGTCTCACCGACTGTGGACAATCCCATCGTCGGCCGCATCGCATTCTGGACCGATGACGAGAGCAGCAAGGTGAACATCAACACCGCCTCCGAGCCCACCCCCTGGGCCGTCCCCACTTTCTACCACGAAGACGATGCAGCCTATGCCCGCTACCAGCCTGTGAATGGAGAACTCCAGCGCTATCCCGGCCATCCCGCCACCACCGCGCTCAGCCCCATTCTCTTTCCCGGCAAAACGCTCACTCCTCCAGACAAGGATGTCATCTATCGCCTCACGCCCAAGATCGGCACCGGCGGCTCTGTCAGCGGCACCAAGTCCTTCCAGGACAGCAGCATCGCCCAGATCAAACTCGCCTCCTTTCGCAAAGAGCGGCTCTATGCCAGCCTGGATGAATATCTGCTGCAGGAAAACCGCACAGAAAACAACTTCGGCCTTGGGGTGCAGGCGCGGGACGTCCTCCAGCGCAAAGGCTTCTTCCTCACCGCACAAAGCCGTTCTCCAGAATTGAATCTACACGGCCTTCCCAAGATCGCCCTGTGGCCCGTCAACTATCGCGGCACGGACTACGGCACTTCGTACGATCAGCTCATCGCCTTCTGCTCCACCCTGCGCCAGAGCGGCACCGGCGGCCTGCGCAAATACATCTTCCAGCGTGGCAACGCAGACTCCACCACGCAGGACATCCAGCGCCCTGAAAACCAGGCATTGCTGAATTATCTCCACACTCTCCTGCAAAACCCCATGCCCGGCTTCGCCGCCGTGCCCAGCCAGAACTTCTCAGCCAAGTACGGCGATGACCTGCGGCAGATCCTCGTCGAAATTTTCGACTACGTCCGCAGCACCAACCTGCATGACGGCAACATTGTGCAGGACCCCAAGGTCATCACTCCCGGCGTCGATGCCACGCAGAACTTCCTCCTTGGCTACGCCTCCGGTTCATCGCGCACGTTTCAGTTCAAGACCTTCACCGATCCACGCTTTTTCCGCTCAGACCCAGACAGCCCGGACGCCAGTGGCTCTGGACTCGTCGAGGCACTGGGCTATCCCGGCCACGGCCAGGTCACGCCATCACAGTGGGCCACCGGCGGCAAAACTTACCAGGGCATCGGCCGCTTCCCCACCGTCACCGAAGTCGGCCTGCATTTCATCTGCGCCGCAGACAACACCGACGACCCCGCCAACACCTATCCCGAAGTCTATCCCAACATGGGCAGGCCCGGCGGCCGCACCGCGCCCACAATGGATGGCACCACACCGCAGGCTCGCTGGTATTCAAACTTCCCCCCGGTGCCCACTCCAAATCCCTTCCGCGGCGAAAAGGCAAACACCAAAACCTGGCCCAAAACCGCTGGATTCCCCTACGGCCCGGACCCCGCGCATCCAGGCTACCAGTCCGTAAACTGGAACTTCCAGCTCAACAAAAACACCCCGCTGCAGCCCGGCATCCGCCGCATCCAGTCACGCCTGCTGCTGGAGTTCTTCGTGCCTGCCGCAGGATACACGCTTCTGGAACCCGAGTTCACCGTGCGCGTCTCCGGCCTCAAGAAATTCCGTGTCAACGGGCAGCAGCTCTTCCCCAATGACAGCGAACTCCTCTACACCGGACGCCGTGCCACCAACACAGGCAGCCAGATGACCGGCGGCTACGGCATCGGTCTCAAAGGCGTCCTGCGTGGTCGCGAGGCCGTCGCTCGCGCACCCATGACCGCTGACAACAACTGGGGCAATGCCGACTGGAAAGTCAAACCCTCCGCCTCCTCTGGCGATGACACCAGCGTGATCAATTACAACCTCCTCAGCAACTTCATCGACATCGACGTGGGCCGTGACGGCAGCAAGCCCATGAACTTCTCCCAGGCGGATCTCAGCATCGAAATCTACAGCGGACACCTCAACCGCATCCCCGCCAGCGGAGACACTCAGGCCGTCCTTGTACAAACGCTCACACCCAGCTTCCCTGCTGCACCCACCATGCCCGCCCCCACGCTGGTGCGGCAGTTCAACAACGCCATGACTGCGGCGAACGACAAGCTGGAAGCTCCCGCCTGGTGGACATTCTACAGCCGGGGTGCCCTCGGCATCAGCCTCACCAAGGCCCAGGAGACCGCCATCCGAAACGATTCCTCAGGCTTTTACAGCACCTTCACGAAAAACAGCACCGCCACTCAGCGTGGCCGCATCTTCCGGGACAACGTGGCAGCCCGTACCGGCTCACAGCCCGCCCGCGGTGCCTACTTCTTCGGCTTTGATGCCGAAGACTCTGCAGTCCGCCTGTTCAAGCCACAGGTCTCCTCCAGCGTGGCGCAGGCCGAAATCGAAGAAGGCAGCGACGTGGTGCAGACCGTCACCATCAAGCATGGCGACTACCGTCTCACCTCCGCCATGAACGTGGTGGACGCCAGCCAGTGGCAGCCGCATCGCTATTTCGGCACTCGCAGGCTCGCCCACAGCTTCACCAATTTCGTTTCCAATCAGCTGCCCGGATATGACTACGGCACCAAGTCCGACGTCCCCAGCCGTCTCGTCGCCACCAAGGCCGGAGCCACTTATCCAAACACTCGAATCCCGGATCTCCCCTACTTTAACGCCGCCACCACGGCTGCACAACTCTACGGCGACTTTGACAACGGCCCGGGCCCAGCGCGCGACGGCCCCTACATCAACAAACCCGATGAGGGCAACGTGAACAAAGTCGCCAATGGTGGCGTCCCCTACCTCAGTGAATCCAACCAGCACACCACGGTGGACAACGTCTTCTTCACGCCCAACCGCCTCATCGCCTCCCCCGGTGCGCTCGGCTCTCTGCCCACCGGTGTAAAGTCTGGCAAACCCTGGCGCACCCTGCAGTTCCGCCCGCAGCAGGGCCACCCCGGCGGCCCGTCCAAACTCGGCGGCACCAATCCTCCCGACCATCTGCTGCTCGAATACTTCTGGATGCCCGTCGTGGAGCCTTACGCCATCAGCGAGCCCTTCTCCACCGCCGGCAAGATCAATCTGAACTACCAGATCCTCCCATTCTCCAACATCCGCCGGGCCAGCGGCCTGCACGCCCTCCTTGCCAGCGAGCGCATCACCGCCGTACCCACCAGCGACGCGCCGAACTACAAAGTCTTCCCAAAGTCCTCGGATCAAAACACCTTCTGGACCACGTCCGGCGGCCAGCGCTGGCACTACAACATCGACGCGGAAAAGACCCTCGCCCAGTTCGAGCAACGTTTCAAGGCCGGCAAGATCTTCCTCAGCGCCAGCGAGATCTGCGACGTCCATCTCGTCCCGGATCGTGACGTCGCGGACTACACTCAGATGGAAAGCTTCTGGGCCACCCGCCGGCTCACCGGAGACAACACCCGCGAGCGCCCCTACACCAATCTCTACCCGCGCATCACCACGCGTTCAAACACCTACCGCGTCCACTACATCGCACAGATCATCCGCAAGGCACGCTCCACACCGGTCAACACCATCACCGATGGTGACACCTTTGAGAGCGAGTACCGCGGCTCCGCCGTGGTGGACCGCTTCCTTGATCCCGCTCAGGCGGATCTCCCGGACTTCACCTCCAGCACCACCGCCTCTCCCGAGAGCCTCGACAACCACTACCAGTTCCGCGTCCTCGAAAAGCGCAAGTTCGGCAACTGACCCTCCTCACAAACCAAAACAAAAACCATGAACATCCGCACCTCCAGCCTCCGCACGCATTCGCAGGGTTTCTCCCTGGTGGAAGTCACCCTCGCTCTCGCCATCGCCGCTTTTGGCATCACCACCATCATGGGCCTGATCCCTCATGGCGTGACCAACGTCCGCACCGCAGGCGAGATCACCGCCGCCTCGCGCATCTCCCAGCACATCCTCGGCACGCTCGATCAGTCACAGGCCTCCGGTGCGCAGCAAAAGCAGCGCTACTATTTTGACGCCTACGCCGTCCCTGTCGATCCCGCAGGCCGCAGCAAGGCCGACATCGCCTTCGTCGCCGAAGTCGGCGTTCCTGCCACCGATGTGCTCCTTCCCGGCAACACCGGCACCAACGATGCCTTTCTGCGCCGTGTCACCGTGAAGCTGAAGCAGACACCCGCCGCTGATTTCAATTTCACCGAAGCACAGCCTGCCACCTACAAGCTCTACTCCTACGTCGTTGCGAGGACTGGCAAATGAAACCCACCTCCTTCCATTCACGCCGCAGGCAGGCATTCACTCTCGTGGAGCTCATGGCCTCCATGGTCCTGCTTTCACTGCTCATGCTTGCCTGCGTCACGGCGCTGGACTCCGTGCGGCGTTCCGTCACCGGAGTGCATAACAAGACGCAGCAGTTTCGTGAGGCACGCCAGGCGTTTGAACTCATCACCAAGACACTTTCCCAGGCCACGCTGAATCCTTACTGGGACTACTATTACAAAGCCACCGGCTCCAATACCGCACCTGCCACCGGTACCGTCACTCCACCCACCGCCTACATCCGCTTCTCGGAGCTGCAGTTTCAGATCGGCCCGGCCACCACGCTGCTCGGTGGGAAAGCAACTCCCGCCAGCACCCCGGGCCATGCCACTTTTTTCCAGGCACCTCTGGGGCTGACGAACGACCAAAACGGCCTCGGCAGCCTGCTCAACGCACGTGGCTACGCCATCCAGTTTGGCGATGACAACACCAACCGCCCGCCCTTCCTCTCCGACTACACCATTCCCGTGCGCTACCGCTACCGCCTCGTGGAATACCGCCCGCCGTCAGAACAGGCAACTTATTTCCAAGGCAACACCATCTACACGCATCCCATCGACTGGTTCCGGCAGGACCTCGAACAATCCACACGCATCGTGGCGGAAAACATCATCCTGCTTGTTCTTTCACCTCGCGTCTCTGCAGAAACCGCCCTCGCCACCAAGAAGACCCCGTATTGGATCGCACCCAGCTACACCTACAATTCCCTCGACGTGAACAACGCCACCCCCGCCGTGGATAAAGTCACCGTCGATGCTGCGGGCAATGCCACGCAAGGCACACAGCACCTCCTGCCTCCGCTCGTGGTCGTCACCATGGTCGCACTGGATGAAACCTCCGCCGCCAAATGGGCGCAGGAGTACAATCAAACGCCCGTGGATTATCTGGCGCAGGCCGCTGCGCCCTTCACCGATGCCACCGCCTACGATGCAGATCTCGCCAGCCTGGAGGCGTGGCTCAATCAAAAGCGCCTCAATTACACGGTCTTCTCCAGCACCGTCCCCCTGCGCAATGCCCGCTGGGACTCCCGCACTTACTGAATACCAGCACCTCACATGATTCTTCGCACCCATCACAGCCGCCCGGGCTTCACCTTGATCGAGCTCATCGTCGTCGTCAGCATCATCACGGTCATCGCCGTGCTCAGCGCGCCCTACATCGCCGGCATGGCCGCTTCGGCGCGTTTGCGCACGGCCTCAGAGGCCGTGCAAAACCGCCTCATGGAGGCCCAGTCCCTCGCCATCCTCTTCAACACCGACGCCGAACTCCGCGTTTATGAAGCTGCCGATCTCATCGACGGCCGGCCCACGCTGCGGAAGCTGCGCATCCACACCCTCCGCCCGCCGGAGGATGTCCCCAACGCCCCTGCCACCGACGTCTTTGAACCCATCGGCGCCGTCACCAGCCTCGATCAGGAAATCGAAATCAGCGCAGACGCCACCCGCTCCTCCATCATCGACCTCGGTTTCCAGGAGAGCGCATCGGATATCTACGGCCGTTACATCGCCCTGCGCTTCCACTCAGACGGCAGCCCCGCGCTCCAGCCTGCCAAGCCATGGTTCCTCACCCTGCATGAAAAGAAAGACGCACAGCTGCGTGACGCGAAGCTCAAAAACTTCGTCACCGTCCAGATTGATGCTGCCACCGGCCGCCTCCGCACCTTTCAGCCCTGAGCATTTCAGTCATCACCGCCTCCGCGTTGCTCACCTTGTTCAGGACGTGACAGGCGAACTGTGACAAAACAATGACAGAACAATTTTATAGTCTATTTGTCGAATAGGAGTTATAGGCCATTTAATTCCCACCATAAAGGTAGGGCAGCAACTCCGACGCAAACACGATTCAGGGCGCCATCATCAACAACACGGGCGCGGGCACCAGCGGCACCAATGCCGTGGCACTGATGAAGCGGGACACAGGCGTGTGGATTCTCGCCGGAGCCAGCACCTACAGCGGCGGCACCACGGTCAGTGGCGGCACCCTGGTGGTGAACAACGCGACGGGCTCTGCCACAGGAACGGGCTCGCTCACCATCGCCAATGGCGGACGCCTCGGCGGCAGTGGCACTGCGGGATCGCTTGCTGCGGGCGCGGCCCTGACCCAGCAGACTGGCGGAGTGATCTTCGCGGGTCAGAACGGAGTTCAGGATGCGCAAACTCTCACGCTGCAGGCCGGCGCGGGCTTCACGCTCAGCGGCAGCATCGAGCTCGACATCATCGGCGGCGCTGCGAGCGGTACGCTCAATACTCCGGGCGGCAGCAATGATCTCCTCGTCTTCAGCGGCGGCGCGGTGACACTGAACGGAGCCACGCTCACCATCCACTCAGCACTGCCGGTCACCAGCGGCACATGGGTGGCGGGATCGACATGGAATCTCATCGACTGGTCCTCCGTCTCCGGCACTTTTGACACTATCACCGGCCTTCCCGATCTCAGCTCACTTGGTCTTGCCTGGGACTGGAGCCAGCTTTACTCCAGCGGCACGCTCAGCGTCGTAGCCGCAGCGCCGGAGCCCTCCCGTGCGCTTCTGGCGATGGTCGGGCTGTCCCTGCTGCTGCAGCGCCGGCGGCGCGCAGTGTGAGATCACGCCACGCGGGCCAGCTTGATTTCCGCATGCGGCCGCCGTGCTGTTTTAAACCGCGTGGGCTGATGAATGGCCTGGAAAATTCCAATGCGGGATTCGCTCACCACCACGGCGGTGATCACCGGCTGCGCCAGCAGAGCCAGCGCTGTCTGTATCTGAAGAGCACCCAGATGCAGACCTGTGGAGTCAGCGAGATTGAGACGGCCCGGCATGAGAGTATTCACTGCCGGCTCCTGACGACCACGGGATAAAATGCCCTGCACAGACAGCAGGATCACGCCTCCCAAGGGTTCATCCGGAAGTCGCAGGCTGATATGAACCTGAAGATATTCCTCGGTCATGGTGGCATCCCAGGTTCGTTCGGGAACATCGGCATGAATCTGGAAATCAATTGGGACAGCTGACAAGGCGTGCTCAATGGCAGTACTGAACCTCCCTTTCGGAGCGACTGCATCGGCGTGGTGACGGAGCAGGTAATGCTTGAGCAGAATGCCAAAGCAGGAAATGCGAAGTGCTGACATAGGAGGCAGTTCCGAATGGTTCACGCGCTCAATGCCACGCCAGGCTGGGAGGTGTGGCGCAAAACATCCAGCACATGATGCAGATGACCGATGATGGCCTGCGGGCTCGCATCCTCATGCCGGAACTCTCCTCGAAGGATGCCCGCCTGGGTGTTCGAAACATCCACCGCAGACGGTTTGAAGTCCAGACCGGCGCAGCTTTCATCCGTGAATGTCAGCACACCGGAAACACGAATCAGGATGGCGGCTGCAGCGGGCTGACGCGGCGTGATCAGCAGCTGCAAAGGTCTTCCCACGAGCTGCTGTGCAGGGAGTTTTGAGACCACCACCACCACGGCATAATCATGCGACAGCAGCCGCAGGCTGCTTTTGAAGGTGGCGAGAAGACTGGCATTGGGAGGCTGAATGACCTGCTGTTCCTGAAGCAGTTGCTCAAGAAGCCATTCGCGCAGCGTGAATTTTTGATCGTTGTCCATGATGGAATGCGGCTGTTATTTTTCTGTGCCGGTTGTTTTACCGCCGCTCTTCACATCGCGTGATGCGGCACACCGGATGGAGGCGGTCAAATCTCAATGCCTCCCGGCGGTCTGCGGTCAGGTGCGCCTTACTCCTATTAAATATATATGATTTAAAAACCTTCAACCGGAAAAACGCGGCTCATTCAAAAAGATACAACCCGCCATCCGGCAGAAACGATGAAACACATCCGGCCTTTGAGAAGCCGGGGGATTCGCCGCCGCACCAGCGCATGACTTATTTTTTTAATTCCTACTTGCCGTATGTATTTTATAACATATTACTCAACGCAGGCCGAAGCAATCCGCCCGGATTCCCCGCCACCCTCAAGAGACTGACCGGACCACCGGAGGTGTTCGAAGCATGCATAAGCATCTGTTTGAAGCATCTCAGGCGCTGTCCCAACGCGTGATCCGAAAGGATCAGGTCGGTCCCAAACCGAAACACAGGCCACCGTTCCGCAGCCGCTCAAACATGAAAAAGACCCTTTCGACAAGAACACTGGATCAGCGCTTCCTGACACAGGCGCTTGGTCTCCTGCTCCTCACCGCGACCGCTGCCTTTGCTGCTGAAGTGGAGTCCAAGAAGCTCACTCGCGGCACCTATTACCAAAACCCGCTCAGCTACAGCACCACGCGTGACCCAGATCCGCCGAAGTATGTGCGCAACGTGAGCGAGCTGGGCGTCGATTCGCTGCTGAACGTCAAATGGCTCGATGTGGGCCTGGACTACCGCTTCCGCTATGAGTACCGCGACAACGACCTGCGCCGGGCGCAGAAGGGAGTGGACCAGCCCCTCCTTCACCGCACGCGCGCCTACATCGGCATCAAGGACATCCTCGACCCCTTTCGCTTTGCGTTTGAGATGCAGGACTCACGCCGCGAAAACAGCAGGTATGCGCGTGACAACCGCGACGTGAACGAGTTTGAGATCATCCGCGCCTATGTGGAGCTCTATTTCAAAGACCTCTTCGGACATGACTCCATCGGCAACGCCCGGCCCTTGAGCATCCGCTACGGGATTCACAACTTCGAATTCCTTGACCGCCGCCTCATCGGCAACAACCAGTGGCGCAACACCGCAAACGCCTTTCAGGGCTTCCACGCCAGCATTGGCCAGGAAAGCAGCGACTGGCAGCTCGACCTCCTCGCCGTGCAGCCGCTGAACCGTCTGCTGTATCAGATGGACCGTCCTGTGGAGCAGCAGTGGATGTATGCCGCCATCGGCCATTTGCGCCAGTGGTCAGACGTCATCACCTTGGAGCCTTATTACCTCGCGCTGCATCAGTCCGCCTATCGCGGCGTGGCGGAGCGCATGGTGCATAACCCCGGCCTGCGCGGCTACGGCATCATCGGTGCCACGGGCTTCGACTACGACGCCAGCATGAACTACCAGTTTGGTCAGAACGGCACCAGCAAGGTGCGTGCCTATGCCGGCACGGTGGAGGTGGGGTACACCCTCAGCTCCAATCCGTGGAAACCGCGCGTCAGCCTGTTTTACGGCTACGCCAGCGGCGACCGCAATCCTAACGACAGCACGGACAACCGCTTCGAGCGCTTCTTTGGCTTCGGCCGTCCGTGGTCGGCCAACGACTACATCGTCTTTGAAAACATCAGCACACCGAAAGTTCGGGTGGAACTCAAGCCGCGCCACAATCTGCGCGTGGACTTCGGCTACAGCTACTACTGGCTCGCCAGCGGCACGGACCGCTTCAACGCGGCCAACAACGCCCGAGATCGCACGGGGGCCAGCGGGAACTTCCTGGGCCAGGAGTTCGACATCCGCGCCCGCTACACCTGGGACGCGAAAACAGAGTTCACCATTGGCTACTCCTACTTTGCCGCGGGCGGCTTTGTGGAGCGCCAGCTGCAGCGCCCCAGCACCAACTTTGCCTACTTTGAATTCAGTCATCGCTTCTTTTGAAGCCAAACCTCGAACTCCCCGATCCACCATTCCGCATTCAAACCTCGTCATTTCCCATTCTTTTCTCAAACATCATGAAAACACGCCTCAGCCTCCTCTCCGCCGCTCTCTTCGGCCTCACCGCCCACGCAGCCGACTTTGAGCTGCTCAACGTCTCCTACGACCCCACCCGCGAACTCTACTCGGAGTACAACAAGGCCTTCGCCAAACACTACAAGGAAACCACCGGCAAAAAAGTCAGCATCGACCAGTCGCACGGCGGCTCCGGCAAGCAGGCACGCGCTGTCATCGACGGCCTCGAAGCCGATGTCGTGACGCTCGCACTCGCCGGAGACATTGATGTGATCGGCCAGCAGGCTGGCTTGATCTCGAAAGACTGGCAGAAGCGCCTGCCCAACAGCAGCGCGCCTTATACCAGCACCATTGTGTTTGTCGTGCGCAAGGACAACCCGAAGAACATTCAGGACTGGGACGACCTCGTCAAAGAAGGCGTGAACGTCATCACTCCGAATCCGAAAACATCCGGCGGTGCCCGCTGGAACTACCTCGCCGCCTGGGCCTATGCGCTGAAGAAAACCGGCAGCGAAGCCAAAGCGAAGGAGTTCATCGCCGCGCTCTTCAAGAACGTGCCCGTGCTGGACACCGGTGCGCGTGCCGCCACCACCACCTTCGCACAGCGCGGCATCGGCGATGTCTTCCTCTCCTGGGAAAACGAAGCCTGGCTCATCCAGCGCGAGTTCCCCGGCCAGACCAAGATCATCGTTCCCTCCATCAGCATCCTCGCCGAGCCGACCGTGGCCGTGGTAGACAAGAACGCCGAGAAAAAAGGCACCGCCGAAGTCGCCAAAGCCTACCTCGAATACCTCTACTCTCCCGAGGCGCAGGAAATCATCGGCAAAAATTACTACCGCCCGCGTGACGCCGCAGCCGCTGCCAAATACAGCGCCCGCTTTCCAAAGCTGAACCTCGTCACCATCGACGGCGACTTCGGCGGCTGGGCCAAGGCGCAGAAGAAGCACTTCGATGACGGCGGCATCTTTGACCAGATCTATCAAGGGAAGTAAGCCCACCGCCCCCCTGTGAATGCGCTTCTCACGAGTGGAGCGCATTCACTTTGCACCACGAGCTCATTGATAACCAGCCTGCTTCATCCCTTGTCACGCCCACGCCATATCCTTCCCGGCTTCAGGCTCTCGCTTGGCTTCACCATCACCTACCTGAGCCTCATCGTGCTCTTCCCGCTCTCCATGCTCGTGTGGAAGGCCACCAGCGGCGGATGGGAGCACATGCTTGCCACACTGACGCAGGCGCGCGTGATTTCATCGCTGAAGCTCAGCTTCGGCACGGCCTTCGCCGCCGCGCTGGTGAATGCCGTCTTCGGCCTGATCACCGCGTGGGCGCTAGAGCGCTACGCCTTCCCCGGCCGCCGCCTGCTGGATGCCATGGTGGATCTCCCCTTCGCGCTGCCCACCGCCGTCGCAGGCATCGCCCTAGTCACCCTCTATGCGCCCAATGGCTGGATCGGCGCCTGGCTCGCGCAGCATGACATCAAGGCCGCCTACGCACCGCTCGGCATCACCATCGCGCTCACCTTCGTCGGCTTTCCCTTCGTCGTGCGCACCTTGCAGCCCGTCATCGCCGATCTCTCCATGGATGTCGAGGAAGCCGCCGCCTGCCTCGGCGCGAACCGCTGGCAGACGCTCACACGCATCGTGTTTCCCGCGCTGCTGCCTTCCACCCTCGCCGGCATGACGCTCGCCTTTGGTCGCGCCGTCGGTGAATACGGCAGCGTCGTCTTCATCTCCGGCAATCTCCCCTTCAAAACCGAGATCGCCCCCCTGCTCATCACCATGCGCCTTGAAGAGTATGACTACTCCGGTGCCGCCACCATCGGCGTCGTCATGCTCGCCGCTTCCTTCACCATCCTCGTTCTCTCCAACTTGCTCGCTCAGTGGAGCCGCAAACGCACGGGAATGAGATGACGAATCACCCTTCCTTTTTTTCCACTTACCGCCTCCCCTTTCGCATTTTTAAAGCATGGCCGCCATCATCGACATCCATCCACCGCGCACCGTCCGGCCTCGCAAAGCTACCTCCGACTCCCTCTTCTCGCGCGGCCTCATCATCGGCACCGCCGTGGCCTTCATGGGGCTCATGTTTGTTCTTCCGCTCGTCGTCATCTTTCAGGAAGCCTTCCGCAAAGGCTGGGAAGGTTTCGTGGAAGCCTTCGATGACCGCGCCACCATGCACGCCATCTGGCTCACGCTGAAAGTCGCCGCCATCACCGTGCCGCTCAACACGCTCTTCGGCCTCGCCGCAGCCTGGTGCGTCTCGCGTTTTCAGTTTCGTGGCAAGCGCTTTCTCACCTCCCTCATCGAGCTGCCGCTGTGGGTCTCCCCGGTCATCGCCGGCATGGTGTATGTGCTGCTCTTCGGCGCGCAGGGTTTATTTGGCCCGGCGCTGAAAGAGCACGGCTTCAAGATCATCTTCGCTCTGCCCGGCATCGTGCTCAGCACCATCTTCGTCACCTTCACCTTCGTCGCCCGCATCCTGGCTCCGCAGATGGAGGCGCAGGGCCAGGCTGAAGAAGAGGCCGCCATGACCCTCGGTGCCAACGGCTTCCAGATGTTCTGGCGCGTCACCCTGCCCAAGATCAAATGGGGCCTGCTCTACGGCATCATTCTCTGCAACGCACGCAGCATGGGCGAGTTCGGTGCCGTGTCCGTGGTCAGCGGCCACATCCGCAACAAGACCAACACCGTGCCGCTGCACATCGAAGTTTTGTACAACGAATACCAGTTCGTTCCCGCCTTTGCCGTCGCCTCCATGCTGGCCTTGCTGGCGCTGGTGACCCTGATTTTGAAAACTCTGACGACCACCCGCCGAGGAGCAGCATGAGCATCCACATCCACCACATCTCCAAATCTTTCGGCAGCTTCCAGGCGCTGAAAAACGTCGACCTCGAAGTCAAAACCGGCGAACTCGTCGCCCTGCTCGGCCCCAGCGGCAGCGGCAAGACCACGCTGCTGCGCATCATCGCCGGACTCGAATTCGCCGACGCCGGCGCAGGCAGCATCCAGTTCCATGGCACCGACGTCACGAACCGCAGTGCCTACGAGCGCAAGGCCGGCTTCGTCTTCCAGAACTACGCCCTCTTCAATCACATGACCGTCGCGGAAAACATCGCCTTCGGCCTCCGCGTCATGCCACGTGCCACACGGCCCGATCGCGAAGAAATCGACAAAGCCGTCACAGAACTCCTGCGCCGCATCGCCCTGGAAGGCTACGGTTCACGCTACCCGTCCCAGCTCAGCGGCGGCCAGAAGCAGCGCGTCGCACTCGCCCGCGCCCTCGCCGTCGGCCCGCAGGTCCTCCTGCTGGATGAACCCTTCGGCGCCCTCGACGCCAAGGTGCGCAAGACCCTGCGCAAATGGCTACGCCAGTTTCACGACGAAACCAAAGTCACCACCTTGTTTGTCACGCACGATCAGGATGAAGCCTTCGAACTCGCCGACCGCGTCGTCGTTTTGCATGAAGGAGACATCCAGCAAATCGGCTCACCGCAGCAACTTCGCGAGCATCCGAAGAATGAGTTCGTCGCCGACTTCCTCGATTGCGTGATGATTTGAGTGTTCGGCTGATTTCTCATGCTCCGGAGCAGATGACATCAAGCGCCTCTGCCAAAGAATGAGCCTGGTATAGCCGCCCGTCCTTCAACCTTTGGTTATGATGCGCCAAGCATCAAACTAACAGCGCGGAGAAACTGTACCGCATCCTCCGGATGCCGGGCGTGCAAACCGGCGAAGCTTGCGGCGGATTCCAGGCCGACGTGGAGTGTGATGCCTCGGCTGTTCAGCTCTCGGAAGGCGTCCTCATCGGTGACGTCGTCTCCCAGGAACAAGGTGGATTCAGAAGCAATGTCGAAATGCTGCTGGATACGGCGCAGGGCATGGCCTTTGTGCCAGTCTACTTGCGGACGAAACTCGACAACTTTTTTTCCATCTGCGCGGCGGATGCCTGCGGGGAGCACCATCTGCAGCACGGCTGCATGAAGACGCGGAAGATCAGCGCTGGCGACGCGTCGGTAGTGCAGGGTCAGGCCAAGCCCCTTGTCTTCGATCAGAGCTCCTTCAATGCCACCTGCAAGGGATTGAAGCTGCGTGACAAGCGCCTCTATCTGCGGCCGGTTTTGAGCTGAGGAGGGATGCATCCAGTCAAGTCCGGCACCGCTCATTTCCAAACCATGATTGCCTGCCAGAACAATGTTTTCCTGGGCAATCGGCAAACGCGAGGCGAGATCAGCCAGCGACCGCCCGGAAAGAAATGCCAGCCTCACACGCGGATGCAGCGTCGCGAGACTTTTGATCACCATCTGAGCCTCCGACGACAACACCGCCCGGGATGGGCAATCCATGATCTGAGCAAGCGTGCCGTCAAAGTCTGAGGCGATGAGCACACTCGGCGCCTGAACCAGACAGGAACAAATTTTTTCGAGATGCCGGGTCCAGTGAGGTCGCAGGCTCATTTCATGCATCCTCAAAAGGCTGCTGCTCAAGCAGTTCATCGTCATCTTCGTCGTCCGGGTGCTCAATGCGCAGCATGGCCATGAGCAGACGGCTGGCCCAGCGATAGACGTTCTGATGTGCCACCTGCTCGCGCATGAGCCGCATGCGCCGCTGCTGACGCCCGGCGCTCATTGTCAGCGCGTTATGTACAGCAACGGAAATTTCCTCAATAGCGTAGGGGTTGATGCTAATGGCCTGCGTCAGTTCCCGCGAGGCTCCGGTGAAAAGGCTCAGGATCAGCACGCCACGCTCGTCACTTCGGCTGGCCACAAATTCCTTGGCCACCAGGTTCATGCCGTCATGCAGGGAGTTCACCATGAAAAAATCTGCCAGCCGGTGCAGGGCCATCATGTCCAGCGGCCCGTGGTGTTCCTTGAGGAGATAAACAGGCTGCCAGTCCGAGGTGCCAAAGCGTTCATTGATGCGCGCCACCGCGAAGTCCACTGCCGCCTGTTCCGCCTGATAACTTGCCAGGTGATCACGACTTGGCACGGCAATCTGCACAAAACAGAGCTTGCCCAGACTCTCCGGGTGCTGTTCAAAAAAAATGTTCGAGCCCATGGATGCGCTGTGGGATGCCTTTGGAGTAGTCCAGACGCTCGATGCTGGCCCCGATCTTCCGCCCCTTCAGGCCGGGCAGTCGCTGCAGCCAGCGCTGCATGGCGGCAGCCACTTCTGGCGAAGTGGCGAGTTTGTTGTCAGCTTCGAAATCGATGCTGATGGGAAAGGGGCGCACGCGGGTCAGATGCCCGCCACGGGTGATTTCACTTCGGTCCGTGTCCACCCGTGCTTCCAGAGCGCGGTCCACGGTGCCCAAAAAATTCTGACAATGGTAATGAATGTGAAAGCCGAGGAGGTCATTGCCCAGCAGACCGTCCAGCAGTTCCTCCCCCCATGGAAAGGCGCGAAAGACTTCACGGTTCGGCCATGGGATATGCCAAAAGTGTGCACTCACGATACGTCCGCCACTCATCTCCCGCAGCATGCGCGGCAGCAGGCAGAAGTGGTAGTCTTGGATGAAGACCAGCGCCTTGCCGCCATCCGCCTCCTTGAGCACCGCTTCGGCAAAGATGCGGTTCGCCTCTTTATAAGCCAGCCAGTCCTGGGGGCGAAACTCTGGGCGGGTGAAGGTGATGTGACACAGCGGCCACAGTCCTTCGTTCGACAGCCCGTAGTAAAATCCGCGTTCCACTTCGGGATCAAGCCATACGCGCCGCAGTCTGTAGCCCGGCGCCTCAGGCGGCACCATCACGCAGTCGTTTGCATCCACTGTGTCCCGGTCCGCATCCCCTGCCCCCTGGGCCACCCAGGTGCCGCCGGAAGCCATCATGATAGGGTGCAGCGCCGTGGCCATGCCACTGGCTGGCCGGATGCACTCCACCGTGCCATCCGGGCGCTTGCGGTGGATGAAAGGTTCGCGGTTTGAGACCACAATGAATTTGCGCCCCTCAAGACGGCTTTCAATCAGCCGGTGCAATCGTTCCCGGCTCCACCGCTGCTCCACCGCTGTCGGTGAGAGCCATTCAAGGAACCTCCCTCCACCCAGCCCAGTTTGAATCAGGCGATGAAACCTGCTGCGTTTTTTTACTGTCGTTGACATCTTCTTGGTGAAGCAACCCTTGCCGCCAGTTGCAGGCTCTCGCAATTCGCCATAGCCCAGTCTCTTCTGTGGCAGAAACCGCGACAGCCCAAGCCACCACTCGCATTCCATTCGACAATGCTCATGCATCCATCCTCACTTGATGTCTGACTGAAATGCATCATTGAGCGGGTCTATGTAGCTCTTGTGTAGTTCCACCTTGTGAGACACCCGCTTTGCTTTCATCCGCGCGCACAGTTGGCACATTTAAGCGGTCAGTCAGTTTGGCGGAACAAAGCGCCTTGTTAACTCATTCAGTAATGAGTGGCGCACCCGTCAGGATTCGAACCTGAAACCTTCTGATCCGTAGTCAGATGCTCTAATCCGTTGAGCTACGGGTGCGTTGAAACTTACCTTCCCGCCGTGTTTGAAACAGCGGGCAACGAGAATAGACCAGTGCGTTCTTTTGTCAAACTCTGTGGAGAGATTTTATTCATTTTATTCACGTTCCTCAGCGCGATTGCTCATACGCATGCGCCACACGCAGCACGGTGGCTTCATCCAGCGCTTTGCCCACGATCTGCAGTCCCACAGGAAGCGCTTTGCCTTCCACATCCACCGTGCCGCATGGCAGACTGATTCCCGGAAGTCCGGCCAGATTCACGGGAATGGTGAACACGTCTTCAAGATAGGCCGCCAGCGGGTTGTCTTTGAGTTCACCCAGCTTGTGGGCTGGTGTGGGGCTGGTGGGGGAAAGGATCACGTCCACTTTTTTGAATGCTTCCGTGAAGTCATTACGGATCAGCGTGCGCGCCTTCTGCGCACGGATGTAATACGCGTCATAGTAGCCGGAGCTGAGCATGTAGGTGCCCAGCAGGATGCGCCGCTTCACCTCGGGGCCGAAACCTTCCGAGCGGGACTTCGTGTACTGCTCCATCAAATCCCCTGCACTGCTGCTGCGGTGACCGTAACGAACACCGTCAAACCGGGCGAGGTTGGCCGAGGCCTCCGCAGGTGCGAGCACGTAGTAAGTCGCCACACCGAGTTCCGTATGCGGCAGGCTGATTTCTTCAATGATCGCCCCCAGAGACTCCAGCTGGCGAATGGCCGCCTGCACGCTGGCAGACACTCCGGCGTGGATGCCGTCGATGTAATACTCTTTGGGCAGGCCGATGCGCAGGCCCTTGATGTCCTGGCCAAGGGTTGCGGTGAAATCCGGAACCTCGATATTCAGCGAGGTCGAGTCATGGGCGTCGTAACCACAAAGGTGATTCAGCAAAAGCGCGGAGTCTTCCACCGTCTTGGTGACCGGGCCGATCTGGTCCAGCGAAGAAGCAAACGCCACGAGGCCATAGCGGGACACACGGCCATAGGTGGGCTTGATGCCCACGCAGCCGCACAGCGCCGCTGGCTGGCGGATCGAGCCGCCCGTGTCTGACCCCAAGGCCGCAATGGCAAGATCTCCCGCCACCGCCGCAGCACTGCCACCGCTGGAGCCACCGGGGACGCGGGAAAGATCGCGCGGATTGCGAGTGACGCCGAGGGCGGAGTTCTCCGTGCTGGAGCCCATGGCAAATTCATCCATGTTCAGCCGGCCAAATGGAATGGCACCACCCGCACGCAGCTTTTGGATCGCGCCCGCATCGTAGGGGGCCGTGTAGTTTTCAGCCAGGATGCGCGAGCCGCAGGTGCAGGGCTGGCCGGTCACGTTCATGTTGTCCTTCACCGCGATGGGGATGCCACCCAGCGGCTTCGTGATATCGGCGCGGTCGGCTTCGGCGAGAGCGGCTTCAACGTCCCAGGACAAATAGGCACCGATCTCCGCATTGCCTGCTTCGATGGATTTCGCGACATCCAAAACGATGTCTCGTGGCGTGATTTCACCCGCAGTGATGCCTTTGCGCAAGGCTGCGATGGTGGAGGAGGCGAGCATAGGAAAATGAGAGCGGGAAGCAGCGGCAGAGGTTGGACGGTTACTCGATTACCTTGGGAATCTGAATCTGGTCGGCGATACGTTTCGGCGCGTTGGACAGCGCCTGCTCCTGAGTAAAGCCAGGACGCGGTTCATCCGCCCGCAGCACATCATAAACGGGCATGGCGTGCGCCGTCGGCTCCACTCCGTCCAGATCGTAACGTGTCAGCGTGTCGATGTAGGTCAGAATGCCGTCCAACTGGGACTCGTAGCGCTTGGCTTCTTCGTCGGAGAGCGTAAGCCGGGCCAGCTTGGCCACATGGTTGATGTCGATCTTATGAGCTTCAGGCATGAGGAAACGGTTCTTTCTTGCCAGCAGGAACCCTGCTTTGCAAACAAAAGGCACAGACTGTTTGCAGTCTGTGCCTTGAGAAACTTGCCTTGTTGGCTGTTACCAGCCCTGGGAGGAGGAATACGGAATCTCGGAGCGGAAGCCCACTTCAGGAGCGAACTCCGTGTAGCCCCACCAGGTGTCCACGTTCTCCTTGTGATGATAAGGTGGGCGGTAGGTGCGCTTCCAGCTAGGAATTGGGAAGGTGGCAATCTCATAGAGCCCGTAGCCAGCTCTCACCAATGTGCGCTTGGTTCCTTCGACGAAGAAATCGGAAGCGGCGGCGATGGAACCATCAGACTCGTTGGTCTTGCGCCAGACAGCCGGGTATTCGAACCAGCCAAACAGAACGTTGCCGATACCGCGGCTGAGTTTCCGGCTCCACGTAAAGTGATGTCCGGGAGGAGACTGGATGTCACCGTAAGCGATGCTGGAAAGAGCGCAGACGGTGAAGGCAAGGAGTAAAAAACGATTTTTCATGTGGCTTAATGATGATTAACAAAATTTGGGCGTCATTGGCAACCATTAAGTTGCGCTTTTTTACAGTCCTTTTGCCTGTTTTATCGCTTTCCACGCGGAAATTGGCGTACCAAAAGCTGCTGCGCTTGTTCGAGGGCCGCACGATCAGCCGGACTGGCCATCACATTGTTCATTTCCGCCTCATCACGGGCGTGGTCATACAGCTCGCTCGCCACCACGCTGCCAGTGTCAAAATCCCGCCATTCGGTATAACGCAGCGTCGGGGTGCGGACGCTCACCCCCATCACCTCCGGCCTGCCACGCGGGGTACGGTCCGGATAGGCAGGTCGGGGAAATTGCGTGTAGGCGGCGACTTTGATTTTAGCCTTGGGATCGTTCAGCAGCGGCACAAGGCTGACCCCGTCCAGGCCCGGCGCCTCCGGGACAGCGCACAGGGCGGTGATGGTGGGAAAAAGATCCACCATTTCCACCAGCGCATCCGTGCTGGCCCCGGCATGCTTTGCCTGCGGTGGCACCACGATGAGCGGCACGCGCGCATCCAGCTCGAAGTTTGAGGTCTTGGCCCACAGACTGTGTTCTCCGATGTGGTAGCCGTGATCCCCCCAGAACACGATGAGAGTGGAGTCCAGCAGGCCCTGCTTTTCCAGCTCGGCGGTCACCTTCCCAAGCTGGGCGTCCATGTAGCTGATGGCGGCGAAATACCCATGCCTCATCTCCGCCGACTGCTCTGCGGTGGGCTGCTTTTGGTCTTTCACCGGCCCCAGAATCTCCGTGCTCTGGTGAAAAGCGATCTCTGGGGCGGCGGCCGGCCGTGCGGGATCGAGCACCGGCAGCTGGTCTCTCTGATACATGTCCCAGTATTTTTTGGGAGCGTTGAACGGGGCGTGCGGCTTCCAAAAACCGACGGCAAGAAAAAACGGCTCGCCTTTGATCTCACCCAGCACACGCACAGCCTCGGCGGCCACCCGCCCATCATAATAGGCTTCATCCGGCAGATCACGGCACTCACACAGCGGCACCTTTCCATACTGGCGCAGGCTGCTGGAGAGCGTGGTCAGATTCGGCGGCAGCGGTCCGCCGACCTGCGGCACGTCATCGCCGTGATTTGCGTAGTGCAGGAATTCCGGAGCGCTCCATGAGCGCGGGTCGCCATGCTCCTTCGTATGCCAGTTGTGGAAAATTTTGCCCACACAGCGGGTGGTGTAGCCGTGGTCCTTCATCCACCCCGGCAGTGTGTTCACCGCCGGCTTCAGCTCGCGAAAATGCGTTCCATTCACATACAGCCCCAGAGTGTCCGGACGCAGCCCGGTCAGCATGGAGGAGCGGGAAGGATTGCAGACCGCCTGCTGGCAGTAGGCCTTCCGGAAAATCATGCCGCGCTTCGCCAGCGCATCGAGATTAGGCGTTACCGCCACAGAGCCGTAGCAGCCCAGCTCCGGACGCAGGTCATCAGCCATGATGAACAAAACATTCGTGCGGGGTGCTGCGTGCAGCAGCGGGACGGACAGCAGAAAAATAGCCTTCAGGGCGGCAGCGCGACAAATCATCATCGGGCCATAACGCGCCATCCTCAGCAATATTGCCCGGCTGGCAGGCAAAAAAAGACTCAGTCCTGCTGCCCCTTCAGCTGGTTTCGCATGCTTCGCCACTCCGCGCGGTGGTTCTGCGCCCAGTCATTGAGCGCAAACTCAAACCCGATGTCATGGCCTTCGCTCTCACTGGCGAGCCACTTCAGGCGTTGAATTTCTTCCTGCTCGGCAAGGAATTCACCATAGGGAGTTCCAGCTTGGGCAGCTATGGTTGGACTGGGCATAGGCCACTCTCAGTGAGTTCACCCAAGATTCAAGCACGAGCTGTTGGGAGCCGGGTGGCTGCCATTTGCACCGCCTCAGGCTTTCCCCACCCGCCCTTGAGCTAAGAATTTTTCCACCTGTCAAAGAAAGCAAATGACAAGATCTGAGCACCCCTTATATAATTAAAGACTTAAAGTCACACGTTCATGCCGGAGTAGCTCAGTGGTAGAGCATCGCATTCGTAATGCGAGGGTCGCGGGTTCAAATCCCGCCTTCGGCTCCACCAACGCGTGTTTGCCATGACCCATCCGAGCATCGCTGACAATGATCCGCCACGCCGCAGCCGAGCCCGGCGGCGCGAGGCCATGATCAACGCCGTTGCCACCATTCTCGGCTGCATGGCCCTCGTGATCATGATCGCCACGGTCGTACGGGTCGTCATGATCAAGCTCTGGGAGTCCGCCCGGGTCAATCCTGAGTACGTTCAGTCGATGTACGACAATGATAAGGAACATCACTGGTCAGGCAATATCAAAGAGCAGCCTTCTCTTTTGGGCGATCCCTCCGAGATCCGTCCGTCCATAGGCGCCGCCCCCCGTGGAGTCAGCCCCAACACTCCTGTCAGCTCCCAGTCCAGTTCATTGAAACTCATGGCTTCAGGCTCCCCAAGTCCCTCCGCCATTGTGGACATCGAGAGCAAAAGATCCCAAATTGAACGCACACTTCGTGGTTTTTTTGAAGCCTCCACCACGGACCAGCAGCTCGCTTTTGTCCGTGATCCCCAGCGTGTGCGTCCATTGATGGAGCATTACTACAGCAGCCATCCTCACGCTCCGCTCGAGTGGAAAACTCTTGGCTGGGCGCTGCCGGTGGAGGAGGAAGGCTACCGTCTCGGGTATGCTCAGGCCGTTTTTGCCAATGCCGAGCCTGTCAGCCTCATCATTGAAGAAATGGTGGACGGCACCTTCCGGGTGGATTGGGAAAGCTCGGTTCGTTATGGCGAAATCGACTGGGAGGAGTTCATCAAAACCCAGCCGTCCGCGCCCACACTCCTCCGCGTGATCGCCTCCAAACCTCAGAATATTCCGCCGGAGGCCGCTCCGATGGGCAGCGAACTGCTCGAAATCAAGCATCCTGACGATAATGACGTCGTTTATGCCTACTTTGATCGTAAAGATCCTAAATTCCAACCCCTTCTCCAGCAACTCCAGACCGGAAACTGGAAAGATGTCCCCTTAACTTTACGACTTTGTTTTCCAGGCCCAGCAGGCAGCGCTAAAAACGCACGGATCGCGGAAGTCGAAGGAAAAGGATGGCTGATATTGCATGGAACCAGGAGCTAGACTGTGAGCAAACCTAAACGAAACACGAAAAAGGCGGCCCAAGGTAAGGCCAGGCCTGTTGCGGCAAAATCCAATAAAACCGTGGCCTCCAAGACCAAGGCCAAACCTGTCCCAGCCAAGAAAACGCTGACCCAAAAGAAGCCGGTTCCCGCCAAAAAGACTGCTGCCAAAAAAACCGCGGCCAAGCCAGCCCCGAAGAAAGTGGTCAAAAAAGCCACTCCATCCAAGGCCGTGGTGAAAAACCTTGCGGCCAAGGCTCCTGCTCCAAAAACCAAACCTGTCGCGGCGAAGCCCGCTCCGGCCCCCGCCAAGCCTGCCCCCAAGCCGGTGGCTAAAGCAGCCAAAGCGCAGGCACCCGCCCCTTCCAAGCCTGCCGCCGCCGCCAAAGCTCCTGCGGCCCCCGCTCCTGTGGCTGTCAAGGCCGCGCCAGCGCCTGCCCCTGAGAAGCCCGCGCCCGCCAAAAAGGCCCCCGCCCCCGTTCCAGCCCCGGCTGTGGAAGTGGCTGCGCCCGCAGTAGAGGCCCCGGTGGTCGCTGCCGCTCCGGTCGTCGCCGTGGTCAAGAAAGCACCGGCCCAGCCGCTGCCACCTCCCGGCCCCACCAAGTCTGGCGCTTTGTTTTACGATTCCCACATGCACACCCCGCTGTGCAAGCATGCCTGGGGTGAGCCTGAAGAGTACGCCCAGCAGGCCCTCAAGGCCGGCCTCAAAGGCATCATCTTCACCTGCCACTGCCCCATGCCCAACGGCTTCTGGCCCACGGTGCGCATGTCGGAGAGTGAGTTCGACACCTACGTCGCACTCGTTCAGCGTGCCGCCGATGCCTTCAAGGGCAAGCTCGACATCCGCCTCGGCATCGAAAGCGAATTCTTCCCCGGTTGTGAGGAATACATCGCCAACCTCCACAAGCGTGCCGACTTCCATTACGTGCTCGGCGCCGTTCACTGGCAGGCCAAGGAATACCTCAACAAGTTCGAGACCGGCACCATCGAAAACTTCCGCCGCACCTACTTCGAGCACCTCGCCAAGTCGGCTGAATCCGGCCTCTACGACTGCCTGGCACACCCCGATCTGGTCAAAAACTACCATCCGGACTCCTGGTGCTTTGCCATCGTCAAAAACACCGTCTCCACCGCTCTCGACCGCATCGCGGCCACCGGTGTGGCCATGGAACTGAACACCTCCGGCCTCAACAAGAGCTACTCCGAAATGAATCCCGGGAATGAAATGCTGCGCATGATGGCTGATCGCAAGATCCCCATCGTCCTCGGCTCCGATTCGCATCGCGCCTTTCGCGTCGGCGAGCATTTCGTCACCGCCTTGAACCACCTGACTGAAGCAGGCTACGAAAACGTCAGCTACTTCCTCAACCGCCAGCGCATCGACCTCCCCATCCCCGAGGTGCTTGCCAGCTTGAAGAAAGCCGCAGATCATAACGCCTGATTTCCACCCATGGTACGCACAGGCATCGGTTACGACGTTCATTCCTTTGAAGAAGGCCGCCCCCTCGTCCTCGGCGGTGTCACCATCCCGCATTCGCGCGGCCTCAAAGGCCATTCGGATGCGGATGTGCTCAGCCACGCCATCGCCGACGCCGTGCTCGGCGCTCTTGGCGAGCCCGACATCGGCCACTGGTTTCCCCCCAACGATCCCACCATCGAAGGCATCTGCAGTCTCAAAATCCTCGAAAAGTGCGCCCAGATCGCCGCAGACAAGGGCATGCGCATTGAAAACGTGGACTCTTCCCTCATCGCTGAAGCGCCCAAGGTGAATCCCCACGCCGCCGCGATGAAAAAGAACATCGCCGCCGCACTGGGCATCCAGCCCAATCAGGTCGGCGTCAAAGCCACGACCAACGAACGCCTCGGGTTCGTCGGGCGTGAGGAAGGCATCGCCGCCATGGCCATCGCCTGCATCAGCAAAATCTGATTCAGCGGGATTCTGCAAATCCCTCTTTTTTGTCTTCTTGCCAGCATGTGTGCAAGAGTGGAAAGAACTCCCGTTCCGTCCTCGTGTTCACTCTTCGCCCGTTGATGCCTTTCTCGGCTTCAATTTTACTCGTCATTCTGATTTCGTCATCCCCCCATGTCCGACTCCGCTGCTGCCGCCGCTCTCGTCTCAGGTTACAACAAACTCAAAGCTGCTCTCGGCAGACGCATCGTCGGACAGGAGGCCGTCATTGAGCAGGTCTTCATCGCCATCGCCGCCGGCGGCCACAGCTTGCTCGAAGGGGTGCCCGGCCTCGCGAAGACCCTCCTCGTCAAATCGCTCTCCGACGCGATGCACCTGAGCTTCCGCCGCATCCAGTTCACGCCCGACCTGATGCCTGCGGACATCACCGGCACCGAGATCATCCAGGAAGATGCGGAGACCGGCCGCCGCAAGCTCGTCTTCCAGCCAGGCCCCATCTTTTCCCAGATCATCCTCGCCGACGAAATCAACCGTACCCCTCCCAAAACGCAGGCCGCTCTGCTGGAGGCCATGCAGGAAAAGCATGTCACCGTCGGTCAGGTCACGCATGAACTGCCCAAGCCCTTCTTCGTGCTCGCCACGATGAACCCCATCGAGCAGGAAGGCACCTACCCGCTCCCCGAAGCCCAGAAGGACCGCTTCCTCTTCCTCATCAAAGTCGATTACCCCACGCGCGATGACGAGCGCGAAATCATCGCCCGCACCACGGGTGGCGTGACACAGGAAATCGAAGCCGTCATCACCGCTGAAGAACTCCAGGCCGCGCAGCAACTGGCCCGCAAGGTGCCTGTGCCTGATCACGTCATCGACTTCGTCCTCGATCTCGTCCGTTCCACACGCCCCACGGAACCCGACGCCTCCGAGTACGTGAAGAGCATGCTCAGCTGGGGTGCCGGCCCGCGTGCCAGCCAGATGCTCGTCCTCGCCGGCAAAGTCCGCGCCCTTCTTCAGGGCCGCACGCATGTCACCACAGACGACATCGAAGCCCTCGCCGCCCCTGCCCTGCGCCATCGCCTCGTTCCCACCTTCCACGCCGAAGCCGAAGGCATCACGGTCGATCAGATCATCGCCGAACTGGTGAAGAAGACGAAGAAGAGCGAAACGCGAGTGCTGTGAGCGGCTGCGCCACACGCCCGCCCCCCCTAATTCCCCACATCAGTGGCTACTCTCTCCGACATTCTTCAAGCCGAAGACATCACCAGCCTGCAGACTCTGCAGCTCTTTGCGCGCACGGTTGTCGAAGGTTTCACCACCGGTCAGCATGCCTCGCCGCACAAGGGCTTCAGCGTCGAGTTCCGCCAGCACCGCCCCTATGTGCAGGGGGATGAGATCCGCCGCCTTGACTGGAAAATTTTTGGCCGCACCGACCGCTTCTACATCCGTGAGTTTGATGAAGAGACCAATCTGCGAGCCACCGTCGTGCTCGATGCCAGCGGCAGCATGGGCTACCGCGGCCAGAAGGGCATTTTGAAGTTCGACTACGCCCGCAAGCTCGCCGCATCCCTCGCCTACCTGCTCATGAGCCAGCAGGACGCCGTGGGCCTCATCACCTTCGACTCCAAGGTGCGCGACGTCATCCCCTGCCGCACCAAGATCACGCACCTTCACCTGCTGCTTGAGACCATGGTCAAGACCGAGCCCGGCAAGGACACCAGCCTCGCCCCGGTGCTCGAATCCCTCGCCCAGCGCCTCAAGCGCCGTGGCCTCGTCATTCTCATCAGCGACTTCTTTGACGATCCCGCCGCCCTCCTGCGCTCCATCGGCGTCCTGCGCAAGAAAGGTCACGAGATCATCGCCCTCCAGCTCTGGGACCGCGACGAAATCGACTTCCCCTTTGGCAACTGGGCACGCTTTGAAAACCTCGAAAACGACGACGACTTCCTCCTCCTCGATCCCGCCACGATCCGCCAGCGCTACATCGAGGCCCAGCAGAATTTCGCCGCCCAGCTCAAGGAAGGCTTCCGCAAGCATCAGGTCGATTACTTGAGCCTGCCTACCGACGAATCCCACTCCGCCGCGCTGCGGAGTTATTTAGCACTGAGAATGCGATGAGTTTTCTTCACGGCATTCTCCTTTTTGGCGCAGCGGCCTTTCTCATCCCGCTGATCATCCACTTGTTGAACAAGCGGAAGGTCGTCACCGTGCGCTGGGGTGCCATGCACCTGCTGCATGAGGTCATCCGCCAGCGGAAGCGCAAGATGAAGGTCGAGCAGCTCCTGCTACTCATCATCCGCATCGCCATTCCCATCGTGCTCGCCCTCTGTCTCGCACGCCCGGTGCTCACGGCACTACGATCGCTCGGCCTCGGCAGTTCCTCGCTCATCGTCATGCTGGACGATTCCTTCTCCATGCGCGCCCCCGCCGCACAGACCACACTGCCCGGCGGCACCGTCATGCAGCAGGCGCGTCAGGACATGCAGACAATGATCACCGATCTGCCAGACGGCTCCAGTGCGCAGGTCCTTCTCTCCGGCGGCACGCCGCGCAAGCTGCTGGATCAAGCCACCACGGATCGCACCCTCATTCCCAAGCAACTCAGCGAGGTGCCCTCCATGTCAGGCCCGCTGTCTGCGAATGATGCCTTTCAGGCCGCCACCTCGGCCTTGAAGGACTCCCCCAATGCCACGCGAGAAGTTGTCATCGTCTCCGATTTCCAGGAAGCCGACTGGAAAGCTATCGCCGACGGTGCTGCGCTGCCTGCACTCGAAACGATTTCCAAACAGGAGCCCAAGCCGCAAATCACCTTTTACCGTGTGGGCAGTGATCTCGCGGAGAACATCAGCATCGCCAGCGCCGACATCTCCGCACTCGTCGCCGCTGAGTCCCAGCCCATCGGCCTGAGGGTGCGCATCAAAAACCACGGCAAGCGCCCCTGGCAGGACATCCCCGTGCATCTCGAAGCCGATGGCGCACGCCTGCGCACCGCCCGTGTTTCACTCGCCCCGGAAGGCGAGGCCGTGCTCTCCTTCACGCATGCCTTCGACAAGGTCGGCGACCATTCGCTCTCCGTCCGCCTCGAAGGCGACAGCTTCGCCGACGACAACGCCTTCCACTCCATCGTGCAGGTGCGCAATCAGCTCAACGTCCTGCTCATTGATGGCAGCCCCGGCAAAGAACCACTCAGCGGCGCCACCGACTTCCTTGAGATCGCCCTCACACCACACACCGTCGCAGCAGCCACTCTGAAGGACCTTATCCGCACCAAGAAGATTGATCTGCGCAAAATACGCAATGAAGACCTCCGCCAGCAGGAAGTCATCATCATGGCCGATGTGCAGCGCCTGCAGGGCAACACGCAGAATGAGATCGACAAATTCGTCAAAGAAGGCGGCGGCCTGCTCGTCTTCGCCGGACCTGACTGCGATCTGGATTGGTACAACCGCGAGTTCTTCCGCAAAGGCGAAGGCATGTATCCTGCCGCCATCAAGGGCCAGGCCCGCGCCGATTCCGACTCACTGCCAGCGCGCATCCTCATGCAGCGCTTCACGCATCCCTCCGCGCTGTATTTCAATGACACTCGTGCGGGTCGCCTCCAAGACGCCGAGTTCCGCCACTGGCTTGAGCTCGCACCGCAGGGGGATCAAACTCAGCGCATCTTCAATCTCGACCGCAACGTGCCGCTGATGATCGAGAAAAAGTACGGGCGCGGCCGCGTCATCGCCGCCGCCACCACCGCCAATGCGGAGTGGAGCAATCTGCCCCTGCAGCCCTTCTTCGTGCCACTCATGCAGCGCCTCACCACCTACCTTGCCACCGTAGGCAGCGCTCCCGCCTGGCAGCTTGTCGGTTCCACGATCCGCCTGCCGCTCGAAAAAGCCGAACTCGGCGTCGAGTTCACTCTGCGTGATCCCACCGGCCAGATACAGACGCTCAAGTCCGCCAAAGAAGGTGACGCCGTCTTCGTCCAAAGCCCCTCCATCACCCAGCCCGGCATCTTCCAGCTTCAAAAAGTCGGCGCGGAAAAGACCATGCTTCTTGCCTTCAACATCGACGGCACCGAGTCCGATCTCAAAGCCCTGCCTTCCGCCGACATCCAAAAAATCGCCACCCGTTACGACGCCGCCTTTGCCGACACCCTGCCCGCCTACCAGGCCCTTGACCGCACCCGCCGCCACGGCAGCGAACTCTGGCAGCCGCTGCTCATCCTCCTGCTGGGCCTTCTCTTTGCCGAAGTCCTCCTGCAACAGCACATCGCCAAAGGCTGACGCAGGCTTAACGACCGATTGAAACCCTGCTCCAGAAATCGTATTAACTGGCATGACCCCCGAACAATCCACGGATACCCTTCTCTCACGGATCACCATTGATCCTGAAGTCTGTCATGGAAAGCCCGTCATTCGCGGACTGCGTTATCCGGTGGAATCCATTCTGGAGTATCTCTCCGCCGGCGACAGTTTTGAAGACATCCTGGCCGAATTCCCTGATCTCGTTCGCGACGATCTGCGGGCCTGCATTGAATTTGCAAATCAATCACTCAAGCTCCGCAGCTGGCAGCTCGTCGCGGCATGAAGTTCCTGATCGATGCGCATCTCCCCCCTGCCCTGCGGCGTGTTTTCGCCGCCGCAGGCCATGATGCCCTTCACACGATCGATCTGCCGGATCAAAACGCCGCGAAAGACAGCGCGCTCAATTTGGTTTCAATAGCCGAGCAGCGAGTTGTCATCTCCAAAGATACCGACTTCTATTATTCTCATCTCTTGCACGGACGTCCATGGAAGCTGGTGCTGGTCCGTACCGGCAACATGAGCCTCCGCGACACCTGCAAGATGTTCGAGACCCATCTCCCAGCGATTGTTTCCGCATTGCAGTCTCACACGCTCGTTGAACTGGATCGCCAGAATCTCTCCATCATCGCCTGATCATGACTCCCCAGACCGAAACCTCCCTGCGCTTCACCGGCGGCTATTCGCCGCTCCCGGTGGTCGTGCTCGCGTTCGGTCTTGCGGCCCTGATGTGGTTTCTCTACCGCCGTGAATTGAAGTACGTCGGCAGTCGTGCCGCGCAGGTGCCCGCCATCCTGCGTTCGCTGGCGGTCTTCATTCTCGTGCTGGCGCTCGCGGGTCCGATCCTGCGCCACGTCACCACCTTGCGTCAGCTTGGACGCGTCGTCGTCGCGGTGGACAGTTCCGCCAGCATGCAGCTCACGGACGAAGCCGCCGGCGCTGCCGCTGGCACATCCAAGGCACGCTTTCAACGCGCCGAAGATCTCCTGCTCAAAGGCACGACACCACTGCTGAAAAAACTCGCCGAGACCCAGGATGTGGAGCTCGTGGCCCTGCGCGGCATGAACACGCAGCGCCTGTGGTGGTACCGCCAGGGCGGCAAGGACACTTCCGGCGACATGCCCGCCACGTTTGAGATGCCCGCCACCTCACCCATCACCAATCTCGATCAAACCCTGCGCTCCGCACTCGGCCCCGCCACCGCAGGCACCGCGCTCGTTGTGCTCTCGGATGGCCAGCACAATTCCACCGGCTCTCCCGAAGAATTCAGCACCGCACTCAAAGCCAGCGGCACTGCCATCTTCACCATCGGCTTTGGCACTGAAATCCCACCGCCGGACCTGGCCCTGCTGGCCGTCGCGGCCCCCGAATCCGTCTTCTCCAAAGAAAACTTCCAGGGCCGCCTCACCGTCAATGACAGCATGCCCGCTGGTGTTCCTGCCAATGTGCGCATCGAAAGCCAGGGCAAGGTGCTGTGGAAAAAGGACTTCACCACCGATGGCAAAGGCGAGAAGGGTTTCGATTTCATCTTCCCCGTCACCGAGCTGCCACCACCCGCCCCCGGTCAGCGCGACAAAACTCTGCGCAGCGTGAACATCCTCATATCCGCCAGCGGCGACCGCGCCGCGCTGGAAAAGACGCGCTCCAACAACGCCCGCGAGCTCTCCATTCACCTGCTGGAAAAGAAGCGCAAGGTGCTCATCCTCGATGGCCGCCCGCGCTGGGAGTCACGTTACATCCACAACCACTTCGACCGCGATGAGCGCTGGCAGGCCACCAGCATCTTCGATGACATGGCGGACAATGCCGCCAATGGCAGCCTGCAAAAAAACTTCCCCAAAACTCGCGACGAACTCCTGAGCTACGACCTCATCATCCTCGGTGAAGTCATCCCAAGCCGCCTCAAGGCGGAAAGCCTCGACTGGATCCTTGAGTTCGTCGAAAAACGCGGCGGCGGTTTGATCATGATCGATGGCCAGCGCGGCAAATTGCACGAATGGAGCCAGGGCAAAACCGCCCCGCTCATCCCGGTCAAGTTTGTCCCTTCCAGCACCAAGCATCAGCCCACCAGCCTCGAACTCACCACCGATGGCCAGCGCTTTGATGCCCTGCGCCTCAGCGACAGCCCCAGCGCCAACACCGCTCTCTGGCCCACGCTTTCCAAAGTGAACTGGCACGCAAATGTCGAGCCCCTGCCCGCGGCCATCACCCTCGCCAAAGCGCAGCAGCCCACCATCGTCTTCCGTCAGGTTGGCGCCGGTGCCGTGCTTTACCTCGGCACGGATGAACTCTGGCGCTGGCGCTTTCAGGTCGCGGATTTGTATCATCAGCGCCTGTGGATGCAGCTCGGTGCCTGGATTGCCGCGCCGCCGTTTCAGATCGACCAAAAGAAACTCTCCGTCGGCACCGACCGCCTGCGTTACTCGCCCGGCGAAGCCTCTGAAATCCGCGTGCGTGTGCGCAATGACAAAGGCGACATAGTTACCGATGCCCAGCCTCGCGCCTACCTCATCCACGACGGCGCTGATGTCGCCACCCTGCAGCTCGAAGCAGACCCCACCCACATCGGTGTTTATCGCGCCCTCACCCCGCCCCTCAAAGCAGGCACCTATGAGATCGCCGTCGCGGAAAGCCCCAGCGCGCCGCGCAGTGAGGCACGCCTCTCCCTCCACGTCTCTGATACTGGCAATCCCGAGTGGGCCACGCTCACCATGAACCGCACGCTGCTCGAAACCATGGCCACCAATAGCGGCGGTCGTTTCCTGCGCGAAGAACAAGCCGCTACCGATCTCCCCAGCCTGCTACAAAGCATCGACCGCAAGCAGGTCATCACCCAGGAGACCAATCTCTGGTCCAGCTGGTGGTGGTTCGGTGCCGCCATCCTGCTGCTCACCGTCGAGTGGCTCATGCGCAAGCGCCTCAAACTCGTCTGATCATGGCCGCCTCCACCGATCGCTCCCAGCTCGCCGTCCGCGTCACACCGAACGCCAAGAAATCCGAGTTCGCCGGATGGACCGCCGATGAAAAAGGCCGCCCCGTGCTGCTGGTGAAACTGCACGCCCCACCCGTGGATGGCAAAGCCAACACCGAGCTCATCCGCTTCCTCGCCGAAGCCCTCGACTGCCCCAAAGGCCAGATCACGCTGATACGCGGCACCTCCAGCCGGCAGAAGACCGTGGAGCTTCCTGCAGCGGTGCTTGAGCGGTTGTCCAAGTGATTATGGCCAGTGATTGATGCTCGACAGGAGCATTTCCTATCAGCTATTTTGAGCGTCATCTGCGCCCATGCACGATGCCGATTTCTTCATTACACTTTCTTCAATCCTACTGCTCGTTGCAGTGTTGGCATGGGTCCAGCATTCCAAAGCCAGAAAGATCGTCCTGCAGTGGGCCCAAACGACGGAAGTAGAGCTTGTCTCCGCACAGGTCCGTTATCTCAGGACCGGCCCTTTCTTTCTTGCACACAGCAGAGGGCAGTTTGTCTTCCGAATCCTTGTCAGGGATCAAACTGGCCACGAGCGCGCAGGCTGGCTGCGCGTGGGTGGCTGGCTCCTCGGCGTCTTGTCGTCAAAGACCAAAGTTTATTGGGATTCCTGATTTACCCCGGAGCCTGCTCCAGCAAATTCATCATGAGGAAGGACAGCATCAGCGCCAATTGTTCTCCTTCATCCGCCGGGCCTTCCTGCTTCAATCTAAAGCTTCCTTCGGAAAGCGAAGGCTGCTTGGTCAGGCGCATCGTGGGAGCTCCGCCTTCGCGACGGGTGGCGAGGTAGCTCGGGCGCAGGAAGTAGCCAGAGAGCAGGTTGATGCCCATATCGCTCACAAGGGCGTCCAGCATGGTGATAAGAGGATTGACATTCTGAATCGCAAACGTCGGTTTTTCCTCACCTGGAGCAAACACATCGTAGTGCGCCTTCCACATGGATTTCATTCCACGCCTGCCCACCCCGCCCAACTCCCGCCCATCGGGAGATCTGAACGTGTAGCGCGCCGACCAGTCGATGATGCGGTCCGCCTCAATCGTCGCCAGCAGCGACCTCTCCGAGTCATCCGCGAACACCTCCACCTTCTCTTTAAGGCGAAAAAACTGCTGCCTCACATGGCAGATCGTTCCGCCATACGCATCCGTGACATCGATCTCCGGCGTGGACGTCATAAGCTTGAAGCAGAAGTTAAGCGGGTAGTACATGAGGCCGCGAAGGTGACCGGACGGCTCAAGGCTGCAATGACAGAACGACCGCAGATTTGCAATCGTCGGTCGACCTTGAAGAGATTGCTACTTTCCTTAACCCCGCGCCCGCTCCAGCAGATTCATCATGAGGAATGACAGCAGCAGTGCCAGCTGCTCCCCTTCATCCGCCGGCCCCTCCTGCGTCAATCCAAAGCGCCCTTCGAAAAGCGCGGGCTGCTTGGTCAGGCGCAGTGTGGGAGCACCCGCCTCGCCACGGGTGGCAATGTAGCTCGGATGCAGCATGTAGCCGGTGAATATTCCCACGATGGGAATCTCACCCACCAGGCCATCGAGCATTTTCACCCACGGATTCGCTTCCTGAATTGCAAATGTCGGCATCTGCGCTCCAGGAGCAAAGACATCATAGTGCGCTCTCCACAGCGACTTCATTCCGCGCCGGCCAATGGCTCCGAGCACCTGACCCGTGGGAGATCTAAATGTATAGCGCGCCGACCAGTCAATGATGCGGTCCGCCTCAATCGTCGCCAGCTGCGTCCTCATCGTGTCATCCGCAAACACCTCCACCTTCTCTTTGAAGCGAAACAGCTTCTGCTTCACATAGCAAACCGTGCCGCCATGGGCATCCGTCACGTAGATCTGCGGAGAGAAGGCCAGAAGCTTGAAGTGGAAAGTGAGCGGGTAGTTCATGTGAGAGCCAAGGTGGCCTGACCAATGGAGGCTGCAATGATAGAACGAACGCCGGTTTGCAATCAGGCGGCCGCTTTGGCCATGTTGCCCAGCAGCGCCTGCGCACACGCCGCCGCAAACTCCGGCGCATTGATTTCGCAGTCCATCTCCACCAACGGAATGCCCGGACGCAGGTTCTGACGGATGGCATCAAACAATGCCGCATCAGCCTCAGCATCATAGAACGGCTTGCCGGCAGCGCTGATGATGCTGATGGCCTTCAAAGGCAGCAGCACAGTGACGGGGCCACGGTAGGCATTTGCCTTCAAGGCGATGATGCGGCCCAGCTCCGCGCATTCCGCAGCATCCGTGCGCATCAGCGTCACCTGCGGATTGTGAATGTAGAAGTGCCGTCCTTCAAACCTCGAAGGCACACTCGCGCGCTCCCCAAAATTCACCATGTCGAGGCAGCCCGGTGTGATGATGGCCGGAGCACCTGTCCTTGCGGCCGCATCCAGGCGTGTGGGGCCGGCGCTGAGAATACCGCCCAAAAGTTCATCCGCCCATTCGGTGGTGGTGATGTCGAGCACGCCTGCAAACATACCGCTTTCGATCAGCGACTCCATGATCTTGCCGCCCGTGCCGGTGGCGTGGAAAACGAGCACTTCATACCCGGCGTCTTCCAGCACCTGCTTCGCCCGGTTCACACACTCGGTCGTGTTGCCAAACATCGAAGCGGCGATCAGCGGTTTGTCCACTCCCTCAGGCACCGAGCTTTCCACCATGCCGCAGATCGCCCCCGCCGCGCGGGCCAGCAGCACGCGGGAAATCCGATTGATGCCACTCACATCGACGATGCTCGGAAACATCACAATGTCCTTCGTGCCCACATACGGCGCCACGTTTCCAGCCGCCAGCGTGGACACCATCACCTTCGGAAACCCCACCGGCAGTGCCCGCATCGCCGCCGTGCCGATGGCCGTGCCACCGCCACCGCCGAGCGAAATCACGCCCTGCACCTTGCCGCTGGCGACCAGCGCCGACAAAAACGCCGCAGCCGCGCCAGCCATGGCCGTCACCGCCTCGCCACGGTCCTGCCTCTCCATGATGCCCGCCAAGTCCACCTTCCCCGCCGCCGCGACCTGCTCCCGCGTCACATCCGGCTTCACCTGCGGCACATCCCCGCTGCCGGTGTCGATCAGCAGCGTCTGATGCCCGCGTGCGCGGATGATTTCCGCCACGTAGGCGTGTTCGTGACCTTTGGTGTCGAGCGTGCCGAGAACTGCGATGGTTGCCATGGTGGCAGCATAAAAGCGGGCGCAGGAAGAACAGCAACCGTTTCACACCACCTCCTATCCGCCCTCCACCCGGCTTGACGGGCCAACTGCAGGCCATTACTCTTGCGCTATGCCGCCCGTAGCAGCAATGCCCGCTGACAACCTCGACTTCGCGTGGGACCGTCCTGAAACGGCTTCCAGCCTGCGAGCGCGTCTCGCCACCAGCACAGGCGTTGACTGGCTGCACACCGCCGCCTGGCTCATGCGCGAGGCACGGGTGGACCAGGTCTGGCAGTTTCTCACTCTGAAACAAGTCGCCGAAAGCTTTCCTCAACTCAGCCCCATGCTTGGTCGTCGTCGTCCCGTCTGGGAGCATCTCCTCCGCGCCGCTCATGAGCTGGGAAGAATCTAACGCCTGCACGCCGTTGAAACGCGATTTTCTTCGCGCTTGGTTCGCGCAGGAACAGCGCTTTTTCCTCACGGGCGGCAGCGCTCTCGGGTTATTTTATCTCGATCACCGCCGCTCCTATGACCTAGATCTTTTCACCGGTGACGAGGTTGAGGGCATCGAAGTTCAAAACCTCGTGCACCGTGTCGCCGCTGAAATCAAAGCAGACTGCCAGGCCTTGCGTACCGCCCCTGACTTTCACCGTTTTCGGCTCACGCGTGGTGAAGAACGCGAGTTGGTAGATGTCGTCGTGGATCGTGCGCCACAGCTTGATGCAAAGAAAGCCGACTTCGACGGCATTCGGGTGGACACGCTGCGGGAGATCATCGCCAACAAGCTGACCACGCTGCTCAGTCGCACCGAATTGAAGGACGTGGTGGACCTCTACTTTCTGGAACAGGCAGGCCACGACCTGCTCGCCGCCCTGCCAGACGCCCAAACCAAGGACGGTGGCTGGGAGCCTGCCGTCGTCGCCATGCTCTTGGACGGACTGCGCGTCACCGAACTGCCGGCTTGGATGATACGCCATCTCGAACCTGCCGAACTTCAGGCGTTTCTGAACCGCTTGCGAATGGCCATTGCCGAGAAGGCCTTGCCAGCAGCTTGAAGGGATAAAAACGGCCCAGTCCTAGAAACCTGCGGCGGTCATCGACGCAATCCCCGCTATTTTCCTCCCCCTCCGCCATTGAACACGGCGGATTCCTCGCCAAGTCAGGGGGTCCCACCCATGTCCCAAGCCGTTTTCCGCACCATCCCCCTCCGCGAACTCAACGCCGACCAGCTCCTCGACCTCTCGAAGCGCATGAAGCTCTCGCTCTCACGCGCCGACATGCTGGCCGTGCAGAAGATTTACAACGACGAAGGCCGCGAGCCCACGGACGTCGAGATGGAAGTCATCGCCCAGACCTGGAGCGAGCACTGCAAACACCGCATCTTTGGCGCGAAGATCACGCACACACTCGACGGCAAGGAAGAGATCGTGGACGGCCTCTTCAAGACCTACATTCGCAAGGTCACGGAAGAGATCTGCAAGGACAAGCCCGACTTCGTGCTCGGAGCGTTTGAAGACAACGCAGGCTTCGTCCGCCTGGACGCCGACAAAGCCGTGTGCCTCAAGGTGGAAACACACAATCACCCCAGCGCCATCGAGCCCTACGCCGGTGCCAATACCGGCCTCGGCGGCGTGATTCGCGACATTCTCGGTGCCGGCAAAGGCGCGAAGCCGGTCGCCTCCATCGACGTCTTCTGCTTTGGCCCGCCCAACATCGAGCAGGAAGACATCAAGGCCAAGGATGTCATCCACCCCCTCGGCGTCATGCGTGGCGTGGTGCGCGGCGTGCGCGACTACGGCAACCGCATGGGCATCCCCACCGTCAATGGCGCGATCCAGTTTGACGACACCTTCATTTACAATCCTCTCGTCTTCTGCGGCACCGCCGGCATCATCCCGATCAAGGACATCGCCAAGGAAGTGAAGCCCGGCCACCTGCTCGTGGCTGCCGGTGGTCGCACCGGCAAGGACGGCCTCAAAGGCGCGACCTTCTCCTCCGCATCGCTCACCACCGACTCCCACGAAGAGGACCAGACCGCCGTGCAGATCGGCAATCCCATTGAAGAAAAGAAGGCCGCTGACTTCGTGCTCGCCGCACGTGAGAAGGGCCTCATCCAGTTCGTCACCGACTGCGGTGCCGGTGGCTTCAGCTCCGCCGCAGGCGAAATGCTGCGTGAAACTGGTGGCGAAGTGTGGCTGGAAAACGCCCCGCTCAAAGCCCCCGATCTCGAAAGCTGGCAGGTCTTCATCAGCGAATCCCAGGAGCGCATGGTCATCGCCATCGAGGAAAAAGACCTCGCTGCAATGCACGAGCTCGCCGCCATTTACCAGACCGAGCTCTGCGTGCTCGCCAAGGCCGATGGCTCCCAGCGCCTCAAAGTTTTCCACCACGGCACCATCGTCTGCGATCTCCACGTCGCCGCCCTGCATGAGGCCCCGCGCCGCGAAATGAAAGGCAAATGGCGCACCCCGCCGTCCGTGAAGCCCGTCGTCCCCGTGCGTCCTGAATCCTGGACTGCCACGCTCAAGACGCTTCTCTCCGATTTCTCCATCGTCTCCCGTGAGCCGATCATCCGCGAGTACGACCACGAAGTGCAGGGCAACACCGTCCTCAAGCCCCTCGCCGGTGCTTCCGGTGACGCCCCGCAGGACGGCAGCGTCATCCGTGTGGATGGCAGCAATCAGCTCGTCTCCCTCGCCTGCGCCTTGCTCCCTGAGTGGGGCAAGACCGACCCGCACCTCATGGGACGCGCCGTCGTCGACGAGTGTGTGCGCCAGCTCGTCGCCATGGGGTCCAATCCCGACCGCATCGCCATCCTCGACAATTTCTGCATGGGCAATCCTGACAACGAGCGCGAGCTCGGCGCCCTCGTGGAATGCACCAAGGGCATGGCCAAAACCGCCATCGCCTACGCCGCCCCCTTCGTCTCCGGCAAGGACAGCTTCTACAACTACTTCATCACCGACGAAGGCCCCGTCTCCATCCCCGTCACCCTGCTGCTCAGCGGCTTCGGCATCGTGGAAGACGCCAAGCACGTCGTCGGCGCTTCCCTCCGCCGCGTCGGCAGCAAGATCGCCATCCTCGGCAAAGCCAGCGCCGGACTGCGCGGCAGCATCGTCGCCAAGTACACCAAAGGCATCGGCATGGACGCCGGCCCTGACTTCTGCGAAGTCGAAAGCCTCGCCGCTTACCGCCGCTATTTTGAACTCGTGAAGCAGGGCGCCGTCCTCAGCGCCCACGACATCGGCGAAGGCGGCCTCGCCGTCGCCCTGGCCGAAATGGCCTTCAGCGGCAAAGGCGGCCTCCGCATCTCCACGGACAAGATGCCCGCCCACGCCGGCCTCACCACCGCCGAACTCCTCTTCGGCGAAACCCCAGGCCGCCTCCTCGTCGAGATCGCCCCCGAACACGTCAGCGCCGCCGAAGCCGCCGGCCTCACCATCATCGGCGACTCCACGCGTGATCCCTACCTCTACATCTCCCACAACGGCACCACCCTCATCGATTCCCCCATCGATCAGCTCAAGCCGCTGTGGCGTGATGGTTTGGTGAAGTATTATTGAAGCGGAGAGCGAAGGGCAAAGAGCGTAGAGTCCAAACCCACTCCGCACGGCCCTTGATCGTCCTCGTACTCGATCCAGGCGTAGCCAAGAAAGGCACCGCTCACTTCTTTGCCTCGGCGCGTCGGCCCCTTCTGGTCCATCCGCGTCGACACCGGAGAAGCCTCAAAACAGGCTTCTCTTCCTGCTTTTCTTCCCGGCAGATTTGGCAGAAATCACCCTCAATTCCATGAGGTTCGAGACGAGGCCCTCAATCTCAAGACTGGAAATAAGTCGCACATCACTGGTCTCGATTCTGAGTGAGTGACGAGACGCATGAATAGGGGCGTCATTATTCCGTGAGAGACTCAAACTGATGTTATTGAGGCATATCAACCGTCCGTCACTCCCCATGCTTAGTTCGGAATCATGAATTTTTGCGGCGAGAACTTCCGTCCTCATCTCGACACCAACATCATTCGCCAGATGGATGGTCGTTTTCATGGGGCCGGAGGGATTCGATTTGGCGATCCACAAATCAGCAATCGAAACCGCCAGATCAAAATTTAACGGTGAGATGATAAGTTCGCAGCTTCTTGGGCCAGTCTCTAGTCGCAAACGCTCTTTTCGGCCGGCCTCAATATGTTGTTCGAGGCGTTTGTTGTATGCTCTGATTTCCTTGAGTGACTTGAACTCGCCATCGGCATCCCGTCCGGCATCCATCCATTCAAATTCTGATATTTCATGAATCCTTACCCCTTTTGCTTTCAACAATGCGTCAGTGAGATCAATGGGGTTACCCATATCCAGACGACCCAATGCGCGAATCAAGTAGTGGTAAGTGGGGTCTTCGACCTGTAACCGTACCCCGGTTGAACACCGACAATCCCAAGACCGTGAAGAATGGTCTATTGTATCTCTGGACGCCTGACTGTTGGGAACATTTAGTTCTGAACACACCTGTGAAAAACACTCCATGCTGTTCGCTGGTCCTTGGACCTGAACAAGCACTGACTCAACGAGCTGGTCCAACGGGACTCGAAGGCTGACCTGCCCAAGTTCTCTGGCTTTGAATATTTGCTCAAACTCAGCCTTCACTACTACTTCCCTTAGCTTCGCCCCAAGGCGAACGTTGATTCCCTGAATAAGAAGAGAAATGTCCTTCGCTGAGTGCAAGTTCCTATTTTGGAGCAGATTGAAAGGACTCGGCAACTTGGCTTTTTCGCATCCTGGAAGGCAGTAGATGTTCGCTGAATCCAGCTTATGAAGACCATATCCAGCCTCGAAATACGTCCATCCTGATTCCAACGCTTTTGGCGAGATAAATACAAGCATTAGGGTCATGCGGTCCAATGCGGCTTTAACTTCTTCCGGCCAAATGGTCCCATGTGGAATGCTCTCGTCGTCAGATGAGAGGAAAAACTCGACCAAACCACCTGCACGTTCATCCAGGAGACGCTTCAGAGCCACCAGTTCCCGTCTGTTGCTGGAAGAATGGCTTAGAAACACAGTTGGTTTCTTTGGAGGGGTATGCTTTTTCACAGACGGCAGTGCAAGAGGATGTTGATGCATCCAACGGGACGAGCCTTCACAAGCTCCAGCGCGTCACGCACCAGACGCTCCAACTGCAATGCCGTGGCGTCATCGAGTTGTTGAAGGGTTTGATCAATTTCCAAAGCAAGGCTGCTCATACTGGGAGGATAATCTTCCTCAAGCCCTCCGCATCCTCAAAACATTAATTCACTTGGAAGTGCCTTAAGCTGAAAGTTTCGGCATCAAACAACAACGAGGTGCTGAGCGGTCGCACCCAAGATGGCCAGGATTTTGATGCCTGCGTCTAACGTGGCCAGACAACCTGAGTGGTGAACGGCCAGCGCGAGCAGATAGTTGTCGGTCAGGTGCTTGGAATTCGGCATCAGGCTGTGGTCGAACCTTGTAACATCGGTCAAACGAATGTCATCCGGCCAGAAATGATGATCAACAGCCTGAGTGGCTCTGTGCAGACGGCCTGAAATGTCCTCAACAGTCAGTCGGCCCGGATAAGATGACTGCGACATGATGCGGATGCAGGCATTCTCCGTGAGCGGGCAAGTGGCCCAACCAACACTGCGATTGGCGGACAGCCATGCATGCGCTTTTTGATGATGTTCATGCGCTGCGTCGAAGAGCGCGATCAGCATGTTCGCATCGAGCAAGGCGATCATGCTGCTTCCGACTCCTCCATCAACTGCTGCACCAACGCGGAGGACACTATACGGCCATTCGCAGGAACGACTTCAAACCCATTAGAGCCGGTCTGTGTCGTTTTATTGAGTCCCGCGCCGGAGTTCGGGACACCACAGACCAAATCCAGCGCTTTGGAAACAAGCCTTTCCAACTCAGACGCTTTTGCGGCATCGAGCTTTTGGAGGGCTTGGTCAATTCGAAGGGCCAATGTGCTCATGATAAGTCAAAGCATAATCAAAAGATGCATCTTCGCACCTGCAAAGTTGTCATCGCTCGCAGCCTTGAAACGCCTTCCAGCCCCACCATGCCCTCGCTGATCGCGATGGTAAAATCCTCCGCTTATGCAGGCGCTATCTCCAAAAACCTCATCCTCCGACAGACTGAGCAGGCAGCCTCAACCGGCAGTAAACACAAGTGCCCCCCGTGCTCTTGGGCGTGATCTCAAAGCTGGCCCCCACGCTCTGCGCACGGTAGCGCATCGTGCGCAGGCCCATGCCAGCTCCCATGAGCGACTTGTCTGCTGCCATGCCCACGCCGTCATCCTCCAGCCGCAGTTCCAGCACATCGCCCCGCCGGGTCAACGCGATGACGATTTCACGGGCTCGGCCATGCCGCACCGCATTGGCCACCGCTTCCTGGGCGATGCGATAGAGATGCATGGCCACCTTCGGGCTGTCGATCTGGATCTCGCCGCTCTTCTGAATGTGACGATGGAGATACCGGTCAGCCTGCTGGTGTTGGCCGCCAGCTCTTTCAAAGCGACGGAGAAACCGGAGTCGTCCACATGCACCGGGAAAATCCCACGGGCGAGATCTCGCGCATCCGCCACCGCCTGCTGCACGGACTCCACCACCAGGGCGGCATCCTGCGCCGTTGGCGACTGCTACGAGTGCAGATCTTCTGCCAGCGCATGCACGGCGCAGCCAATGGCTGCCAGCTGCTGGCAGAGGCCGTCGTGCAGATCCTGGCCGATGCGCTGCTGCTCATGTTCACTGACCTTGATGATGTCCAGCTCAAGCTGTCGGCGCTCCTCCAGCATCCGTATGTAGGCCGCGTCAGCGTCCTGCTTGCTGTGCACAGCATTCACCGCAAACACCAGCACGCAGAAGTAGAACTCCCGGCTGATCATGGCCCAGGCATAGCCCATCTGGGTCGTATAGGGATTGGAGTGCCTGTTGGCCACCCACCACACGCCGCCGGACACAATGGCCACAGCCATTCCCCCGCTGACGCCTGACCACCAGACGGCCAGAATAATGGGAACCGCATAAAAGATAAATCAGCTGATCTCCCAGCTGGTGGCGTGATCCACCCAGCCAAGAAGCACCGTCAGCAGCATAGGCGCTGACAGTGGGCCCCAGAGAGGGCTGGCGCGCATTCTGACGGTGATGCCTCCCAACCGCGTTTTTGCACCCGCCGGCAAGGACCAGCCATCGGTGCTATTCGCAGCACTTCCATTCATGAGATGAAATGGGGCTGATTCAGCATGGGATCAGAAAGGCGCATTCCGAGAACTTTGCCAAGAATCAAATCCCTCATTGTTCAGACAAAAAGTCTGGAATCCAAGCATGCAGCCGCAGGCAAAAAGAACTCGTTGTCATCTTCTGTCAGCAGCCTTGCATGCGGCATGTCATTGCCGCTCGTCCTCCTGAAAGCCTTTGCGCTCATGCTGGCACTTGTCCTGGCCCCCTTGGCGGTTTTCGGCCTCTGCTGCATGCACACCTGGCAGGGCAGGCTTCTCAGCACCGCCATCGGCCTGCTGGCAGTCAGCCCCCTGCTCTATTGGATCGGTGATGAACGCGGCTCCGTAATGCAGCTGCGGTTGGGAAAAATTTCGTCTCTCGTGGCATGCGTCGGCATAGCGGTCGCACTCTGGCAGACTCCCGATGCGCACACCTCAGAGACGGCACGGATTCACTCGCGCTTCTCCGACGGCAGCTGGAATTATGACTGCAGTTCCATCGGCTCCCTCCTGCCAGAAATCGATCAGATCCATCTCGGCTATACTGTGGCGGTGGCCTTAGATCCCTTCTTCACCCGTCAACAGCGCAGTGAACTCTCTGCGATGACGGACACCCTTTATGCTGAGATCAGCACGGATCCAGACTTCACCGCCGTCGGCTCTGCTCTGCCGTCCATCTATCGCGAGATCAGCTTCAGGGATTTCCGTGACGGCCATTACTTCCACTACATACCGGCTGGCATCGACCGCAGCAAACCAACGCCCGCCCTGGTCTTCCTGCATGGCAGCGGCGGCAACTTCAAAGCCTACACCTGGCTGCTTTCCAAGATCGCCGATGAACTCGGCATCACCGTCATCGCCCCCACCTTCGGCATGGGAAATTGGGAAAAGCGCGGAGGCTACGAGGCCATCACACGCGCTATCGCCGATGCCGGAAAGCATGCAGCCGTAGACCCCGATCAGATCCACCTCATGGGCCTCTCCAATGGCGGCAAAGGCTTGTGTCTGGCCGAATCCACCAACGGGCCGAAGTTCCGCTCCCTGATTTTTCTCTCAGCCGTGCTCCACAATCGCATCAAGCCGGCTGACCTCGCCGCACGTCTGCAACCGCGCCGCGTCCTGATACTCTCAGGCGGCAGCGATGACCGCGTGCCCTGGGAGTATGTCTCCGGTTATGCGGAAAAGCTGAAGGCAGGCGGACTTGAGGTCACCTCACGCCGCTTTGACGGTGAAGATCATTTCCTGTTTTTCCACCAGCGCGCCGAGGTCATCAATGTCGTAGCCGCGTGGATTGCCGCCGAATCGACGGCACGCATTCCGCCATCACGTTGAATTCCCTCTGCCTCAACGCGGCCTGCCCTTCTCAACCACCGCGATCTGAGCCGCTTCAATGAGTTTCTGAAGTTGGGGATCCCCCGGCTGCACCTGTGCGGCAGCTTGATAATGATCAAGAGCCCGGTGTGGCAGGCCGGTTTGAAAATACACCAGCCCCAATGCCTTGTGCGCCTGCGGATCATTGGGCATGGCTCGCAGGATGTCCCGGAAGACGGCCACAGCTTCATCATACCTTCCCACCCCGGCGAGGCTGAGGCCCAGGGTGAATGCCACCGGCGGCTTGGTGGTGGCGGTTTTGTCGATGTTGATGAGCTGCATCGTGGTGTCGAGCGCCTCCTTCGGGCGGTTGAGCCTGAGCAATGAGTTGGAAAGATTGAGCAGTCCGTTTTGAAAGCGCGGTTCGACTTTCAGCGCCTCACGGAAGCACTGCACCGCCTTTTCATTCTTCCCGGCGTCGGAATAGGCCGCGCCCAGATTTCCCCAGGTGCGGTACTTGCCCGGACTCTTCGCCACGGTGTCCTCCCAGAGGCTTTCCCGCGTCCGCCAGACATTGTTGCGAAAGCAGGTTTTCCATGAAAGCGCCCCGACACAGAGGAGGGTGAACACCGGGATCCCCACCCGCAGCATCCGTGCGCGAAGGCCGCTGCTGCTGCTGCGCAGCCAGTCCAGCAAGCATGCCACCAGAATAAAAATGCCAATCGATGGCAGGTAGGAACGATGCTCCGCCACGAAGTCCGGCAGGGGCGTCAGCGCCGAAGACACGGAGATCGTGATGAAAAACCATCCCACACAGGCAAAAACCAAAACAAACCGCACATCCCCCCGGAACCGGCGGAACAAGCCCCATGCTGTCAGCACCATCCCGCTCAGCACGGCCAGGGCCAGCAGCACCGGCCCCTGCAAGAGCGAGCCATAGAGCGGCCACTCAGGATCGAGATTCATCCCCTTGGGCCAGAACATCTGCCGCAAGTAATGGGTCATGACCGTCAGTTCGGTCACAAAGTAGTGCCAGTGACTCACCGGTTCATCCCGTGAATTGACGATGTTCATGGCGGCATCGAAACTAAAGCCGCCGTGCTGCGCCGCCGCCGTCATGAAAACCAGCACTGGAATGAGCGGCATGCATAGCAGCAGCGGAAGCCCCCTGAATGCAGCCGCCCGCAGCCGCGTGCCGAGCACCAGCCAGTCCAGCAGCACGGCCAGCAAAGGGATCATGAAGGCATCTTCCTTCGTCTGCATGGCCAGCAGCACCGCCACCACCGCGCCTCCACGTAGCAGCCACCTGCCCCACCGGGACTGCACCGAGCATGAGGCAAAATACAGACACAAACTCAGGAGCGAAAAAAGCACCACCAGCGAGGTAAAACGCTGAACGATGTACGTCACTGATTCCGTGGCCAGCGGATGGACCGCAAACAGCAGGGCCGCTGTCGCAGAAATAAACAGCACGGAACCTCGCTGCAAACTGGCGGCCAGCGTCGAACGACGGAGCAGCACCGTCACCAGCGCATAGAGCAGGATCGCATTCACTGCGTGAATCGCCACATTCGCCAGTCGGTACCAGTGCGGGTTGAATTCATCCAAACTGTAGTTCAGGCGAAAACTCGCATAGGCGACCGGGCGCATGACAGCATTGACGGCATAATCAGGGTCAGACCCAATTTTAAAGGGCCGTTTCACAAACTCGTTGAAGTCCTTCAAATGATCAAAGGTGTTTCCTCCACGAAAGAACGGATTGTCTATGAGATAGGTATGGTCGTCAAACGCCATGGGGAAATCGGCCGTCCAGACGTAAAGGCTGGCACATAGACCCATCAGCAAAGCCGCCATGGCTGCGTGGACCCAAAACCCGGAAGCAGGTGGTCTCTGCACTGGCTCTGAAAGACCTTTCTGAGATGCGACGTTGATCGCATCCAGAGATGCGGCGTTGATCACTTGAGTATTCGTGACGGCGCGAGTCACGGCTTTACCGCTGGGATGTTTGCTGCGTCTGTGTTTTGACATGGCTTTGATCAGGTGATTTTTAACTGATGAAAGTTTGCCCTGAACCGGCATTCACCAGCAAAAGACATGCCGTGTCGCGTTGACTGCCACGGAGGCTAAAGCAAATACCAAACCATAAGACCGCTCACGAAAGTTTGGTCATCCCCGAAACGAGCTGGCAGGCATTGAGAACCAATGTTAAAACCTCTCGCTGCGCCAGCATTGCAAAGGATTCAGCTTAGGAACGGCACAACCGCAAGGGGACAAGTGATGTCGGCCGCTCACACTCCATGGCGGAGCCCTGCGGGGCGTTTTCGAACGTCCGCTGTGGAATGACCAGCTCCCTCCGAGCACGCAGATGAACTCGCTCGCCCCCCCTTTTGTGCACCATCTTGAGAGTCAAGCTTGGCACCTTATAATTAAACTAAACCCTAGGCTAACAGCCTACCTAAAACCAAAATTCGATACAATCTTCAGAGATTTTTTGAATTCTTTGACGAAAACCTTTATCCTGACTCAGGCTGGCGTAAAGCACAGCCCGGCCAACACACCTCCACTTCCTATCCATTGCGGAGAGGCAGTCGTACCTCAGCTTGGAATTTCGGGATTTAATCCAGCATGCACGGTCTTGACTGGGTGCCAGTGAGCTCAGGCACCATGGTCGCGAACCCATTGTCCCGCACGCAAATACAGCTCAGCGGCACTGCGCAGCTGAAGCTTTTCTTTGATGCGCGCACGGTAAGTTTCGACCGTCGATTCACCCAGATTGAGGGTCTGGGCGATCTCGCGCGTGCTCTTGCCGCGGCCAAGCATTTGAAACACCTCCAGCTCGCGGTCCGCCAGCGTTTCCATCCCGGCCAGTTCCGAGTTGCTGCGCTTCTGCGTCATTCGCTCCAGCAGCTTGGCCGTCATCTGCCGGCTCGCATACACGTCCCCTTTCATGACACAGCGGATGGCCTCGATCACTTCCGTGGAGGCTTCGTTTTTGGTGATGTAGCCCTTGGCTCCGGCACGCAGGGCGCGCTCGGCGTACAGCTCCTCATCATGCATCGAAAGCACCAGCACATTGATGTCCAGCCCCTGCGCCTTGATGTCCTTGAGCAGCTCCAGGCCGCTGGAGCCATGCAGGGTGATGTCCACAATGGCGATGTCGGGCTTGGTCTCCAGGATCAGCCGCATGGCATCTCGAATGTTGTCTGCTTCACCGCAGATGGACATGCCCAGATCACGGTCGATCAGCTGCCCCAGATGTTCGCGGAACATGGGATGGTCTTCGACAAGGAGCACCTTGCAGCTGTTCGCTGCTTTCAATTCAGTTTTCTTCATGGTCATAGAGATGTTTGAGTTGTTTGAGATCTTTCAGCTGCACACGGCAGCACACCATGGTTCCACCTTGGCTTCGCGGCTCCACGGCCAGCACAGCCCGCAGCGCCTGCGCACGGTAGTGCATCGTCCGCAGCCCCATTCCATCGCTGCGCGCGCGTGAGGACTGGGGCATGCCTTTGCCATTGTCTTCCACCCGCAGTTCCAGCATTTCGTCCTCGAGCTTCATCGCCACCTGAATCTCCGTCGCACCACTGTGCTTGACCGCGTTCGCCACAGCTTCCTGGGCGATGCGGTAGAGATGCATCGAAACCTCCGGGGCATCCAGCGGCACATCCACGCAGTCGTTGACCACGATCGGAATGCCCGTGAGACGACTCATCATTTTCCCCAGATCCGCCAGCGCCGCCGCCAGCCCGCTGCGGTCCACATGCACCGGAAAGATGCCACGTGCGAGATTGCGCGCCTCCATCACCACCTGCTGCAGCGATCCCTCGATCAAGCTGGCGTCATGCGCAGCTTGAATGCCCTGCGCCTGCAGGTCCTCCGCCAGCACCCGCGCCGCACAGCCGATCGCCGCCAGCTGCTGGCAGATCCCGTCATGCAGATCCTGGCCGATGCGCTGCTGCTCATGTTCGCTCACACTGACGATGTCTTTTTCAAGCTGCCGCCGTTCCTCCAGCATCTGGATCCGCGCCTCGTCAGCCTCCTGTTTGTTGCGCAGCGCAGTCACGGCAAATACCACCACGCACAGATAGACCAGCCGGTTGACCAGAGCCCAGGCATAGCCCAGCTGGGTCTCATAAGGATTCGTGTTCATGTTTGCCATCCACCACACCACGCCTGACAGCACCGCAATGAACAGCCCCGCCCTGGTTCCCGCCCACCACACCGCCAGAAAAATCGGGATGCCGTAAAAGACAAACAACGTCAATTCAAAACCGGTGATGTAGTCCAGCCAGCCGATGCCCAGCGTGACTATCATCATCACCGCAATCGTGAGCCAGACGGACTGGTTGCGCATCGCATTCGTGGTGCCGCCCCACCAGCGCGACAGCCTCGTCTCCATGACCGGCTCACACGCCGCTATGATGGTGCTGGCATTCATGGCTTCGTTTTCCATCCTTTCACCATATTCGTAAACTCACGATAATCACGAATGTAATCCTCCGCCTCATACGGGCGCGAAGCCAGCACCATCAGCACCGAATCCGCTGAATGCAGATGCTCCTGCGCCCACACCATGGGCGGCACCAGCACGCCAAAGGTGGGACGATTCAGGCAGAACTCCTCGCGGTTTTCTCCATCATCCACACTGAGGTGGCACTCGCCATGCACGCAGACGAGGAACTGCTCGCACAAACGGTGGGCGTGCTCTCCGCGCGTGCTCAGCGAAGGGATGCCGTAGGTGAGAAAGATGCGCTGCGTGTCAAAGGGCAGGTCATGGCTGAATTCCAGCGCCGTGAGATTGCCCCGCACGTGGTCCACCACATGGCGCATCTCAAACAGACGCACACCGCGCACGGAGCAGTTTTCAATGGTGGTTTCGTGGATCATGCGGACGGTGGTTTCACGTGGATTGTTAAAGTACGCACAAGGCTTTGCGGCTTGCCGGAAACGGTCAGAAACGCACGCCCGACATACTCGCCTATGATTCCTAGCATCAGCAGCTGCGCACCACTGAAAACGGCCAGCGCCCCCATCAGCGACCCCCAGCCCAGCTGCCGCGGCCCCACAAAAACGGTTTCGAGCACCACAACCGCCAGAATTACCCCCCCCAGCGCACATAGCAGCACCCCCAGCACACTGGCGATGCGCAGCGGCATGACGCTGAAATCAAACAGCAGACTCAGCGCCAGCCGGATCAGCTTGCGCAGCGTGTAACCGCTCCGCCCCTCCTGACGCTCCACATGCTCCACCTCCAGCGTCGCGATGCGGTTGGTCGCGCCCAGGATCAATCCATCCACATAAGGATAAGGACCGCGATACGCCACGATCCTCCCCACCAGCTCATGACGCAGCGCCCGAAAGCTTGAGAGGTAAAGATCCTGCGGCTTGCCTAGCAGAAACGTGGCGCAGCAGTTCGCCAGCCAGCTGGCCACATTGCGTGCCCAGTGATGCTTCTTTTTCGCATAGCGCGAATAGACCACCTCGGCGCCTGACTCACGCAGGTGACGCACCAGTTTGACCGCTTCACTGGGGGGATTTTGCAGGTCATCATCCAGGTTCACCACGAAGTCCCCGCTGGCATGGCGGTAGCCTTCCAGCACGGCGGCATGCTCGCCAAAATTGCGCGCCAGCTCCACCACTCTCACGGCCGCAGGAAAATCCACCACCGCCTGCCGGGCCGCCATCGCGGTGCCATCCGTGCTGCCGTCGTCCACCAGCACCAGTTCCCAGGTTTCCGGCAGCGACAAGGCGCGGAAAGCGTCCAGCAACGGGCGCAGGCCCTCGCCTGTGTTGTAAAGCGGCACCACAAAGCTCAGTTCTGGAGCCGTCTCAGTTGATTCCATGCGGCAGCCCTCCGGTTGATCGTTTCGTTTTCCGCGCGACCGCAAAGACGGAGGAGCCAAACGGCACGCGCAGTTCCCGGCACAGTCCGGCGTCCAGTTTGCCCACGCCTGCCAGCAGCGAGTTCATCCAGCGCGGCGTGAGCTTCAGATCCGACTCACCCGCAGCCGCCGGCTCTTTTTTCAGGCGGCTCAGGTGCCTCCACGCCAGCAGCGGCAAAAACAGCCAGGCATTCCAGTAATGGATTGTTTCCACGGTAAAGCTCGCATGCTCCAGCAGCGCCCGCACTTGGCATGCACCATAGCGCCTGGCACCGCTGACCGCCACATCGTGGGATCCCCGCAGACCTTCAAACGCAGGCAGGTTCAGCACCAGCAGGCCACCCGGACGCAGCACACGGCCCATTTCCTCCAATGCCCGCTTTTCGATCACCCCGGAATGATACAGCACATCCAGGCTGAGCACGGCATCAAAGGCTGCATCCGCATGCGGGAGCGCCTCCACCGAACCCAGCAGCACCGTGCTCAGACCTCGCTGCTGGCAGTGCCGTACCGCCTCTTCCGCAGCATCCACACCCGCCACATTCAGATCACAAATCCGTCCCTGTAAAAACCCCAGCATCCCCCCCGTGCCGCATCCGGCATCCAGCAGCCGGCCACGTGGCGGAAGTCGCCCTGCCAGGGCATGCAGCACCTGGCTGCGCAGCACCGCATACCACCAGTGGCGGTCCTCCACCGCCCGCATGAGATCGTATTCAGGCGCCCTCATGTTCAAACCTTTCCATGGCTTTCAAGACGGCACCCACAGCATCCTCGGACAAGTAAGGATGCATGGGCAGTGACAGCACCGCAGCAGCAGCCCGGTCAGACTCCAGCAGCAGTTCGTTGCCGCTGCCAAAAGCACGCTGCCGGTGCAAGGGTACGGGATAAAGCGCCGCCACAGGAATCCCGGCTCGTTGCAGGTGCAGCATCAGCGCATCCCGCCGTTCAGACCGCACCACGTACTGGTGGTAGGCATGCTCACACCCGCCCCGCACCATCGGTGCAGTCACCACCCGGCTTCCCACCAGCCGGGCATCGTATTCCGCCGCCAGCCTTCTCCTTTGCAGAATGCTCTCATCCAAAGCACCCAGTTTCACCCGCAGCACCGCCGCCTGCAGTTCATCCAGCCGGCTGTTCACCCCGGCTTGCTCGCTGACGTAGCGCTCCTTCCAGCCGTACTGCCGGATCACGCGCAAACGCTCCGCCAGTTCGGTGTCATTCGTCGCCACCGCACCGGCATCTCCCAGAGCCGCAAGATTCTTCGTCGGGTAAAAGCTGAACGCCGCCACTTTGCCCAGCGTTCCGACCGGCCGCCCGTGCCACATCGCACCGTGCGCCTGCGCACAGTCCTCCAGCAGCTCAATGCCATGCTCATCCGCCACACGTCGCAGACTTTCCCAGTCGGCCGGATGTCCGTACAAATGCACCACCACCGCCGCCTTCACTCCACGCCCACGGGGTGAAGTGAGCAGCGCATCCAAAGCTTCAGGACAAAGCGTGAACGTGCCCGGCACAATGTCGACAAACTCAGGTGCCGCCCCGCTGCGCGCCACCCCCGACGCCACCGCTGAGGGGGCAAAGGATGGCACCGCCACCTTGCTCCCGGCTCCGATCCCCAGCGCTCGCAAAATCAGCTCAATCGCATCCGTCCCGCTTGCCACGCCCACGACCTGGCTGAGCCCCAAATAAGTCGCAAATTCAGTTTCAAACGCATCCACCTCGGCGCCCAAAATATAGCTTCCACTCGCACAAACACGCTGCATCGCCCGGGTCAGGGCCACCTCATGTCGGCGCTGATCTGCCTGCGGATACGGCAAGGACCAGTGGTTGATTGAACTTGGCATGCCCTCACCTTCATCCATGACAAATTTGTCGCAAATAACGCCACACATAGCGGTAAGCGCCACATGATGTAAAGCACTGATTTAGAGAAGCCCGCCCGCCTTCACGTCCAGTGAATCATCTGCGCCGCCCCGAACTCTGATTTAGCTCGGTGTCCTGACACTTGTTTTCCATCGCGACGAAATCAGCAACAAAAGCCGCCATTCACATGCTCAGCAGGAGCTTCCCCCCTTCTGCTAGACGTCTTAAATAGCAGCACGTGTGCACAAAATGCGGAGGGGCAACCGAGCCATCCCCCGCTCTCAAACAACCGCCGTTTCCTCATTCGGTCTGCCAGCTCCTCCTGTCATCAACACATGATGATAAGCCAGCACTTCTGATGAAAGATTTTGTGACCATTCCCTTTTGGCCGGAGCCTCTTTTTCAAGGCAGGTGAAGGGGATGATAAAACCCTCATTTTGGAACGCTGTTGCAGCGGCTTTGACATTTTTCTGCCTGACAGCCAGCCATGCTGTCGGCGCGACTTATCTGAGCACAGGCTCAGGTGCCTGGAACGCAAGCGGCACTTGGCAGAGTAATGCCAACCCCAAGACCGCCACCACGGACAGCGTGACGATCCAGACAGGAAACACCGTCAACTATGCAGGATCCAATGTGGGAACAACCTTGTCCGCAGGCGGCAGCACAAACGACTTCAGCGTGGCCAACGGCAACATGGTCACCATCGACGGTGGCTATCTCACTCAGACCACCGGCGGCTGGGTCCGCATTGGCAACAAAAGCGCCGGCACCTTGGATATTAAAAGCGGCGGGGGTTACCTCAACGGCCCGCTGCAGGTCGGCACCGAAACAGCCGACGGCGCAGGCGTGATCAACGTTGGCGATGGCGTGGGCGCTGCTGGCACTGCGCTGCTGATTTTGAATACCTTGATCGATGGCACCACCGCCACCAGCACCAATGTGGAGGTCAATCTCGGCAACACCGCCGGCGCTTACGGCATCATCAACATTCAGTCAGACGGCCTCATGGAAGGAGACACGACCGGGCCCATCCGCATCGGCAGATATGGTGCCGCCACCGGGCCCACCACCCAGAGCGCCCTCAATGTGTATGCAGGTGGCCAGCTCAAAGTGCATGATGCCTTGGAGGTCGGTTCCCTTGCCGGCTCCATCGGACTGCTGAACCTGAGCGGCACAGGTGCCAAGGTGACGCGGGAGATCGGCCAGTTCACCGTGGGCTACACGGGCAAAGGTACGGTCATCGTGGAAAATGGCGCCACATTCGAGAGCCTCAACGGCACCAGAGCTGACATCTTCTTCGCAAGAAACGCGGGCAGCGAAGGCACGCTCATCATTCGCGACAACGGCACATTCATCCGCAACACCGGGGGCTCAGTAGGCGATTTTAATCTCGGCTATGTCGGCACCGGCACCATGACCGTGCAAAGTGGCGGCCAGTTTACCAACAACTCCAGCAACTTTGACTGGATCGGCACCAAGAACGGCAGCAACGGCTCCGCTTACATCAATACCGGCGGCGTTTACTACTCCAAGAGTGCCTCCGTCGTCGTGGGCAGCGAGGCAGGCGCAACGGGGCTCCTCCAGGTGAATGGTGGCCAGTTCGCCATGGCAGGCGGCACCCTGCAAATCGGCCTCGTAGGAAAAGGAACGTTGCAGCAAATCTCAGGCACCACCAGCGTGGTCAAAATCGTCATGTCCGGCAAAGGCGGCGAGTCATACTTCGACATGCAGCTTGGCACCCTGTCCACCAGCAGCACCTTCTACATCGGTGGAGACACGACGGATACGGGCACAGGCACTGCCAAAGCCACTCAAAGCGGCGGCACCGTCAACGTCGGCGGCACGATGTCCGTCGGTGCATCCACCACTCACACAGGCAGCTACGCCATGACGGGGGGCACGCTCAATTTCACCGCTGCCGCCGCCGATGTCACCGTGGGAGAACGCGGCAACGGCAGCATGGTCATCGGTGCGGGTGCCACCTTCAGCGTGCAGCAGACCACCGGACAGTTCTACGTGGGCCGCGAGAATGGCTCCACCGGATCGCTCATGGTGGACGGCACCATGACAAAGACCGGCACCACCGCCATCCGCGTGGGTCAGGGTAATGCAAGTGGCGTGAACAACACCACCGGCTCAGGCTTGATCGGTGGCACAGGAACCATCACCGCTGCCGCAGGCATCATCGTCGGCAACAACGGCACGATCACCGGCGGCACAACGACCAGCGTGGGCGCCTTGAACATTCAGGGAGATCTCAGCCTGATCTCCAGCGTAGGCTCCAGCACGCACAGCACTCTCTTCGTCAATTTCGACAGCTCCACCACCCTGCAGGCAGACCGCCTCACCATCACGGGCAATTTCAGTCTGGGAAATGCCACCATCGCCGGCACGTGGGCCGCAGGCAGCGCCACCGGCGTGGACAGCCGCTATTGGATCGTGGTCAATTCAGGTGGCAACGCCATCCAAGGAGATGCCAGCTTTGCCAACATGACACTGACTTCCACCAACGACTGGGCCGCGATTTACACAGGCATGGGCGCAGATGGTTTTGTGACCATCGACGGCCAGGACTTCGCCATGTTCTACAGTGCCAACTTCTCCACCGGCGCCCTCACAGGCGGGCACGACCTCATGCTCTCCGCGATGGCCCCTGAACCATCTCGCGCCTTCCTCTCCCTGCTCGGCCTCTCTTCCCTGCTGCTCAAGCGCCGCCGCCAGAGGCTTTTGTAGCCTTACTGACACATAACGTCGCGCGCACACGAAGCTGATCCCCTCTCCCCACCGATAGTAGGGCAACGCCCAAGACGCACTTGGGGGAGAGGTAAGGGTGAGGGGCCATCCCATGCTTGCGAAGGGCATCCGTCATCCCCTCATCCCACCCCTCTCCCCGAAGAAAATAATTCTTCGTCTTCGCTTCTCAGTGGCAGGGAGAGGGAGAACCGCTTTCGCTCCCTGAATTGATCGGAAACAAAATGACTTAACACGTTCTACTCCTCACAGCAGCCCGCCCGCCTTCACATCCAGATACTTGTTCGCCAGCGCCACTGGCAGCATCTGCGCCGACTCATCCACCGTCAGCACCCGGCGCGCACGCAGCGACTCCAGCAGCTGCCGGCGCTCGCCAAAGTAATGTGTCAGAGCCCCGTATTGCAGCGCGTCATGCAGATGCTCAATGGGAGCCGCAGCACGCTGTTCCAGTTCCTGCTCACGCAGGGTGGCCGTCAGCACCAGATGCCGCTTCTGCATCGCACCGACAGCCGCCGCCAGTGTAGCACCATCCTCGCTGCGCAAATTGGTCAACATGATCACCAGAGCGCGTCGCTTCTGCAGTGTCATCACACGTTCCGCCGCTTCGATGAAATCACTGGGCTCGCTGCTGGCTTCATAATTATACAGATGGTTGAGCAGCTTCGGCATGCTGTGCGCACCCTTGACCGGTGGCAGCCAGCGCTGCACCCCGCCAAAGCCCACCACCCCCACTTCATCCCCCTGCCGCAACGCAATGAAGGCGATGAGCAGCATCGCATTCAGACAGTGGTCAAACTGGCTCAGCCCACCGTCCAGCGCTCGCATGCGCCGGCCGCAGTCCGGCACCAGCAGGATCGTCTGGTTGCGCGTCTCCTCGTAGTCACGGCTCACCAGCATGAAGCGGCGCGACGTCGCCTTCCAGTCGATGCGTGAAAGCACATCGCCATCTTGATAGTCGCGCAGCTGGTGGAAATCCAGCGAGGCACCCATGCGCTTCCGCTTGATGATGCCCATCTGCTCCACGCGGTTCGCCATCGCCAGCAGGGCAAAGCGCACCACCGGCTCATAGTTTGGATAGGCGCGCGTCTGGCTCTCGCCCGCGATGAAGTGAAGCCTCCGCCACAGGCCAAAGGCCGAATCCACCAGCACATGCGCCGCTGTGAACGCATGCTGCCCCCGGCGCACAAAGCGCGCCTCATACGAGATCGCCGCAAACTCACCCGGTGGGATGCTCACGCGATACGCCAGCCCTTCCGCCTCCGCCGCCGTCGGAATGCCGTCGAACACCTCCAGCCTCAGCGTGCGCCGGGTCGCATGCGTCACCGTCAGCGTCACCGCAGATCCCACCCCCAGAGCAAAGCGTCCCGGCAGCGAGCGCTGGCCGGTAATACGCCCGCGCCGCGGCAGCGTACAGGCATCCACCACCAGTGCCAGCAGCAGCAATCCGCCCCCGATTTGCCAGAGAATGATGCCCCCCTCCCAAACACACGCCACCACCGCCAGGACGAACCAGGCGATGAGAAGTCGGAGCAGCAGGGCGGTCGGGCGCATGAAAATCAGACGCGGGGCGCTTCGATGGTCTTGAGCAGCGAGTTCAGCATGTCATCCACGCTCTGGCCGCTGATCGCGATTTCCGGCGCCAGTTGCACACGGTGCCTCAGCACAGGCAGCACCGCGCGTTTCACATCCGCCGGCGTGATGAAACTGCGACCTTCCAGCAGCGCGTACGATTTGGCCACGCGCACCAGACTGATCGCGCCGCGCGTTCCCGCACCGAGCGAGATCGCGCTGTGCTGACGCGTGGCGCGCACGATTTTCACCGCATAGTCCACCACTTGCTCCACCGCCTGCACCGCTGCGGCTTCGTCTTGCGCGGCCAGAATGTCCTGCGGCGTGCAGACCTGCGGCACCTCCGCCGTGGAGAGCCCCCCGCCCGACGCGCGCGATGAAACCGCCTTCACGATCCACGTCTCATTCGCCACATCCGGGTAGTCGATCAGCACCTTGAGCAGGAAGCGGTCGAGCTGCGCCTCCGGCAGCGGATACGTCCCTTCTTGTTCGATGGGATTCTGCGTCGCAAAAGTCATGAACGGCGGCGCCAGCGCGTGGCTCTCGCCATCAATCGTCACCTGCGTTTCCTGCATCACCTCCAGCAGTGATGACTGCGTCTTGGCAGGCGCACGGTTGATTTCATCCGCCAGCAGCAGATTGGCAAACACCGGCCCGCGCCGCACACGAAACGTGCTGCTGCTCATGTCAAACAGCGTGTGCCCGCAGACATCGGAGGGCATCAGATCAGGCGTGAACTGAATGCGGCGAAAACTGCCGCCAAACGTGTGAGACAGAGCCAGCACCAGATGCGTTTTGCCCAAGCCCGGCTTCCCTTCCAGCAGCACATGCCCCCCGGCCAGCAGGGCCGCCAGCACCTGATACAGCACCTCCTCCTGCCCCACAAACACCTGGCTCACCGCCGCATGGATCTTCCGAAAAATCTCCGTGCTCCTCGGCATGGAAGGCGGTGCAAAACCACCGGACGGCGGCGGCACGTAGAGACTGGAGACGTCAGGTTCAGGAAGGATCGGATTCATGGAGTTGTGGGTGATGTTTTAAAGAGCACGGCGGATGGTCTGAAGATCGCGCATGAGAATCACAAATTGGTGGGCGCTGTTCGGCGGCGTCACGTCGAACGCATCGGTCACCCGCTTGACCGGCAGCCCGCTGCGGCGGGAGATCTCCAGGGCGAGCGCGTCGTTCATCTGCCAGCTGCCGTCATCCAGTGATCGCAGCCGCTCTCGCACACGCTCCCACACCGCATCTCGTGCTGAATTCACCAGCAGCGCCACGCGCCGCATGCGCCAGAAGAATTCCCCCAGCGCACCGATGTGGCTGGCAAAATGACGCGTCGAGTCCAGCTCCACCTCCGCCAGCGGCCCAAAGCGCGGCATCTGCTGCCAGAGCCAGAAGCCGAGGCACAACGCCAGAGTGATGACGGCCATCCAGCCATGCTGCCACAGCAGTCCAAAGAAACTGCCCGTGGAGGCCGCGACAAACAGCACCTCCTTGGAGCCGTGCTCCCCGACGAGCGCGGACAGCCAGCGCGCGTGATCGTGGTCTCCGAGCCAGTGATTGCGGAATGGGCGTGCATGAGCCAGCAGCGTGACCATGCCCATCCCATGCCTCAAATGCAGCGCCAGCGCATCGTCCTTGGGCCCGGCGGAAAACTCACCCGGCAGAAGCCTGCGTTTAAGGTTCAGGCTCTGGTAGCCACCGAGATCAAGCTGGTAGGTCCTGCCATTCCATGAAACCTCCTGACGTGACACCTCATTCACTTTTTCCTTCCAGGCCTTTTCCACTTCCCCGTCCTTGGCGCTCTCCTGCCCGCCCGCCTTGCTTTTCAGCAGGTCCTTGACCTCCTCCATCGGGAAGCGCTTCTGCACCCCGACACCAAGCTGTTCCATCACCGGATCCTTCTGCTCTTCCAGCAGCATGGCGGAAATGAATTCGCCAAACTGCGTTTCAAAATCGTTGTACGGACGAGTGCCATCAAGGAAGTAAATGAGGTGCCCGCCGCTGTAGGTCCAGCGCAGCAGCTGCTTCGCCCGCCCTTCAGGCAGCCCCCCTTCGCCAGAGACAAACATCACCGCATCATGCGGCGGCATTTTCCCCAGCGACTTCTCCGCACGGGCCTTGTGCCCCAGTTCATTGAGCAGGCGCTCCGCCGCCAGGAAAGGATTCACCCGCGCCTTGCCCTTGTAGCCCGTGACTCTCTCCACCTCCTCCCAATGACCGCCGCCGCCATCCCCGCAGGCACAGAGAGCCAGCACGACGGCCAGCATCAGCAATCCACGAATGAAGTGCCGCATCACGCCACACCTCCTTTCTCCACAAACGGCCACCACTCGCACAGCGCCCCCATTTCAGCATCTGACACCGGCATCACCGCATACGCCACCTGCACCCACGCGCCCGTCAGCTGGCGGAAGTAGTCGGCCTCCGTTTGATCTCCGGCCTGCAGCACCTGCACCAGGCAGTCCTCCTCCGTGTCACTGTCCGTGATCGGCACCCGGCGGCGGATCACCAGCCACGAAAGCGAACCCCGATACAGCAGACTCAGCGCCTCCTTGAAGTCACCCGCAGCCCATGCCGCACGCGCTGCCGCCACGATGTCCTCCGGCAGGCTCTCGCGCGTGATGTTCATCCCCATCAGCACCTTCGGCGCCCGCACCGGCGCCTTGCTCGCACCACGTGAACTGAACAAATGGCGGTTCTTCACCAGATAAAGGATCAGCCAGCTCACCACCCCAATCACCAGCATCCAAAACAACAGCTGGAACAAGTCAGCGAAAAAATCCATCCCCTGTGCCTTGGCCCTGCCCTCCACCTTGTCTTGGCCCTTGTCCTTCTTTTCATCCTTCACCCATTCCGGAGTTTTAAGCCTGTGAATTTCAAAGTCAGGATCTTGAAGCACCTCCCGTGCGACGATGGCCGGATCCTTCTCGTCAGCCGCCTGCACGGCAGACTGAGCACCACAAATCATCAGCACAGCGATGATCACCGCCACAGTCGCGGAAGTCAGCCGCGCGGCCAGTCGACGAAACGCCAGCTCCACATCCCAGCCTTCAATGCGTGTGCGGCAGTTCAAATACAGCGCAAAACCCGCCCCCACATAAAAGGGCTCCAGCAACGTGACGATGACCATGTGACAGACCGCACCCCACCAGAGAAAAGCATCCGGAATCGTGCTCTCGAAATCAAAGGCTTGAAGCAGCCCGTCCCAGTCAGGCTGCGCGGATTCCGGCAGCAGGCCATACGTCCCCCACATCAGCCCAAGCCAGGCAGCAAGTTCGATGTTGGAAAACGCCAGCGTCATCGAAAGCCCCGAGCTTCCCCCATCCATCGCCAGAGTCTTGATGCGCCTCTTCACCGCCGCACCACGCAGCCCCTCCAGCATCTGCGCCGGCAGCGCAAAGCTGCGGATCATGGACAGCCGCCGCCACAGCAGCGCAGGCAAAAAATTCGTCATCCACAGCCGCGGCCACTGCTTCCAGGTTGCAAGAAAACCGGGCCGCTCGCCAAAGGCGGCACGGCTCAGAAAGAACAGCGGCACACGATCATACAGCGGCTTCAGCCACCACACCGCCAGCGGAATCAGCGCAGGCGATTCACGCAGCAGCACCCCCACCAGCACCCACAGCGGCACTACCGTGCACACCCACAGCAGGAGGATGCGGCCAAAGTCACGCCTCACCATGGCGCAGCCCAGGTCCACAGCCTCCCACGGCTGGCGTGGCCGCAGCGTCACGGTGATGTCCTCAAGCTTCATCCGTCTGCCTCCTTCCGCTGAGCAGGAGAAACGCCGCCACCAGCAGCCAGCACATGCCTCCGGCGGTGAATTTAATCACGAGCGGCAGATCCATCGGCGACCAGAATCCTTCAATCACTGCCGCAATACTCGTCATCACCGCCGCACCCACCAGCAAAGGCAGCGCCTTGCGCCCTGCCAGCACCAGCGCCGTACGCCGCTCCATTCTGCCGGGGCGCAGCACCGACCAGCCCACGCGCATGCCGGCCATTGCCGAAATCACCGCGCCCGTCATCTCTGGCGCACCATGCGCGACCACCCATGAATACAGCGTCAGCGGATTGCCCGAATAATGCACGTATCCAGCCGCCGCACCGAAGAAGAGCGAATTAAACAGCAGGACAAACAACGCACCCACACCACCCAAAATGCCACCTGCAAAGATCTTGAAGTCGATGCTGACATTGTTCCAAATGTAGTGGCAAAACGCCGCAAAGCCGGAGCCGAAGCTTTCACGCACAAAATCAGACGGCTTGCTCGCCTCCCCATACATGCTCTCGATTTGCACCATGGTGTCCGGCCCCAGAAATGACATCGCCCATTCGGGATGTGACGGCGTGATGACGGCGATCAGCACCGCTGGCAGATAAAACAAAGCCGTGCACCACCAGAACAGCTTCCACTCCGCACGCACCGCCTGCGGAAACTCCACCACCAGCAGCCGCGCAAACGCCTCCCATCCCCCGGAGCTGTGGCGCTCCAGCACTCGGTAACTGCGGATCGCCAGCGCATTGAGGTGCTGAGTCAGGCGCTGCGGGCTCATGCGGTGCTGCGCCACGCTCAGATCATGGCACACCTGCCGGAAAGTGGCGGGCAGTTCCTCCACCGCATCCGAAGGGTGTGGCTTCTCCGCTTCTTTCAGCAGCGTCTCCAGCTTCTGCCAGCGTGGCTCGATCTGCTTTTCAAACTGGGCCGGTGTCATGCGCGAAACATGGCTGCTCCTTTCAGCGGTGGCGGACTGCCGCTTTTGTCTTCCGGAGCCTGCAGCCACAGCGCCATGCCGCACAGCCGGCGCAGTCCTTCCACTCCGGTCGCCTCGGTCAGCGGCTGCACCAGCGTGGCCAGTTCGATCCGGCGCTCATCCGCCCACAGCGGCGCACGCTCCAGAAACTGCAGCAGCGCCGCCTGCTCCTCCCGCGTCAGCACCTGCGATGGAGCACGCCTTTCGGCACGAATTTCCACATGCGGCGCGATGGACTGCGGCACCTCCGCATACGTCACCACGGTGTTGGCCACCAGATCACCCAGACGCTGAAACCGCTTCGTAAACAGCATGCACACGACACCCGTGAGATACAGCCCCGGCATGAAATCCACCACACGCAGGAAATTCCTCATCACCGCCTGCGCCACAGACACCGGCCCGCCGGTCACACTCATCACCCGCAGTTTCATGAAACGCTGTCCAGGCGTCGCCCCTTTCGCACCCGCCTCAAAAAACACGTTGTAAAACCACTCCATGAAAAACGCAAACAGCAGGGACAGTCCGCGTGTCATGTCCTCGCCAATCAGTCCTAGCAGCAGCCAGTGCGCACAGATCGCCATCACGATGTCGATGCAGATGCGGATGATGAGGTCGATCAAATAGGCCATGCTGCGCACCGCCGGCCCCGCCACGCGCAGTTGAATCTCCACGCCGTCCGCGAGTTCGACTGTTTGCAAGGTGTCCGCGCGTGCCTCTGCCATGAGCCATCAATGAAGCGGTTTCGTTTGGTTTTGACAACCCGCGAATTATTTTCGTAGAATTTGTAAACGCAGGGTATGGTTCCAGCGCTCATACTCCCACTTTCACCCGCCATGGAATCCCCCCTTTCAAATCCCTACTCCTCCCCGGTCGCCAATCTCTTTGGCTCCGCCACCAGCAGCGCTGCAGAGGCTGTCTCCCCCAGCACGATCGCCCAGCTCGCTGGCACCAAGCCATGGGTGCGGTTCATGTCCGTGATCTTCTGGCTCGCAGGCCTGTTTCTGGTGCTCCTGAGCGGCTTCTACGCCTTGCTCGCCGCCTCCGGCACGTTCAACAACGATTTCAAAAGCAATCCTGCAATCGCGGGCAATCCCGTGTTCGCAAACAATCCCGCGTTCCTTGCTGGCATTCTGATTGGCACATCGGTCTACCTGGGTGTGTTTGCCTTCCTCACCATCTACCCCGCTCTGAAACTTTGGAAGTACGCCAACAGCATCGGCAAACTGATGGCCTCACGCTCCATTGCGGATCTCGATGCTGCTCTGACCGAGCAGCGCCGCTACTGGAAGTTTCACGGCATCATGACCCTCATTGGCATCTGCATGGTCCTCATCGGCATCATCGCCTTCTTCGCTTTGATCTTCACCGCCATCAGTTCGGGCATGAAATTCCCGCGCTGATCTCACCCCATAAGCGCCACCGCGATCGGATCCACCAGCGGCTTGCCCACCCGCGTGAGCCGCACGTGGCCTGCATCATAGCTCAGCAGCCCCTGTTCGCGCAGCGTCTCGAGCATCTTGCGTGACTCGGCATGAACCAATTCCAGCGGCAGTCCGCGTGCAGTGCGCAGCTCCAGGCCAAAGCGCTCCGTGCGCCGCTGTTCTGGCGTGAGTTCCTCCACATCCACCGCCGTTTCTTCACCAGCCAGCGTCATCGCCATGTAGCGCGGCGTGTCCTTCACATTGTTCCAGCGCCTCCCGCCCACCGTCGAAAACGCCCCGGGCCCGATGCCGAGATAATCCTCCCCCAGCCAGTAGGCCTCGTTGTGCACGGATCGATGCCCCGGCTTCGCGTAGTTTGAAATCTCGTAGTGCTCAAACCCGCCGCCCTCCAGCGTGTCGATCGCCAGATTGAAAAACTCCGCATCACGCCCTTCGTCCTCGCGGTACTCCCCTGCTTTGAGCCGGCGGAAAAAATCCGTGTCCTCCTCGTAGTTGAGGTTGTAGGCCGAAATGTGGTCCGGCTGCAGCGAGATCGAATGCTCCAGCGTCTTGCGCCAGGTTTCCACACTCTGCCCGGGAATCGAAAACATCAGATCCAGGTTCAAGCTCGGAAACCCCGCCTCTTTCAGCACCTGCCAGGTCGCTTCTGCATCCGCCCGGGCATGGTCTCGCCCCAGCGTTTTCAGCGTCTCATCGTCCCAGGCCTGAATCCCCAGGCTCACCCGCGTCACCTGCATCTCGCGCATGATCGCTGCTTTTGAGGCCGTCACCGTGCGCGGATTCGCCTCCATGGTGAATTCCGCCACCTCGGACATGTCCACCCGCTCCTGCAGCCCGCGCAGCAGCCGCTCCAGATGCACATCACTCAGCATCGTCGGCGTGCCACCGCCGAAAAAAATCGTCTGCGGCCGCAGCGGCTGCTTTTCCGCCTCCCTCAGCAGCGCATCCACAAACGCCGTCATGTCCGTCCCGCCCGGCGTGTGCTTGTGAAAGCTGCAGTACGGGCAGATGCGGTGGCAGAAAGGAATATGGACGTAGAGATGCTTCACTGGCTGGAATCTAGATGCTGGGGACTGGATGCCAGATGCTAGCAGAGAAAGCTTGCTCCGACATCCAGCATCCAGCATCTAGGATCTAAAATCCAGCATCCAGAACCATGTCCGACGAAACACATCACGAACGCGAACTCGGCGGCCAGCTGCTGGCCGCAGTCTCCCGTTCGTTCTACCTCACGCTCAAAGCGCTGCCCAAGGAGCTGCGCGAGCCCATTTCCCTCGCCTACCTGCTCGCACGCACTGCAGACACCATCGCCGACACCGCCATCGTCAGCGCCTCCGTGCGGCTCGACTGCCTCGAACGCTATCGAGAACTGGTGCGCGGCACCGGCGAAGCCCAGGGCCTGGCAAGCACTCTCACCACCCAGTTCCGCACCAAGCAGAGCGACGCCGCCGAGCGCCGCCTCATGGAAAAATTCGCCGACGGCATCGCCTGGCTGCGCACCATGCAGCCCGTCCCCCTCGCCGCCATCCAGAGCGTCCTGGAGCACATCATCGACGGCCAGATGCTCGACATCCGCCGCTTTCCCGCCGATGGCCGCCTGCGCAGCCTCGCCAGCGCCGAAGAGCTCGACCAGTACGCCTGGCTCGTTGCCGGATGCGTCGGCGAATTCTGGACCCAGCTCTGCGCCACCGAACTCCCCGGCTCGCTCGATCCCACCGTCACCACCGCCCAAATGCAGGAATGGGGCGCACGCATGGGCAAAGGCCTGCAGCTCATCAACATCCTCCGCGACATCGGCGAAGACACCCGCGACGGCCGCTGCTACCTCCCCTGCCAGCCCGAAGACATCCAAACCGAGTGGAGCCTCTGGCTGCAAACCTGCACCGAGCATCTCGAATGCGGCCTGCTCTACGTCCAGCACGTCACCCATGGCAAGCTCCGCTACGCCACCGCCCTGCCCCTGCTCCTCGGCATCCAAACCGTCGCCAAAATGCGCTCCTCCCCCTGGGACAAAGTCCAGCAAGGCATCAAAATCTCCCGCCTCGACGTCGCCAGCATCCTCGCCCAGGCCGCCATCGCCTGCCGCAGCGCCACCGCCATGGAAAAGCTCTACCGCAAGCTCGCACAGGGTTGATCTGATTTAATTCGGGATGCAGCTGCAGGGCCAGCGGTCACTGCCGTGGTATGCCTGGTAGCTGGACGTCCTTGATGATCAGATTTTTGTTGAGCGTGACTGTCAGGCGGTCGCCCTTCCTGACGATGTGGAACGTGCTCCTTTCTCCAATCGGTTTGTCAGCCTTCACCTTGGGAGTCACCCCGGCATGAACTTTGGCGTAAAGCTGTCCGTGTTGGAATAAACACGTTCCTGTCGCATGTCGCCAGCAAGCTATCTAGCCGTCTCGCTTCATCGAGGTCGACGGCCTCGGAAGCGCGCCGATTGCAGTCCTCGGCTCCGGGCCTGAGCCCATGATTTAATGCGCTTCCCTACCTATCTTTATAGTACCTAGAGGAGAATGAATTAAGGATTGAAATGGATTGGTCTGTCCTGCTAGCCTCCATCTTTCCGATGAATTTTCCCCATCAAGGTCGCGTTCGAGCCCGCTCCATAATGCTGAAACACCTGTTTTTATTTATCGGGGTCCTTTTGCCATGTGTTTTGCCGATCCAAGCCATGGCAGCAGGGGTCTGGTCCACGTTGCCTACGGCCCCCTCCGGGGTCGGTTTGATGATGCTTCAGCCGGATGGAAGCCTGCTGATTTTTGATGGCGGGGGCACCACGATTGCCAAACTCACGCCGAATGCCCAGGGAAGCTACACCGCAGGGACATGGACTTCCCTGAAATCCATGTACAATTCCCGGCTTTATTTCTCCTCCCAGGTGCTCAAGGACGGCCGCATTTATGTGGCTGGCGGAGAGTATGGCACCGGCGGATCTGCAGCTGAGGTTTACAATCCACTCACCAACAAGTGGCTCATGACCCCTTCCCCCGGGGTGCGTTTCAGTGATGCCAATTCCGCCATGATTCCTGACGGGCGCGTGCTGAATGCCGTCGTGTCGGTGTCCCGGACCACCAAAATTTACGATCCGGCCACGAACACCTTTACCGCCGGGCCGACCTGTCTCGGCAGCAACAATGAATCCGCCTGGGTTCGCCTGCCAGACGGGAGCGAACTGATGGTGGACATCAACTCCACCAACTCCGAACGCTACATCCCGGCCTCAAACACCTGGATTGCCGATGCGACGGTGCCTGTGTCGCTTTACGATCCCTATGGCTCGGAGACGGGAGGCGCCATGTTGTTGCCCAATGGCAAGGCCTTTTTCATCGGCTCTCTGGGACATTGTGCCATCTACACACCTTCCGGATCAACCGCGAATGGAACCTGGACGATCGCGGCAGACATCCCCGCCTCACAGGGCGCACCTGATGCGCCGTGCGCCATGCTGCCCAATGGCAAAGTGCTCGCGGCAGTGTCTCCGGTGCCGACTTCAGCTCAGCACTTCCCCTCGCCCACATCCTTTTATGAATACGATTATACGAACAATACGTGGACGGTCGTGCCCACCCCGGGCGGTTCACAAAACCATGCTTCTTATTATGGCACCATGCTCATGCTGCCGGACGGCACCTGCTTGTATTCAAATTTTAGCTCCACCATTTACCGCTACACCCCGGACGGCACTCCGATCACGGCGGGCAAACCGGTGATCTCATCCGTCTCGCAAAATGCAGACGGCACCTTCCACATTGTCGGCACCCAGTTGAACGGCTGGTCCGAAGGCTCGAGCTACGGCGATGACAATCAGAATGCGACGAACTACCCCATCGTGCGTCTGACCTCTGGCTCGTCGGTGTACTACGCTCGCAGCTTCAACTGGAACAACAACGGCGTCGTGACCGGGGCGCTGCCAGTGACGACTGAGTTCACCGTGCCGGGCTCCGTGCCAAACGGCGCTTACAATCTCGTGGTGGTCGCCAATGGCATCAGCTCAGACCCGGTTTCTTTCACCCTCAATCCCATTGCCATCACACTCCCTGCCAGCGTCACGGAAAATGGTGTGGCTGGTTCCGGCACCGTGACTCTCCCCACGGCCGCAGCCGCAGACACCGTTGTCTCCCTGAGCTCGGCCAACACTGCGAAGGTGACGGTTCCCGCTTCAGTCACGGTGCTGGCCGGACAGACATCAGCGACGTTTGACATCACTCCGGGCAACGATGCGGTCCTCTCCGGCAATCAAGCCATTGGCATCTCCGCCGTGGCTTCGGGGTATCAGTCAGGCTTTGCCAATTTGATTGTCATTGATGACGACACGGCCGTGATCTCAATCTCGCCCTCAGCCACCTTTGCTTCAACGGGCGGCACCGGCGGCCCCTTCACGCCCGCTTCAAACGTCTACACGATCTCCAACACCGGCAACACGAGCGTGACATGGTCGGGGGCCATCACTAAATCGTGGCTGACGCTGTCACCTACCAGCGGCACCATCCCGGGCGGAGGCAATGCCACCGTCACGCTGACGATCAACTCCGCTGCCAATTCGCTCGCCACAGGCAGCTACTCCGACACGATCACTTTCACCAACACCTTGACTGGAGACGGCTCCACCACCCGTGCCGTGTCGCTGTCAGTGGCTGGCACACCGGCCATGTCCGTGACATCAGGGGCTCTGGCCTCGACGGGTGGGGCGGGCGGCGCCTTTGCGCCTTCCAGCGCCCTCTTCACCATTCAGAATCCTGGCACTGCTTCCATGAGCTGGACGGCGGCCAAAACAGCCTCCTGGCTGACCCTTTCGTCCACCAGCGGTACGGTCGCTGCGGGATCAACGGCAAACGTCACCGCATCGATCAACACGACATCGGCCAATGCGCTCTCTGCCGGAGCTTACAGCGACACCATCACCTTCACCAATACCAGCAACGGCAATGGCAACACCACCCGCTCGGCTTCGCTGCTGGTGCAGGCCAAGGTCAGCTCGCAGGCGCTCTCCACCAATCCGGGCTGGAGCACCCAGGGCGAGTGGACCTACGGCGTGCCGACGGGCAGCGGTGGGCCGCCCAATGGATTTGCAGATCCCACCGCTGGCAAAACCGGCAGCAATGTCTATGGCGTCAATCTGTCCGGCAATTACTCCACCACTCCGGGCGGCCCGTTTTATCTGACAACGACCGCCTTCAACTGCACCACATCCACCCAGACCAAGTTGAAATTTCAACGCTGGTTGAACACGGACGTCCAGCCTCTGGCTTACGCAACGGTGGAGGTTTCCAACAACGGATCCACGTGGACCCAGGTCTATGCCAATGACACGGGCGCAGTGACCGACTCCGCATGGCAGGCGGTGACCTATGACATCTCGGCAGTGGCAGATCATCAGGCCACGGTCTATGTGCGCTGGGGTTACCAGGTGGAGGCTGGCGCGCTCGCCTACTCCGGCTGGAACATTGATGACGTGGATATTTTGGGCAACGCCAATCGATTGGCGCCCTCTGCGACCGCGCAGAGCAAGTCCCTCGCATTCGGAGCCACTCAAGCCATCACCCTGGCCGGCACGGACGCCAACTCGCCCACTGGCGCGCCGCTCAGCTTCACGGTCTCCACCCCTCCTTCGCACGGCACTCTCTCCGGCATTCCTCCCAGCGTGAGTTACACCCCCGCGCTGGGCTACTCAGGCACGGACAATTTTGCCTTCACCGCCACCAACCTCTATGGCATCACCAGTTCTCCTGCCACCGTCAACCTGACGATTGCGGCCGGCCCGCCGGTGGCAACGCCGAAATCGGTCACCGTCGCTCCTGACACACCGACGGCGGTTACGCTGACGGGCACCGATCCCAACATCCCTGCTCTGCCGCTCACTTTCTCGACCACCTCTTCTCCCGCTCACGGCACCCTCTCCGGCACCGCACCCAATCTGACCTACACGCCTGCCGCCGGCTATACGGGCCCGGATTCATTCACCTTCACCGTGAACAATGGCGTCGCCACCAGTCCTGCCGCGACGGTTTCCATCACTGTCGGCATCGTGAACATCGTGGAGACGCTCAGTTCCAAGGCGAACATCGTTGGCAACAAGCCCCTCTCCACACTCGTCCTGGGTGCCGATGGTGCGCTCTACGGCACCTGCCAGACCGGCGGCCTCAACAATCAGGGGTCAGTGTTCAAAATCACCACCGCCGGAGTGGTCACCACCTTGGTGAATTTCTACGGTGTCAACGGTGCCGCACCGCAGGCGGGCCTCTGCCTCGGCAGCGATGGCAATTTCTACGGCACCACCACCGCTGGCGGAGCCAACAATCTGGGCACCATCTTCAAAATGACCCCGGCAGGCGTGCTCACCACCCTCGTCAGCCTCAGCTCGGCTAGTCCAAACATGGGCTCCGTGCCAAAAGCGCCGCTGGTGCAGGCTTCCGACGGGAACTTTTATGGTTCGACCACGGCTTCAGGAGCATCCACCAATGGCACCCTGTTCCGCGTGACCCCCGCTGGCGTGCTCACCGTCCTCAACAACTTCACCGGCACCACGGGAGCGGTGCTCGGCTCAAACTGTCAGGCGGCGATGATTCAAGGCAGCGATGGCAATCTCTACGGCGTCACCGGCGGTGGCGGTGCGGGTGGCTTTGGCACCTTGTTCAAAATGACGACCAGCGGCACCTTCACAACCCTCGTTGCCTTTACTGGAACCACCGGTGTGGCAATCGGATCCACCCCGCTGGGTGCGCTGGTGCAGGGCTCGGACGGCACGCTCTATGGCACCACATCCACCAGCGGCGCGAATGCCAACGGCACCATCTTCAAATGCACCACCGCAGGCGTGCTGACCACGCTGCAAAGTTTCACCGGGGCCTCCGGCCTCGTGATCGGCGGCACCTGTGTTTCACCGCTGGTGTTCGCGGCCGATGGCGTGACGCTCTACGGCACCGCCTCGGCCGGAACGACGTATGGCTCTCTCTTCACCATCACCACGGCGGGTGTGTTTACCAACCTCAAGTCATTTGCCTCCACGGACGGGCCGTCAACTCCGATCGGTGGCATGACGTTCGTAAGCGCAGACGGCAATTTCTACGGCACCCTTTCTGGCAACGCCGCCAACGTCGGCGCGACACGCGGAGGTGTGTTCAAGCTGATCCCAAACCCCGGCGTTTTCAGCATCCTGGCATCCTTCCAGTTGATGCCGCCCACCTATCGCAACCTCATCAAACACAGCGACAACAACCTCTACGCCACCACGACGCAGGGAGGCACCAATCAATACGGCAGCGTCATCAAGTTCGTGACCCCGAGCACGCTGACCACACTGACCAGTTTCTCCGGCTCTTCAGGCGCCACCAATCCCAACACTCTCATTGTCGGCACCGACAATAATTTGTACGGCACCAATCCCACCGGCATCATCAGCACCAACGGTTCAGCGTTCAAGCTCACCACGGCCGGCTCGCTGACCACTCTGGCGACCTTCGGCGGAACCTCCGGCATTCAGGGCTCTGCCCCCAGTGCGCATCTCACTCCAGGCGGGGACGGCAACTACTACGGTGTCACCTCCGGTGGCGGCACCAACAGCTCTGGCGTCGTTTTCAAATTGACTCCCACCGGAACCTATACCGCACTCGGAGTCTTCTCCGGCACCACGGGCGCCCTGCTCGGCTCATCTCCACAAACCCGCCTCGTGCTCGCGCCTGATGGCAATCTCTACGGCACCACTTCGGGTGGGGGCGCTGGAGGCTTTGGCACGATTTTCCGTGTCAATGTCGCAACCGGTGCCGTGACCTCACTCATCGCCTTCACCGGCACGACCGGGGCCGTGCTGGGCAGCAGCCCCAATACCAACCTCGTTCTCGGCAGTGATGGCGTTCTCTACGGCACGACGACCGGCGGCGGCACCGGCAGTTCCGGCACTGTCTATTCATTCACGACGGCTGGCGTTCTGACCACCCTGGTGAACTTCACCGGCACTGCAGGCGCGGCACCTGGCTCCACTCCCGCCTCAAACCTCGTCTTTGGCAGCGATGGCATTTTGTACGGCACCACCACGGGCGGCGGCGTCAGCGGTGCGGGCACCGTTTATTCCTGCACCAAAGCCGGAGTCTTCACCTCGCTCGTCGCCTTTACCGGCGCGACGGGCACGATGCCGGGCAGTTCTCCCTCCTCCATGCTGCTGCAGGCACCCGACGGTTGGTTCTACGGCACCACCGGCTTTTCCGCTGCTTACTCCATGGGAACGGTCTACCGTGTCCATCCCAGCGGCATGGCACAGTCCTTGTATGCTTTTGGTTCAAGTGCGGACGGCGGTGTGGCCACAGCCTCCGGCAGCTTGTCTCTGGACTACCGCCTCGTGCTCGGTGCGGACGGTTATCTTTATGGCGCCAATGCAGGTGCCATCTACCGGGTGCACCAGCAGCCTGCGGTTCAAGATCTGCCAGATGCCATCGTCAGCTCCAGCACCAGCGCCACCCTCACGGCCAGTGTGATTCCAAACCTCGACTCGGCGACAGCCTATTTCGAGTGGGGTCTCTCCACCAGCTATGGCACGCAGTCGGCCGGACAGAACCTCGCCGCAGGCACCACCGCCATGGATGTGAGCGCAAGCCTCAGCGGCCTCATTGGTGGACAAATCTACCACTACCGGCTGGTCACCATCACCGCCCAGGGCACTTATTACTCCCAGGATCAAACCTTTGCCACCCAGGGCCCTCCCATCGTGATCACCGGTTCATGGACCGGCACCGCTCAAAACGGCATCACCGTGGACGGTTACATTAATCCTCTCGGCAGTCTGACCAACTACTGGTTCGAATACGGCGAAACCACCGCCTACGATGACTTCACCGTGCCACAGGTCATGGAGAGCGTACCCATCACTCTCGATCCCGAGACCGAGCCCGATGGCCCGCAAAACCTCTCCAGCGGCGTCGCGATGCTGCCTGTCTCCGTGACCATTGGTGAAGGCATCACCCCAGGCACGGTCTTCCACATCCGCCTGGTGGCTCAAAACAGTTTTGGCATCACCTATGGGGACGATCAGGTCATCACCACCCTCACCCCTCAGCCCACCGCCATCGTCGAACCCACGTTCCATTATGTCGTGACCGGCACATCGCCACAGAGTGGTCTCACCCTGGCCAATGACGGCTACTTCTACGGCACGACGAGCACAGGTGGCTCCATCAATGTCGGGACCGCCTTCAAGATGTCCCAGGGCGGCACCATGACAAAGCTCACAGACTTCTACGGTACCGCCAACAGTGGCGTCGATGGCAACGGCCCTCAGGGGGCGCTCATTCAAGGCCCCGATGGCAATCTTTACGGCACCACAAACACCGGCGGCACCACAAATTCAGGCACCATTTTCAGACTGACTCCGGATGGCACACGCACCACCCTGGTGAACTTCACCGGCAGCTCCGGTGTGGCGCTCGGTTCCGGTTCAGTCTCCAAGCTGACCCTCGGTCTCGATGGCAACTTCTACGGCACCACCACCGCAGGCGGCACATCAAGCGGCAACGGCACCGTCTTCATGATGACACCCGCAGGTGTGCTGACCACGCTGGTCAATTTCACCGGCACCTCAGGCGCTAATCTGGGAACAAGTCCGCGCGGACTCTTGCTGGCCAATGACGGCAACTTCTACGGCGTCACCAACTCGGGCGGCTCAGGCGGCGGAAATGGCACCATCTTCAAGATGACGCCTGCAGGGGTGCTGACGACTTTGGTGAACTTCACCGGCGCCACCGGAGCCGCGCTGGGCACCGGCCCCAATTGCACGCTCGTTCAAGGCATCGACGGCAATCTCTACGGCACCACCGCGACCGGGGGCACCTTGAATCTCGGCACAGTCTTTGTCTGCACTCCCACCGGCACCTTCACCACCCTCGTGCAGTTCTCAGGCACAGTGGCTCCGGCCTTGGGATCCAGCCCCAAAGGCGCGCTGGTTCAGCTGAGCGACGGAAATTTTTACGGCACCACGACCGCCGGCGGCACCGCAGGTGGCAATGGCACTTTCTTCCAGATGACTCCAGCCGGGGTGCTCACCACTTTGGTCAATTTCACCGGCACCACCGGCACCGCACCGGGCACCGCACCGCAGGGGTCATTGGTGGCCGGAGTGGATGGCACTCTCTACGGTGCCACCAGCAGTGGCGGCCTGTTCAATCAAGGCACCCTGTTCAAAGTCTCCACCATTGGCTTGCTGACCACCTTGGTGAACTTGAACTCGCCACCCGTTTTCAGCAAACTCGTGCAGGGAAGCGAGGGCACCTTCTTTGGCACCACCACTGGCGGCGGCACGGCTCTTGGCTACGGCACCTTCTTCAATGCTTCCATTGACGGTGCCCCTGCCATCCTTTCCCAGCTCCCTCCGGTCTCCGGCACCAGCGCCATCACATCCCGCGGCGGCTTGCTCCTCGGCAGTGACGGATTCTTCTACGGCACCAGTTCCGCTGGCGGCGCCACCAACTTCGGCTCTGTTTTCAAGGCAAGTCAGTCAGGCGTGGTGACCACGCTGCTCAACTTCACCGGCAGCACCGGCACGGCCCCGGGCTCCAGCCCGCAGGCGGCGTTGATCCAGGGTTCAGACGGCAAGTACTGGGGGACGACCAATTCGGGGGGCAGCTCGTCCAACTTCGGCCAGGTTTTCACCATCACCTCGGCGGGCCTGATGACCCAGGCGGCGGTTTTCACCGGCACCACCGGCTCAGTGCTCGGCTCCAATCCTCAGGGCCCCCTGCTGCTGGCCAACGACGGCAACCACTACGGCACGACCACCACAGGCGGCACCGGCGGCGGTCTGGGCACCGTCTTCAAGATCACGCCTGCGGGTGCCTTCACCAACCTCGTCAACTTTAACAACGTTATTGGCGGTGTGCTGGGTTCCAGCCCTCTCGGTGCCATGGTTCAGGGACCTGACAACGCACTCTATGGCGTGACCAGCACCGGCGGCACGGCGAACCTGGGAACCGTTTTCAAAGTGACCTTGGCAGGTGGGTTCACCAACCTCGCCAGCTTCACCGGCACCACCGGAGCCCTGCTCGGCTCCACACCGAGCAACGGCCTCTTCGTCGGACCCGACGGTCATTTCTACGGCGTGACGTCCAGCGGCGGTCTTTACAACCAGGGCACCCTCTTCCGGGTCGGCACAGATGGCAGCGTGCAGAGCTTGTATTCGTTCACCGGCCGTCACGACGGCATCGCAGCGGCCAATGGTCTGCTGAATGCAAATGACGGCTATCTCTACGGCCAGACCAGCTCCGGCATTTTCCGCGTCCATCCCACACCTGCCGCACTCGCGCTGCCCGCCACCAATGTGCTCGCCTACAGCGCCACCTTGAACGGCTCGATCGTTGGCGAGGAATACTCTGGCACCACCTGCTTCGAATATGGACTGACCACCAGCTACGGCACCACCACCACACCTCAAGCTTTCAGCGCGGGGAACACCCAGCTTGCCAGGGCGGCAGGCATCGTCGTGCAGCCCTTCCTCACTTATCACTGCCGCATGGTTGCAGTGACCTCGGGCGGTGTGTTCCCAGGTCCGGACCGCTCTTTCTCCACCTCCAATACGGGTACCTTCAACAGCGCAAGTGATGTGCCCGTCACCATCGACAGCTTCAGCGCCAGCGGCCTGCCCCTGACCCTCACTCTCGGCTTCGCTCCGGCAAATGGCACTGTCTTGAAACTCGTCAACAACACCGGCAGCAGCCCCATCAGCGGCACCTTCGCCAGCCTGCCGGAAGGCAGCGCCGTCACCGCGACGTTCAATGCCCAGTCCTATCTCTTCCAGATCAGCTACATCGGCGGCGATGGCAATGACATCACCCTCACCGCCACGACCCAGGTCATCGCCTTCCCCACTGTCGGCCTGAAGCGCACCACGGATGCCGCCTTCGCGCTCGGCGCCACTTCCACCAGCGGTCTGACCGTCAATTATCAAATCGTGGCCGGCTCCGCTTCAGCGACGCTCGCAGGCAGCACCGTCTCCCTCACCGGCACCCCGGGTGTGGTCACCGTCAAAGCCACGCAGACCGGCAACGGCGGGAGTATCGGTGCTGCCCTGCCAGTGTATCAATCCTTCATCGTCCAGACAGCGCCCGGCTTTGTGCAGCTCAGCAGCAGCAAGGCCAATGACTTCACGCTCGGCATCCGCAGTGATGGCACGCTCTGGGCTTGGGGCATCAACTCAAACGGACAGCTCGGCGATACCACCACCTCCTCCCGGCGCACGCCGGTTCAGGTCGGCACTGCCACCAACTGGTCCAGCGTAAGCTGCGGCACCTCCCATGTCGTGGCCCTCCGCAGTGATGGCACGATGTACGCCTGGGGCCTGAACACCAGCGGACAGGTCGGCGACTCGTCGTTCTCTCAACGCTCCAGCCCCGTTCAGATCGGCACCCTGGCACAGCTCGGCGTCACCAAGGTTTGGTCCCTCGTCTCTGCCGGAGCCACCCACACCGTGGCTGTGGCAAACGATGGCACTCTCTGGGCCTGGGGTGGCAACTCCAACGGCCAGGTCGGCCAGAACAGCACCCTCACCACCACCTATTCCACCCCCACTCGCATCGGCACGGCCTCCACCTGGTCCATCAGCGGCCAGACCTTGAGCGCGGGCGGCGACTTCACCTTCGCCATCGACACCCTTGGCAAACTCTGGGCCTGGGGTCTCAACACCAACAACCAGCTCGGCGACGGTTCTGCCACCACACGACTGGCCCCCGTCCAAATCGGTACCGGCACCACCTGGCAAAGCGTCGCCGCCCATTCGAACGGCGGCTTTGCGACGCTGACCACCGGCACGCTCAATGCGTGGGGACTTAACTCAAGTGGACAAGTCGGGGACAACACGCTGACTCAGCGCTCCGCCCCGGTCGTGATCAGCGGCACAACGGACTGGTCCGGAGCCACTCTCGCCGCTGGCAGCAGTCACTGCATCGTGAGAAAAACGAATGGAACGCTGTGGACCTGGGGCGCCAACACGCTGGGTCAGCTCGGCCAGGGTTTCGCAGACAACGCGGCCCGCGCCAACACTCCCCTCCAGGTTGGTACCGCGTCCAATTGGGCGGCCGTTACTGGCGGTGTGAGCGTCTCCCACGCCGCGACCTCGGATGGTTCGGTTTACAGCTGGGGCACCAACACCAATAACATACACGGCGTGGTCATGCGTTCGCTCCTGCCGCTCTCGCAGCAGTTGGGCGCGGTCTCCAGCGCGGTGGGCAGCACCAACAATACCTACTTCATCAGACCGGACGGCACCCTCTGGGGCATCGGTGGCAATTCCTCGGGACAGCTGGGTCTCGGCGCGACCGATTCCAGCCAGCATCCGACTCCGGTGCAAATGGGCACGGGCTTCACCTGGCTCAGCGTTTCCTCCGCCAACAGCTCCATGCATGCCATTCGCAGCGACCACACCCTTTGGGCCTGCGGCAACAACGGCAGCGGCCAGCTCGGTGACGGCACCATTACCACCCGCTCGTCGCTGATCCAGATCGGCACGGATGCGGACTGGAACTTCATCTTTGACGCCAACAACTGCACCTATGCCATCAAGACCAACGGTACGCTCTGGGCCTGGGGCGCGAACGGTCTCAGCCAGCTGGGTGACGGCACCACCACTCAGCGCAACTTCCCCATCCAGATCGGCACCGACACCAACTGGCGCATGGTCGCTGGCTCCGCGAGCTCCTCGACCTCCTTCGCCGCAGGTTTGAAAACCGACGGCTCGCTCTTCACCTGGGGCAGCAACTCCAACGGCCAGCTCGGCAACGGCACCACCACCACCGTCGTTCGGCCCACGCAAGTCGGCGTCGCCACGGACTGGGCCACGCTCGCCGCTGGCAACACGCATGTCCTCGCACTCAAAACCAATCACACCCTCTGGGCCTGGGGATTGAACAGTAACGCTCAGCTGGGGGATGGCACCCTCACGCAGCGCACGTCACCGCTTCAAATCGGCACTGCCACCAACTGGGCCAGCATTGCCGCCGGGACGGCACACTCGCTGGCCACCACCAGTGATGGCAGCCTTTATGCCTGGGGCAGCAATGCGGTGGGTCAGCTTGGCAATGGCACGGTCACCACCAACTTCAGCCCGGCGCGTATCGGTACCGGCACCCTGTGGAGCACCCTGCCCGCGCAGGCCTTTGCGACCCACAGCCTGATTTTTGCCATCGACCGCACCCTCTGGACTGCTGGCCAGAACTCCTCCGGTCAAAGCGCCTTTGCGGGACGTAATCTCTGGGTGCCGACCCTCGCTGTGCCAGGCCTGAACTCCCCCCAAAGCCTCACCTTCACGCCGCCATCCACGGTGACCGTTGGCAACACCATCACCCTCAGCACCACAACGACCAGCGTCCTGCCCTCCAGCTACATCGTCACCGGGCCCGCCACTCTGGTGGGCGATCAGCTCACCGTAAACTCCGCCGGCACCGTCTGCGTCATCGCCTATCAGCCCGGGGACAGTGCGTGGCAGTCGTCCGACATCAGCCATGTCCTCATCAATGCCACTGCGCCAGATGTCACCACTCTCGCCGCCACCTCAGTCGGCACCACCACCGCCACGCTCAACGCCATTGTCAATCCAGACGGCACCACCAGCACCGCGCAGTTCAAATACGGCACAACCACCAGCTACGGCACCAATGTGGCCTTCGCTCTCAATGGTGATCACGACGTCGTCCCGCAAAACATGACCACCACCCTCACCGGCCTCACCCCTGGCACAACCTACCATTTCCTCGCCGCTGCCACCAGCACACTAGGCACCACCAATGGTGACGACGTGGTCTTCACCACGCTCAGCACCAACGCCGATCTTGCCTCCCTCTCCTTTGCCGGAGGCACCCTCACGCCTGCCTTCGCCCCAGCCACCACCAGCTATGCTTCGGAAGTTTCCAACGCCACTTCCAGCATCACCCTCACCCCCGTGGTGGCGGAGGCGCATGCCAGCTTCACCGTAAATGGCGCTGCCAGTCCAACCCTCCCTCTGACGGTCGGCACCAACCCTCTGGCCATCCTCGTGACTGCGCAGGATGGAGTCACCACCAAGACCTACACACTCACGGTCACCCGTCGCACCCCCTATCAAGACTGGGTCCTGACCACCGGGATCGCAAACGGCAGCTCAGGCGCGCAGCAAGACAGCGATGGCGATGGTATTCCCAACCTCCTCGAATGGGCCTTCGGTACCAATCCAACCCAGCGCTCGTCCGGCATCCTCAGCGTCACGGGTGGCGCGCTCTCCAAGCGCGGCACCCCGGGCGTTCTGATCTCCGGCCCCGATCATCTGGCTGTCTTTGGACGTCGGATGGACTACCTCTCCGCCGGACTCGTTTATACCGTCGAGTTCAGCGCCAATCTCACCTTCTGGCAGCCTTCCACGGACACCCCCGTGTCCATTGGCAACGATGGAGAAATGGAAGCGGTGACCGTGCCCTACCCAGCGCAGATCAATGGCCAGGACGCACGCTTCTTCCGTGTGAAAGTCATCACTCAATGAACGAGCCTTTCGGCAGCGAAGGGCTGCCGCCCGTCCTGCAAATCCCGTAGAACGAATAACGAAGCGATAGCGCGTGCTTCCCAGGAAGTGCTGCCTTATAAACGCGCCAGCCCCATCCGGGAAGTAAACCGTGCCCCCGTTTGCGCACGCGCTGACCAGCTGCGTTGCCCATTCAGGAGGAACTTTCCAGGAGCTTGCGCTCGGTCTTCGTCTGCCGGGCAATGCGTTGAGGAGTTTCTTAAGATAAGACCTAGGTTTTTCTTTGCTCCGTCAAAAGCGTCGTCAGGGCATGAACAATCCGCAGCCGCAAGTGTCAAAAACGTTGAATGTGAAGAACTCATGGCATGGCTTCCCAAAATAGGAAGGTTCAAAAACCGAGCTGCGAAGCCCGCCGAAGGAGGAACATGCCCTGATTTTATGGCTCCAGATAGACTGTTACGTCCCGCGCTATGGGTTGTATCGGAGGTGCATTTCATGATTGCAGCTTTCCAAGGTCCCGATAGCATCTAGCTTTTGTGTTAGTCATATGCGATAATGCCCCCCTTGAAGCCCCTCCGGACGGTAATGATGACCCAAAATCATCCGTGCGAAAAATCCACCAATCCGCATGCATTATTAAAGCTCAAAACCACAACTCGCAATTGGTGACGTACCATCTTCAAAACCGCCGCACTCCGACAAGCGCCGGCTCGGTCTTGCTGGCTGTGTTGTGCCTGGTGGCAATGCTCTCGTTTTTAATCATCATGGCAGTGTCCGTTTCACAGCAGCATGGCGAAATGCAGCAGGCAAGATACGGCATGATACGCGCCCGCCAGCTTGCGGAAATGGGAGTGGCTGTGGCAGCCCATCCTCAAATCAGGGTTGGGGATCCACTGCTGCGGCGGAGTGTTTCCGGCGTGGAGCGCTTTGAAGTCCTGCTTGGCACCGAAGAATCCCGGTTGAATCTCAATGCATTGCTCACGGACCAGCATCTTCCCGTTCTCGAGCGGATGTTGAAATCTTGGGGTATCTCGGCGGCCGATGCTCAGGGCATCGTGGCAACGCTGATGGACTGGACGGACGCCGACGATTTGAAACGTAGGCCGGACAGTGCGGAAAAGCTGGATTACGATCATCTTGGATATTCAGACCGGCCGTTTAATCGCAAATTCAGCAGCCTCAATGAAGTGGATCTGGTGGCACGTGCAGACGAAATCCAGGCGGCAAGACCAGACTGGCGCTCCTTTTTCACGCTCCGGGGCACCGGCCAGTTGGATGTGAACATGGCCTCTGCCGAAGTGCTGGCTGCGGCGACAGGAGCTTCACTGGAGAATGCCAGCCGGCTGGTGCAGCTGCGCAATGGTCCGGATGGTCTGCAGCAGACCGAGGATGACCAGCCGCTCCAAAGTCTGAATGAGGCACTCTCGCTGCTTGGCATTGTCGGACAACAGGGTGCGGACATTACCCCCTTGCTCACGCTTCAAGGAGCAACACTGCGCATTGAAAGCATCGGCACCGCAGGAGATTCACGCTGCGGCATCGCGGTCATCATGAACAAGAATGGCGGCGTGCCACGCATCGCCGAGTGGCGCGAATTTCCCGTGGAAGGAGCACATCGGCTTTGAAATTTATGACTTTTCAACGTCCATCGCAGCAGTCACTCAGCTTTCCGGGAGAGGAATCTCGTGAAGCATGGCAGTGCGGCGCCGATGGTGTTTGGATGCCCGTAGAGCATGCTGCCCACGACGGTCTGATGGGGATCGAGGCACTCGCCTTTGACAGCGCACCCTTCTGGTCTCTGACTCAGGAGGCACTCAATGAAACGGTGGATCTTCGCTGGGAAGGTCTGGGGATGAAAAACGAAAGCGGTTCGCGCCTGTGGCTCAACTGGCCGGTGCTGCAAAAGGGCAGGCAGGCTCTGGTGGGCACTCTGGCGCTGGCCGAGGAATTTTCCGACTGGGAACAGTGCGTTCATGGCCGGTTTGAGCCCAGCGTCCGCATGCTCCCGCTGCCTGACAATGGCATAGCCCTGTGGAAGGAGCTGGGCCGCCATGTCGTGGCCTTCACCCATGAAGCTAAACTGCTGCATCTTGGAGTGCTGACGGCTCGCAGTCTGGATGTGGACGCGGCCTTTGAAATTCGTGACATGTGCGCCACGTTGCAAACACACGGCTTCATCAACTTTGCTCAGGTGGACACCATCCACGTGTGGACGCACTGTGAAACCGATTTCGCCCCGCAGCTCGCCTGCCTGTTTGAAGCTGCCTCCATCCTCAAGGAGAAGCGTCCTGACCCGCGCCCTCCTGCGGAGTCCAGCGGCCTGCTTCCGGTACAGGTGGCCGTGCGGCGGCAGCAGCAAAAGCGCCGCCAGAGCCAGATGCTCATCCTGGCCGCCGCAGCACTGGTTTATCTCTGCTTTTTCGGTGCCTGGTGGCTGCGCTTGCAATGGCGCACATCGCAGTTGGATCATGCGGATGTCGTCATGAGCAACGCTCAGCCGGAAATCGATCTCGTGCGCGAGGCGCAGAACCGCTGGCAGGAGATGGAGGCCGCGATCAATCCGGATTTGTATCCGGTGGAGCTGTTTCATCAGATCGTCTCGCTGCTCCCTCCGGAAGGCATCCGGCTGAAGGAATTTCAGATCGACGGCGACAGGCTCATCGTCAGTGGTGAGGCCACGACGGTAAATCAGGCGATCGCCTTCAAAAGCCAGCTGGCCGCGTGCATACCACTCCAGCGCTATACCTGGAATATCCCTTTCCCGACCATTCGTGAAGACAATCGCGCGGAATTTCGCGCCGAAGGAAGATTCAATGGAGGACTTGTGAATGAAGGCCAGTGAACTCAGGCTGCTCATGATTCTTGGCGTGCTCGCCGCACTGTGCGGTGGTGCTCTCCTGTCACAGCGTCTCCTGCGCAAGCAGCATGCGATTGAACGGCGTGAACAAGCCCTCGAACTGCGGCAGATGGAAATGCAGTCGATGCTCACCGAAGTCGAAATGTGGAGGCAGCGCCTGAACTGGCTGCAGGAGACGCAGCCGGCGATGACCAGTGAAAACCAGGCCAGTGAGCAACTGCTCGAAACGCTGCTGGCCACTGCCGCCACAAACGGACTGACAGTGCAGAAGAAACAGCTGCATGAGCCGGTGACCGCAGCCTTTTACCGTGAGGTGGGAGTCACGCTTACCATCAGAGGTCCGCTGCCTTCCGTTTTCCGCTGGATGCACGGCCTGCTTGCTCCCGCATCTTTCAGGGTGGTCCCCCAGGTGAAGATCACGCCGGATGCCGCCAATCCGGCAGACGTCGTTGCCATCCTGCACATCAGCCAGCTTCATGCACCCGCCGTGGCGCAGGAACCATCCCCGGAGGGTGCTGGCTCATGAAACCTGGAGGCCTGATGATCCTTCTGCTGCTGATGGCCTTCCGGGCATACGCGCAGCAGGAAGCACTGATCTTCCAGCCGCCCGTCCCTCATGACGTGCAACGCTACGAGGCTGGCTGGAACAAGAATCCGTTCACCTTGAAAACAGTGGCTCCCGTCGCGGAGCAAGCCTCCTTCGCAGCAGATCTCACCATCGGCACCTACTTTGGCGACTCTGCCGATCCCACGATCATCATCGTCAATACGAAAACGAACGAACGCACCAGCCTCAGGCAGGGCCAGCCAGCTTCCAACGGCATGAAGCTCAGCAGTGTCAAATTGGGTGCCAGTCGCAAGGACCTGGTGGCCCAAGTCACGCTCGGCACGGAAACAGCCGCCATCCGTTACAACGACAGCTACGTCAAACAGATGGCCGCCGCCGAGACGACCAAGGCTCCTTCAATGCAGCCGTCCCATCAGCAGCCCGGCACCCAGTTGAAATTTCCGACACCACAAAATCCCTCTCAGCCAGGCAGGGGCTCTGCTCCGGGTGCCGCTCCAGCCAACGCACCGGCCACCGCGCAGGCGAATACTCCCGTAAATCTAGGCCGGCCAGGCTTCGTTCCGCCTCCAGGCACACTTCCAGGCACCCTCAATGCGGTAAATCCGCCCCCCTCCTCACCGCTTGTGTCACAATCTGCTGTTATGCAAGGCTCTCCCCCTGTTCCAGTACGCCGCAGGCTGATTAGCCCGTCTCTCAATTCCCCAGTCATCTCGCAGTAATCATCTGCCTCCGCCTCCCCCATGAAATTTTTCTGCAAATTGGTTCTGCTTTGCACTGCCTTGACAGGCATGGTTCCTGGATTCCTGGCGGCGCAAAACGCCCCCATCCCCCCGACGCGCAACCGCCCGCGCTTGGGTGCGCCTGTAAATCCTCCCTCATCCACGCCTCCGCAAATCACCGTGCCGGCACCTGGGCGCACATCAGCTCCATTTCCCGCTCCGCTGCCCCCGCCCGCCGCCGTTCCCGCTCCGCCTCCCACCACACCACCTCCGTCCTCCGGCAAAAACATCATCGGCTTCACCGCCACCCCGCTCTCTGAGGTGATTGGAGAGTATTTCCGGGTGACTGGACGCCGCGTTCTCAAGGACCGTGGTCTGGAAAACGCCACTGTCACCATTGAAGTCCCGGGTGAGTTCAGCGACGAAGAATACCGCACCATCATCGAAAAAGGGCTGCTCATGCACGGCTATGTGCTCGTTCCCAGCGGGGACAACCTGTTCAAACTCATCGCTGCCGAACAGGGCACCAGTCCCTCCACCCAGGGCGTGCCGCTTGTGCTGCGCTCAGAAGATCTGCCGACCAACGACCAGGTCGTCACCCATGTCATTCAGCTCAACTACCTCCAGGCGGAGGAGGCCTCCACCGCCTTTCAGCAGCTCATCCCCCTGCATCCATATGGAAAAATCCTGGCCGTGGCCAACGGCCAGTCGTTGATCATCACCGAGGCCTCGCAGACCATCCGCGCTTATCTGGAACTGGCCCGGCAGGTGGATGCACCACCCATGGAAACCATCCATAAAACAGTCCGGCTTGAGCGTGCGGAAGCGGCAAAAGTGGTGGAGCAGCTCAACAGCCTGCTAGGCTTGGGCGGTGGCGACGGCAATCGTTCTGCCGCACCGAAATCCAGCGGCGCCGCCAGACCCCCGGGCGCACCAGGATCCGTTCCAAACACTCCAAACGCTCCAGTATCCGCCTCCATGGGCGGCGGAGCAGGCGTCACTCCGGAGGCATTTCAGCCGGTCATCGAAGCCATTGAGCGAACCAACAGCCTCATCATCGTCGCTCGCCCCGTCGACATGCGGCGCATCGACAGCTTCATCACGGACTTGGACGCGCAATCGCCCTCCTCCCGTTATTATTCACGTCGGCTCAAATACCTCGACCTCACCGTTTTCCTCAGCCTCGCCGAAAAAGCGTTGCAGCGGACTTCGCAAAACATCGGCTCCAGCGGCCTCCCCCAGCAGAACTCATCCTCCACCCCGACAAATCCAGTCAACAACAGCTTTGGCAGTTCCGGTTCCAGCTCTGGATTCGGTGGCAGCTCTGCATTCGGTGGCAGCTCAGGATTGGGCGGCAGTTCAGGGATGGGCAGCGGCGGGATGTCTGCCAGCAACTCCTTTGGCGCGGGCAACATCTCGCCATTGGATGTCACCAAAAAAACCATCAGCATATTGATCGGCAGCACCTTCGTCATCGCCGATTCCGCCAGTTCCAAATTCATCGCCACCGGTCCGCCAGATCAAATCAAGGCGCTGGAGGAGCTCGCGGATGAAATGGACGTTCGTCCACGCCAGATCCTGCTCTCCGCCATCATCGGCGAGTTCACGCTCGGCGATAACTTCAACTTCGGTCTCGACTGGATTCAGTCCCTCAAAAAAGTCGGGGACAACGGCTTGGTTGGCGGCGTGCTCAACACGCAGGGCACCGCCTTTGCCAACCCTGCTAATTTGAAGGACGTCGCCGGCTTTCTCGGTGCTGGCGGCCCTGCGGCGCTCGGCGGGCTCACCGCCTACGGCCAGATCAACAAAAACCTCAACATCTTCCTGCAGACCCTCGAAAGCACACAACGCTTCCATGTCCTGCAGCAGCCCACCATCACCGCTCTGAACCACCAGTCCGCCAGCATCTACATCGGCCAGCAGATCGCCATCGCCGGGCAGAGCTACACCAGCGGCGTGGTTGGCGGCGGGTTCACCTCCACCACCCAGTACATTCCCGTGCGTCTTCAGCTCGACATCACGGCGCACATCTTCAACGACAACGAGGTCATGCTCGAATTCAAGCAGCAGAACAACGATGTCTCCGGCTACACCACCATCAGCGGCAACCAGGTCCCCAACATTTCCGAACAGGGCATGCACAACAGCCTCATCGTTCCCGATCAAGCCACCGCTATGCTCGGAGGCCTCATCACCGAGCGTGACACCAACAACAAAGGCGGTCTCCCATTTCTTGTTCGCATCCCCGTTCTCAAGCACCTCTTCGGCAACACCAACATCAAAAAAGAGCGGCGTGAGATGATGATCTTTGTGCAGCCTCGGATTCTCTCCGACTCGGCCGACCACATGCTGGAACAGGCAAAAATTGGCGACCACATGAGCACTTATACTCAAACCGAACAGTTCGCCAGCATGCCCGAAGATATCGTCCCACGCGCCTTGCCCGCTCGTGCAGACAAGCCCAACGATCTCCTCCCGCCGCCGCCGAATGCTGCCGCAGAACCCAAACAGGGCCTCTTCGGTAAAATGAAGGGCTGGTTTCAAAAGCCGAAAAAGTGATAGGCGGTGTCTTCTTTCGCCAAACTCGCGGCATCAAGCCATGATCTCCATCCTTCGTCTTTGTCGGTGATTTTTGAGAAGGTCAGACTGATGGCTTGGTCAAATTTTCGGGTATTCAGCCATCGGCACCGCGCAGCAGGGATTTGCTCTTGCTCCACATCTTCTCGATGGGATTGCGGTCGGCTGCCTAGCCGGGCAGGAAGTGCACCTCAGCTCCCGCTGCCTGCACCAGCCCATTGAATTCGACTTGGGTAAGTCATCGAGGGGCACCGAATCCATGGACCGGTTGTCGTCGTCTTTCGTCATCCCACTCCGCTTGACCCCAGTCCCAACGGGACTGCGCACCATAGCGAAGGGTTGCCGAGCCTCAGCGAGGCTACCCTGGTACAGGATACAACCCGGTTGGGCAAGCAAACCCAGCGCCTTCGCCACACCCCACGCCCACCAGCAGCGTCTGCAAGGCGCTCCGCCGCACTCACAACGTACCGCCAGCTCCCCAATCCCGCTAAATTGCCAAAGTAGAACTAACTTCCGCCAGCCGTAAACACCAGCCGCATGAAGCGCCGGTTCGGGTTGCCAGTCGCCAGCGAATCGCGGGCACGCCAGGTTTGCACCGGACCATCGTTCACAAGTTCCAGAGCAATAGGGCTCCACAATCCAAGGCTGTCCGTCGATTGCGCTGAATAGCTGACGTCGGGCAAATCTTTGGGGCGCGTGAAGGTCAAGGTCAGACCATTGGCATCCGCGATCGGAGCGGGAGCGGCATTGCGCACCCACGGATTGGTGCCGAGCGCGTACTCGGCCAGATTCTTCAAGCCATCGCCATCGGGATCGACATCATCGGCGGCCCACCCTGCGGTGGTCTGTGTGGGGGTGAAGTGCTGCGTGCGCCAGCTTGCGGCGGACTGCCCCCTGATGGTCAGCGTGCCGCTTGCCGTGCCGCTGTAGTTGGCGTCGTTGATGCTGGCGGCAATGACATAGCTGCCATGACTGGTGGGCGCTGTGGAGGATCCGTTATAGGTGATGCTCACCGTGAGTCCGGACGGCGTGGTGGTGGCCGAAACGGTCTTCGGGGTGCCGTCATACGTTTGCAGCAGCCCGTTCAAAACAAGGCCGGCTGTCGCTTTGTCTATAACGATGCTAAAATTCTGCGTCGCCGCCGTGCCAATGCCATTGCTCGCCGTCACCGTTCCCGTGAAGGTTCCCGCCGCCGTCGGCGTCCCTGAGATCACCCCTGCCCCGCTCAGGATCAAACCTGTGGGCAAGGCCCCCGAGGTCACCGTGAAGGTCGGTGCAGGTGTGCCGCTGGCCGTGTAGGCAAAAGGGGTGTAGGCCGTGCCAAACACGCCGGTGCCAGTCGGCGGCCCATTGGTGAATGCAGGCGCTTGATTCACCGTGATGCTGAAATCCTGCGTGGCCGCCGTGCCAATGCCATTGCTCGCGGTCACCGTGCCCGTGAAGGTGCCGGCTGCCGTGGGTGTCCCTAAGATCACACCAGCCGCGCTCAAGCTCAAGCCGGTCGGCAACGCTCCCGCAGTGACACTGAAGGTCGGCGCAGGAAATCCGGTCGTGGTGTAGCTGAAGTTGTAAGGCGTATTCGCGAGCGCAGCCGGAGGCGGAGAACTCGTGATGGCAGGGGCTTGATTCACCGTGATGCTAAAATCCTGCGTCGCCGCAGCACCAATGCCATTGCTCGCCGTCACCGTTCCCGTGAAGGTACCCGCCGCCGTCGGTGTCCCTGAGATCACCCCTGCCGTGCTCAGGATCAAGCCGGTCGGCAACGCTCCCGCAGTGACACTGAAGGTCGGCGCAGGAAATCCGGTCGTGGTGTAGCTGAAGTTGTAAGGCGTATTCGCGAGCGCAGCCGGAGGCGGGGAACTCGTGATCACAGGGGCTTGATTGACGGTGACGGTGAACGTTTGCGACACCGTGCCGCCATCGAGATCCGTCGCAGTAACCGTCACGTTGGTCTGGCCGCCTGCCAGCGCATTGATCTGCACGTTCGTGCCGCTGATCGTGGCACTGGCCACGGCGGGGCTGGTATTTCCTGTCACCGCGTAACTCAGGACCGCCACCTCCGCCGCCGAGGTGATCGAAACCACCTTGGTCGTGTCCATCGCAGCGCTCGCGGAGGTCAGCGGCCAGTTGTCCATGCTCGTGGAGGTTCCGCCCAGATTCACGGAGTAGGTTGCGTTTGGCAGGTTGCCGATGGCGTCGGCCACCGTCATGCCGTTCCCCGCCACGCGCGCGAACGCGGTGAACCCTCCGTTCGCATTCGGGCTGCCGCTGTCACGGTCCAGATTGCTGCTGTTGTTGCCCAGATTCACGAAGAACTGGTCCGTGGCGCTGTTCGGATTGCCGCCAACCTTCGCCATCGCCACGGTCCCCCGCAGGTTCGAGATCCCCGGTTCGTTGGTCGGGGAGGGGCTGGTCGGCGTCACACTAAAATTGTTCGGTGCGGACTGCACTTTGAAAGCGCCGCCCTGCGCCACGAAGCCGGGGACCGCACGATGGAACACCGCCCCGTTGTAGTTGTTCACCGCTGCATTCACATAACTCAGGAAGTTCGTCACGGCCTGCGGAGTGGCCGATTTGTACAGGATGAAGTCCATCGTCCCCAGGTTCGTGACGATGCGCACCGCCGATTCGGAGTCCGGGTCCGCGAACTTGTCCCCCAGCGCCACAGAAGTGTTCCCGCTCGCAGTCAGCGTCTGCGTCCCGATCGTCGTCGTGGAGACCGGTGCCGCAGGCGCTCGGATGACACGCAGTTGCAGCGTGTTGCTGGCCGTCCAGCCGTTCGCAAACGTGGCGGACATGGGACAGTTGAAGGCCCCCGTGACAGTGGGCGTGCCGGTGATTGCACCCGTCGAACTGTTAAAGGTCAGGCCTGTCGGCAAACCCGTGATGCTCCATGAACTGCGAGACGATCCGGTGCTGACCACCGCCTGATACGAAAACGCCTGGTTGTAAAAGATGGGCGGCGCTGTGCCGCTGGTGAATCCGTCCTTCGTCGTCGCACTGGCAGTGTTGCTTGGGGCCGATTCGATGACCGTCGTGGATTGGTACGCGGCGGTCACCTTGAAATCATACGCAGTGCCCGCGCTCAGCCCCGTCACCGCGTAGGTCGTGGCATTCGCGGCGGCATAATTGAACAGAGTGTAGCTGCCGCTGCCGCTCAGCCGGTAATACACCGCATACCCGCCCTCGACCTCCGAGTTGTCCACCCAGCTCAGATTCACCGTGCCTTCCGAAGCCGCCGTGGCCGTGAGACTCGTCGGCGGCGTGAGCACTGGCGTCGTGACGGATGCAACGGATGAATAAGCCGAATACGCCGAGGGACTCGCTTCCGTGCCCTGATAGCCCCTCACACGAAAATAGTATGTCGTGGAAGGAGCAAGCGCGCTGATGATTCCCGTGAAATTGGCACTTGTGCTGCCCAACAGCGAAAAGGGACCGGCGGCAGCAGTGCCGATTTCCACAAAATAACCCGCTTCCGAATAGGCGTTGTCCGTCCACATCAAGATCATGCTTCCATCCGCTTGAGCCTTGCTGAGAAGGTTGCCAGGGGTGCCAAGCGCGGCAAAAGTCACGTTGACAGTGTTCGACAATGACGAACCCGAACCATTGTTGGCGCGGATTTGAAACGTCGCAGTGCCTGAGATGCCTGAAAGGCTCGTGCTGATGGTTCCCGTACCAGGACTGGCGCTTAATCCGAAAGTGCCAAGCCCCGTTCCATTGGCATTGTACAGCAGGTCAAAGCTGGTTTCATCCGTCGAATTATCATCCCAGATCAGTGTGAAGGCATTCGAGGCGGTGACGGCACACCTCAGGTTGGTCGGTGCATTCGGTGCCGCCACCGCAGCACTGGTGAATGCCAGAGTGAGGAAGCTGAGGATAAAAAAGCGGACAGCCCGGGGGGAGAAGGAACACGAAGCCATGGACGTGAGACAGTCTGGGAAACAAAAACAGCGAGGGTAGCGAAGCAGACTGCCAACGTCAATTCCTAGAAGTTGCAGCAAGCCTGGCGGCCCTATGAAAGACACCCCGGAACGGATTTTGTTCAGCAAATGGGCGATCAACGACGGACCTCACTCGAGATCCCATAGGGCTGAGCGCGAATGATACTCCCGCGCATCATAAACTTTCATTTGGAGAAGGCCCACTCCCAACCCGCCTTGTTTAATCTCGACGCGGCGGAGAAGCACGCCCAGAGCCGGTTAAAAACCACGGCTCCCACTACGGACTCCCGCACCGCGCCGGGCGAAGCTCATTGCTGGGAGCGCTGGTTTTTAACCGGCTCTGGGAGCCCCGTCATGCAAACACGCGCCGCATTTCCAACCGTACTGGAATGCATCATCTCTTTCATTTTGAGAAGGCCCACTTTTGAAGGTTGCTGATGCGCGGCAGTATAGCAGGCAGGCGTTCCACGCAGCCAATGGAACCGCTCCGCCGCCGGGCACTGTGAAAGGCTTTTTAAGAACGGCCAATGAAGGCATGCTGCTGGAAGTCCAAGTCTCCAGTCCATCCACTTCAGCCAGCCTCTCGGGCCGTCCATGATATTCTTGCGGAGGTGCTTGTCCCCTTGCCTTATCAGACAGATACTCTCACGTCTTGTCATGCAATCCCCGTCTAAACCCGAGATCCCGGAAACGGACATCGAGTCCTTGATTCCCAAAAAAGGCGGCAAGCTTTCTTGGTTCGCCATGCTGACGTGGGTTCTGATCGGCGTGGTGTTGCTGGGAATGACATGGCTGGTCTTAACCAAGTTCGACATCGGCAGGCTGCGCGGACCCGGCTACTTTGTCACCCAGGCACGGGAGGCCTTGGACGCTGGGAGTCTGCCGGAAGCCCTGAGTGCGATCCAGAAAGTGCATGGGCCCGCCCGCGGCAGCCCGGACTTCCTTCGGATTCTTGCTGATTACCTGCAAAAAACCTCCTCCGAACCAGCCCTGCTGGCGGAAACCCTTGAGAAGCTGGAACTGGCAGGAAGCGCGCGCCCAGACGACGTGCTCTGGATCAGTCAGGCACGCTATCTTACCGGAGACACCCGGAGAGCCAGAGCCGCCTGGGACCGCCTCTCATCCTCCCAGCGTTCCAGCTTGATGGCGATGAAACTCAACATCGATCTTCTCCGCAAGGAAGGTTCCCTCCACGAAGCGGCAGAGCTTGAGCTTCAACTCTTCCAGCGTTTTCCGGACGAGCCCGAGGTGGCGTTCCGCAAGGCGTTAAAAGACCTGGATGGCAGCTTCCCTGAGATCAGGGATGCCGCGTGGAAGGTTCTCTTTAAAATGGCCTCAATGGGAGGCCAGACTGGACTCGATGCAGTGAGGGCTCTGAGCCGACGCACCGAACTGACGTTGGCCGAGGCGGAACAGTTGCTGAAACTGGCGGAAACGCATCCCGACATCACGCCGGATGACCGGCTGATGATCGTTTCCGCCATCATGCGCCTGAATCCAATGCGGCGTGAGGAAACGATCCAGGCAGAAATCGAGCGCTACCGGACGGCCGGTCCCGCCATCCTGGCACAGGTGGCTGCTTGGCTCACCAGGGAGAAGGAATACGCCAAAATTCGCGAACTTGTTCCGGAGAGCGTCCTGCTCGAATCACCTGCCCTGTTTCCCTTGGTCGCCCAAGGCCTGCAGGAACAACAAAAGTGGCAGGAGTTGATGGATCTGCTGAAAAAAGGAAAAAAGCTCCCGGTCTCAAATGCACGCGCCGCCACCTGGCGGGCGCTGGCGGTGCGAAACCTGCATCCTTCTGACATCAAAGCCGCCCGGGATCATCTTGAAGAAGCCATCCAGCAGGGTGCTTCGGAAAGAAATGCCCTGGCCCTTTTGGGAGCCGCCACTCTCGCCGAGTCATGGCATATGACGGATCTGGCGCTCCAGGCCTACCAGGCGCTCGCACAACCCGGGTCCTCTGGCGAGCTGCAGATGCTCGAGAAATGCTGGGAAATGGCCACCATTCAGAACGATTCCGCCTTGCTCGTCCGCCTCGCCAGCAGGCTCCTCAAGCTAAGGCCCGACGACCTTCAGTTTGTCCGAAGACACGACTACCTCTGCCTCCTCCGTGGCGTGGGCCTCGAGACCACATTGCTGGATGGCGAAACAGCCACCGGAAGCGCTTCCGACCATCTGCTGGAAGCTCTCAAAGCCTACCGTCTTCATGACTTGGCACACGCCTCCGTCGTCCTTCACAAGGTGGTGGACACAAAAGACTTTTCCATGGGTGAGAAAGCCGTCTATGCCGGTCTGCTCGCCACGACATGCAATGAAGTCTCTCAAGCCTACCAGATCGCCGAAAAAATCCACACCGAAGGACTCTTGCCCGAAGAAAGGGTGTTCTTGGAATTGGCCCTGTGAGCCTCGGCTCCCGAACCTCCCTTGGTTGGGCACAGCACCTGCGAAAGCAAAAAGCCTGCTCGAACGAATCCGAGCAGGCTTTTGCGAAATCAAACAGCGGAATTAACGACGGCGCCGGCGGAGAGCCAGCATACCGAAACCGATCAGGCCAAGCATGGAACGGCTGGGTTCGGGGGCCACGGTAAGCGAGGCATTGCCAGCAGCCGCTGAATTTGCAGCCCCCGCTCCAGGGCTAAGCTGGCTGCCGTCTTGAGTATAGAATAGAAGACTGTGATCGGTGGTGCCATCTGCCGGAGTAATCCAAGGATCTGAACCATCGACTGCGCTTGCATTGGTATAAAAACCATATTTCGTTCCTGCGGGAATCGTGGTTGAGCCGGCTGTAAGCGTAGGGAACCATAGGAGCGCAAGTGGATCTCCGACGGTCCAGTTTGTGAGGGAGCCGGTATTGAGAGTGAGGCTGCCCGTTGCGACCTGAAGCACTCCATTCACGTTAGGATTCCCAAGCAGGTCGCCCCGGAAAAGGACTCTGTCGTCCGTATTCAGGAGGCTGCCAACCGCAGTGAAAGAACCGGCGGTAATGGCATCAAATGTGCCGTCAGATGTGCTCGAAACGAGCATGAACAAACTCGATTGACCGAGTGCTCCACCAGTAGAATCCTTCAATAAATCACCATCGATCAAAAAAGAAATGGTGGCACTCGCGGGGGAAATTGCGAGGAGCAGCAAGGAGGCGCAGAGGATTCGGCGTGTCATATCGTTGTTTGGGAAGATTAAAGTGAGGCGGGAACGATATCAATTGGCAGGAACAGGAACATAGGGTGGCCGAACAGTCCAAAGCGCTGAGGCAGCTTGGGCCGTAGCCTTCTTACGAATGACAATGCCTTTATTCGGACCAACGACAACATCATTATCAACAAGGGTTCCAGAATCTCCAGATTTCCGCCACCCCGGGCCAGGCGAATTAGCGCCGGTATAGTAATAATAAGTTGCGTCGGCTGCTTTGTTTTTCCCAGGGACGCCGTTGTCCCAAACCAAAACTACATCCTGACGTGCGCCTGTAGAGTGAGTCGCGCTGCCTACAAATGCTCCCGATTCATACAGTTTAAGTTGGGCGAGAGTCATTTCAGTGGCAAAAGGCAACGCGACTGCATTGTCCTGATCTGTCGATGAGGCAATTGTTCCTATCGGTGTGGTCAGTTGTGCCATCTGAACTGTGCCTGTAAAGGTGACGGTAGTTGCGGTGGCAATATTGTGCCTGACCGCGAAAAAAGTATCTGGAAGAAGAATATCGTCATTGGCAATCGTCCCCGAGAATCCCGCTCGCCTCCATCCTGGCCCAGGCGCAGAAACTCCTGAGTAATAGTAATATGAGACAGGGAAGGCCAAATTCTTACCAGCCGTTGCGTGATCCGGTATGAACACCGAAGATAAACGTACGGTAGATGAGGCCGAATGACTGGAACTTGGATGCACTCCTGCGCCATCAGGGAAGATGGAGCCAAAGGTGTCATACGGGATGACTTCCAGAGTCGTGGTTGAGTCGATGGCCGTGCTCAAATCGTCACCTGCTGTGTCCACGGTCAGCGAAGCGGCAGCATTGGAAACGACTGTGTAATACATGCCTGCCCGTGTGCCAGTTTTCAAAAAGACGTAATAGGTTTTGGGCTGCGTGACCGCGACATAGACAAACTGATTGATGGTCAGGGCAGGCGTGCCGCCGAGGGTAATGACGTTGTTGGTGTCCGTGAACGTTTCTCCATTGTCCCACGCACCATTGCTGTTGCCGTCTGTGAACGGCTCACCAGCGTCATAGGTGCCATTGGCCGAAAGACCGGAGGCTACGCCAGCAAATTCAGGTGAACGCTTGAAGGGAATGTACACATACGAGTCCGAGTTGCCCGCCAAGTTCACCGTCACGAACCCAACCGGGTCGGTTTCCACAGCCTCCGTGGTGAGAATGCACACACATAGGGCGGTTAAGGACATGTACAGCTTTTTCATGGCTAAAGTGTGTATGTATAATCAAATCGTGGGCGGAGGGGAAATAAAATATCGAGTTTTCTAACAATATTACTCAGGACTTGGGGCCCGGAAATGCGTGAGCACTGGTTTATACCCCAACATGCGGATTTGGTTACATGAATACTGTGACAAAATGCTGAGGAGCTTAAAAAAGGCCGAAAGCACCTCTCAAATATGAGAAACCACGGGGTGCGGCTCGCTAGGCGGCGCTTCGGCTGCCTGACCGCGACTCAGAGCATCCCGCTTGCGTTCCAGACAATTTCACGATTGCACATTCCGATCGTTTCCGATATACGTGATTCTCCGTCCGGGTTTGCGGCCTGAGCGAGTCCTGTCAGTTTTCTTCATTCGAGAGCAACTCGCATTGTGAGAATAATCCGTCGCTTGCACAGCTGGCTCCAAAGGATGCACCATTGATGCTCTCCACAACTCTTGAAACCGCAGGCTCAAAAAACCCAGAGAATGATGTCCGTGCCTGCACTCGCCACGATCTGACCCTATGATCTCCATCCTCCAATCCAGCGCCCAAGCCGCAGGGGTGATGGACTCCGACGTACAAGCCGCCCTCAACACCGCCGCAGGCGGCGGCATCTCCCCCGTCCTCGCCCTCATCGAGAGCGGGGCCGTCGATGAACGCCTTTTCTCCCGACACCTCGCCGACTCCCTCGGCTGGCCCTGGCTCGAAACCCCGCGCCCCGAACCCGCCGACGCCGCCGAGCTCAAGCGCCTCATCCCCGCACGCTTCGCCGTCCGCCACCAGGTCTTCCCCGTCGGCTTCGGCCACGGTCGTGTGACAACCACGTCACACCAGCCCGCGGCCGATTCATCATCCCCGCAAAAACGCACCCTCAAGCTCGCCTGCCACGACCCCTGCGATCTCCTCGCCCGCCAGGCCGTCGCCCGTCAGTCCGAACTCCCCGTCGAGTGGTGCCTCACACCCCGCACCGAACTCCTCAGCGCCGTCCAGCAGCTCTACGGCGTCGGTGCCGAAACCTTCGACGCCCTCATCGCCGCTGGAGGCGGCAGCTCCGACGACCAGCACCTGCGCGATGAAGCCAACGTCATCGACGACGAAGACGAAGACGCCTCCGTCGTCAAATTCGTCAACCAGATCATCCGCGAAGCCCTCGCCCAAAAAGCCACCGACATCCACGTCGAGCCCCAGCCCGACTCCCTCCGCATCCGCTACCGCATCGACGGCTTCCTCCACGAGATCCCTGTCCCCGAAAACATCAAATCCCTCCAGGCCTCCGTCATCGCCCGCATCAAGGTGATGAGCAAACTCGACATCGCCGAGAAGCGCCTCCCCCAGGACGGCCGCATCAATCTCAAAGCCGACGGCCAGTCCATCGACGTCCGCGTCGCCTGCATCCCCAGCGTCGAAGGCGAGTCCATCAGCCTCCGCCTCCTCGGCCAGGAACGCTTCACCCTCGACCGCCTCGGCCTCAGCGAAGAGCACCGCGCCAAGATCGAGCTCCTCCTCGCCAAACCCAACGGCATCGTCCTCGTCACCGGCCCCACCGGCTCCGGCAAATCCACCACCCTCTACACCTTCCTCTCCCAGCTCAACAGCGTCCACCGCCGCATCGTCACCATCGAGGACCCCGTCGAAAACAAACTCCCCGGCATCGTCCAAATCCCCGTCAAAAACGAAATCGGCCTCACCTTCGCCAGCGGCCTCCGCAGCATTCTGCGAGGTGACCCCAATGTCGTCATGGTCGGCGAAATCCGCGACCTCGAAACCGCCGAGATCGCCGTCCGCGCCTCCCTCACCGGCCACCTCGTCTTCTCCACCCTCCACACCAACGACGCCGTCGCCGGCATCACCCGTCTCATCGAGATGGGCGTCAAGCCCTTCCTCGTCGGCACCGCCGTCCGCGCCTTCATCGCCCAGCGCCTCGTCCGCTGCCTCTGCCCCTCCTGCAAAGAGCCCGCCAACTACCAGCGCGCAGAACTCACCAAACTCGGCTTCCCCGAAGTCAAAAAAGACAATAAGCTCTACCGCGCCGCCAAAGGCGGCTGCCAGCAATGCCGCGGCACCGGCTACTCCGGTCGAGTCGCCCTCTATGAGATCGCCCTCATGACCCCCGCCATGCAGGCCCTCGTTTCCCAGAAAGCCTCCGAGTCCGATCTCCAAGTCCAGGCCCGCAAAGACGGCTTCGTCCCCATGCGCGACTACGGCCTGCAAAAAGCCCTCGACGGCATCACCACCCTCGAAGAGGTCGCCCGCGTCACCAGCGAAGAACTCGAATGATGTTCGCCTTCCAAGCCCTGTCCGCCGACGGCTCCGTCAAATCCGGCACCCTCGAAGCCGCTGATCGCGGCGATGCTTTGCGCCAATTGTCCCGGCGCGGCTTGCAGGCCCGCTCCATCCAGTCCCAAACCGCCGAAGTTGCGAAATCCGACACAAAGAGTACCGACTCTGTCCTCACCCTCTCCAAGACCGATGTCATTCGCTTCACCGAAGACATGGGCGACCTCCTCGCCTCCGGTCTCCAGGTTGAGCAAGCCCTGCAGGCCATGGAGAACCGCAGCGCCTCCAAACTCGGCACGTTGGCGACGCGCGTCCGTGCACTCGTTCGCGACGGCGTGCCACTCTCTGCAGCATTACGTCAGGCCTCGCCCTCCTTCGACGAACTCTACTGCAACATGATCGCCGCCGGTGAAAACAGCGGCGCGCTCGATGACATCATGGACCGTCAGGCCCGCCACCTCCGCCTCATGGAATCCGTCCAGGCCAAGGTCGTCGGTGCGCTTATTTACCCAGCCTTTCTCATCAGTGCCGGAGGAGCGCTCGCTTTGGTCATGGTCACCTACCTTTTGCCAAAACTTGCCTCATTGCTCACCGGCTCCGGCAAAGAGCCCCCCTTCATGATCAAGGTCAGCCTCGCCCTCTCCGACCTTCTCAAAAACTACTGGTGGGCGCTCGCCATTGCACTGGGCTGCATCGTGATGCTGCTCTTTGCCCTGCGCAAAACCCCCGGCTTCCAGTCCGGGTGGCACCGCTTCATGATCAAGATGCCCGGCATCCGCGACATCACCCGCGCGCGCTTTGAACTGCAGTTCTTTGAAACCCTCGGCAGCCTGCTGCGCGGCGGCGTGCCCTTGCTGCATGCCCTGGAACTCGTGCGCCGCGCCGTCACCAATCTGCACCTGAAGCATTCCCTCACGCAAGCGGAAGCATTGGTGCAAGAAGGTGCATCTTTGAGTCATGCGATGAAAAAGACGCACGCTCTCGACTCGCAAGCCATCGACGTCATCCGCATCGGCGAAGACACCGGCCACCTCGCCGAGGTGCTGGGCAAAGCCGCCACGCGCATGGACACGCAGCTCACCCGCACCATCGAGCGCGTCACCGCCCTCATCCAGCCCTGCCTCCTCCTCATCATGGCCGCCCTCGTCGGCACCCTTGTTTACACCATGGTGAACATCGTCTTCTCAACCCTCAGCCAGCTCCGACATTAACCCAACCATGAAACACCTCCGCTCCTCTTCCAAAAACGGCTTCACCCTGCTCGAAATGATGGTCGTCTTGCTCATCATTGCGCTCATTCTCGGCACCGTGGCCTTCATGGTGCAGGGCATCGAGGGCGATGCCGAACACGTCACCACCGGCGCCAAGATCAAAAGCCTCGAAGTCGCCCTGACCTCCTACAAGATCAGCAATCTTACTTATCCCACACAGGAACAGGGGCTGGATGCCCTGGTGTCACGCCCCACGGCAGAGCCCAAGCCCAAGCGCTGGACCCAGCAGGCCAAACCCGACGGCATCATCGATCCCTGGGGTCGCAAGCTGGTGTATCGCAACCCCGGCAAGCACAACGCGGGAGGTTATGATGTGTTCTCCCTCGGTGCGGACGGATTGGAGAACACCGACGATGATATTGGCAACTGGTAGCAAAATGAAGGCCTTCACGCTGCTGGAGATGATCGTGGTGCTCGCCATCGCGTCCCTCGTCATTGGCATCGGAGCCGGAGCCATGCAGAAGCTCACCGAAGAGCACGAACTGCTGCGCGTGGCCCATGACGCAGAGCGCGTCCTGATGCATGCCATGACCCGCACACTCACCACCGTGCAACCTCAGTCCGTTGATCTCACCAGCCTCAGCCAGAAAGCCAAGCTCACCGTGCGGCATGCAGGCAGCGAGACATTCATTTCTACCACCGACCAGCACCTGTGGCTAAGACCCGGCGGATTATGTGAACCGTTGACCCTGCGCTGGCAAAACGGTGCAGCCTGGGTCAGTGCCACACTGGATCCTCTGACGGCAGGGTTCCAAGAACTGGAGGAAAACCCTTGAGACGCCGTGGCTTCACCCTGCTGGAAACCCTGCTGGCGCTGATGGTGTTCAGCACGGCGGTGGTGGCGCTGGTGGAAGCCGTACACCAAATCGGCGAGCACACGCTGCTGCGCCGGCATGAGGCTGCGGTACAGGAACGCATGCGGTCGCTGTTGGTGGAACACACGCGCAGGCCGGATGAGATTGAGGAAGTCAAAGTACAGGAGGGTGATGTAAACTACACCGTGACGCACACGCCTTTGGAATTGAAGAATCGCGATGGTCAGCCGGTGGCGGGATTGTTTGAGGTGCGTGTGACCGCTGCATGGAAGGAAGGACAGACGCTGCAGCAGGCCAGCGCTGAAACCTGGGTGTATCCGCCGCTCTTCCGCTGATGAAAAAACTGAGCCAGTCATCCCGAGCGAAAGCATTCACCCTGCTGGAGGTGATCATTGTACTGGCGATCACGGCGCTGGTGCTGGGGGCGGTTTATTCCCTGGCGCAGGGTACGCTGATGCTGGCGGATGATGTGCGCCGGGCGGAGCGCCGCGACGCACGGATGCAGGCTTTTACCACGTTTTGCGAGCATCTGCTGGCGGAGGTGCCAGCCACGGCGCTGCTGAATCTCAGCACCACGGAAGAGCATGGGCAGTATCTCACGAAGCTGGAACTGGAGCCTGTGCGCTCCCCGTTTGATGAGACGCCGGACTGCCGCGTGGCGTTGTTTACGCAGGGCCAGCCTGGAGGCGGGTTGCGGCTGATGCTGACGTGTCATTCTGAAGCAAACGAGAGCAGCGTGGTGCTGTTTGAAGACTTGGCGCAGTGCGAGTGGCGCGTGTTTCATCCGACGACGCGGCAGTGGGCCACTATTTGGTCCGAAGGCAACCCCGGCGGAGTTCCGACGGCGCATCCGCATCCGCCGCTGATGAAACTCGTGATGTCGCAGGCGGGTGGTGAAATCCAGGAGCAGATTTTCTGGATCACTCCCAGTGAACCCAACCTGCTGACCGCCGCTCCAATCCCCGCCCCCCTTCCCCCTAAGTCTCCCCAATGACCGTCTTTTTGCAGGCCTGACTGGCAACAGTGGAGGAGCGACAGGCTTCTGGGTGGAGGTCATTCCAAATGGTTGGCAGCCACGCGTTGAAAGAGAATCGCGCTTTGTTTTAAAATCAGACGACGTTGGCTGAGGCGAGGGGATCGCCGGCGGGGAGGTCGATCCAAAATTCGGCGCCGGATTCATCCAGGTTGCGGCAGCCGGTGCTGCCGTTGTGGGCGTGGGCGAGGGCTTGCACGAGGCTGAGGCCGAGGCCCATGCCGGGGGTGTTGGCGCTGGCGGCGGAACCGCGCATGTAGCGCTGCCAGATTTTGGTCTGATCGGCGGCGGTGAGTCCGGGGCCGGTGTCGCGGACGGAGATGCGCGCCAGTTCGCCCTGGGTGCTGAGCACGAGGGTGATGATGCCGCCGCGCGGGGTGTAGGCGAAGGCGTTGTCGAGGAGGTTGGCGACGGCCTGGTTGATGCGCTGGCGGTCGAGCAGCACCCAGCGGGTGTCGGGGGCTTCGAAGATGAAGGTGAGGCCGCGTTCATCGGCGGCGGCTTTGTAGAGTTCGAACAGATCGGCGAGCAGCTGACGGAGGTCGATGATTTCGAGGTGGAGCTTCAGGGCTTTGTGCTCGGCTGCGCGGGTGGTGAGAATGGTCTGCACGAGCTCGGTGGCGCGGTCGAGCTCTTCGAGGCCGCGAGCGGCGGCGTCGCGGGCGGTGGGGTTGTCGATGTGATCGTGGAAGGTTTCGAGATTGCCGCGGATGCGGGCGAGCGGGGTGCGCAGCTCGTGGGCGAGATTGTCATTGGCGCTTTGGAGCTCTGCGGTGAGGGCATCGATGCGGTCGAGGCCGGTGTTGAAGGCGGTGGCGAAGGCCTGGAGTTCGGGGACGGCGCCGGGTGCCTGAAGCCGGGCCTCGGTGCTGCCCTGGGCGAGCTTGCGGGTGCTGAGCATCATCTCCTGCACGGGGCGCAGCACGTGACGCACGAACCACCAGAGGGGCAGGAGCATGAGGACGGTGGAGGCGAGTCCGGCGAACCAGAGATGGCGGCGGATGTGATCGACGTAGGCGAGGTCTTCGGCGTCGGTGCGGCCGAACCAGAGGGCATTTTTATCGTCGAGAATCTGACAGCCGACGAGCAGCTGCTGCTGGCGTTCGGTGTGTGGAATGGTCATGAGCCAGGTCTCGGATGGCTTCAATTTTTTGGGCGGGCGTTTGGGCCAGTTGTAGCCTGCGACGGCGTCCGGGGTCTGCTCGAAAATGGTCTCGCCCGCAGGATTGGTGATGCGGACGGCCTGGCTTTCCTCGTGTTTGCCGGCGGCAAAAACTTCGGTGAGTTCCTTGAGGCCATTGCGGTTGTAGAGCACGGCGTACTCACCCAGGTCATCGAGCACGACGGCACGGGCGATGCTGCTGAGGTTTTG
>NZ_JBYFBS010000015.1:0-180891 GCF_057652315.1 Prosthecobacter sp. Pr1 | reverse complement strand
GGGATCTTAGAACAGCTTCAGAACCGTGCAACTACATTGTGCTGTTTTTTGCAAAAAAGTTTCGTTCGAAGCATCCAATTCGTCTTTTCCTGCCGATTCGCGCCCCATTTCATGCCTTGGATCTCGTGTTCTCATTGTCTGCAAAAAGCGGCTCTTGAAAAACGACGATTTGTCTACGTAAACACGCCATTTTTAAGCTCTGAGAACGCATCACTTTTTAAGGCCTGCTGGTCAGAGTGTGCATGCGTTGATCCCAAAACTTCATCTTTCTGCGCGGGCATCAGACATTTTCTTCTTTCCGCTCGATTTCATTCATGATTGAGCGCGGTTTCGGCAGGCATTCGCTTGTGCAAATGAGCCATCAAAAACAGGGCCCAATATCGTGCATCTTGTTTGCCTATAAAACATCGTTGGTACCGCCCTCTTATGGGCACTGTCCTCATAACTGAGACGCGCCTCCGCATTGCGATGTTCGCCTCCCGCCCCACTCTCTTTAGGGTCGATAGGGACAATGACAGATGCCCCGCTTTGAGGCGCTTTGGGATCTGACGTGCCTTCTCCCGTATGTGTGGAGGACAAAAAAGTGGTGTCATTCGTGCTACTCTTGCTATTTCGTTGGCTGCTACCCCATTCCAATGAACACACCACTCACCTTCACCACTGGCTCCGGCGCTCCCGGCAAATTTTACTCTCTTCCCGCTCTTGAAAGTGCCGGTGTAGGCAATGTCTCTCGTCTGCCAGTGTCCATCCGCATCGTGCTGGAGTCCCTGCTGCGTAATCTGGATGGGAAGAAGGTCACCGAGGCCGACGTCAAAAACCTCGCGAACTGGAACGCGAAGAACCCGGGTGAGTATGAGATCCCCTTCACCGTCGCCCGCATCGTGCTGCAGGACTTCACCGGCGTGCCCCTTCTTGTCGATCTGGCCGCCATGCGCTCGAAGGTGAAAGAACTCGGCAAGAACCCGAAGATGGTCGAGCCCCTCGTGCCCGTTGATCTCGTGGTCGATCACAGCGTGCAGGTGGACTTCGCCGGCACGCAGAATGCGCTGAATCAGAACCTCGCGCTGGAATTTGAGCGCAACAAGGAGCGCTACCAGTTCCTCAAATGGGGTGAGCAGGCCTTTGACACCTTCAAGGTCGTGCCTCCTGGCATCGGCATCGTGCATCAGGTGAATCTGGAATACCTCGCCAAGGGCGTGCTTGAAAAAGACGGTGTGTATTATCCCGATTCCCTCGTCGGCACCGATTCGCACACGACCATGATCAACGGCCTCGGCGTCGTTGGCTGGGGTGTGGGTGGCATTGAAGCCGAAGCAGGCATGCTCGGCCAGCCGGTGACCTTCCTTGTCCCGGAAGTCGTCGGTGTTTACCTCAAAGGCGCGCTTAAAGAAGGCGTCACTGCCACCGACCTCGTGCTCGAAGTCACCCAGAAGCTGCGCAAGCTCGGTGTCGTCGGCAAATTCGTCGAGTTCTACGGCCCCGGTGCTGTCAGCCTGCCTGTCACCGATCGTGCCACCATCGCCAACATGGCTCCTGAATATGGTGCCACGATGGGCTTCTTCGGCGTGGATGAAGAGACCATCGCCTACCTGCGCGGCACCGGCCGCAGCGAAGAGCTCTGCACCACCGTCACCAATTACTACAAGGCCCAGGGCATGTGGGGCATCCCCACGGAGAAAGGCAGCATCGAGTTCACCACCGAGATGGAGATGGACCTCAGCACCGTGGTCCCCTGCGTTTCCGGCCCAAAACGCCCGCAGGACCGCATCGAAGTGCCTGCATTGAAATCCAAGTTCAACGAGCTCCTCGTGGCCGATGTGAAAGCCGGCGGCTTTGGCAAAACACCCGTCTCGCAGGTCGTCGAACACCTCGGTGCCTCCAAAGCTGATGGCATCGACGTCACCGGCGCAGCAGCAGGTGTGGATGTGGTCTCCGACCAGACTAGCTTCGAAGTCACCGTTGATTCCAAAGGTGGCATCAAAGACACCATCACCGACGGCAGCGTGCTCATCGCCGCCATCACGAGCTGCACCAACACCAGCAATCCAAGCGTCATGCTCGCCGCAGGTCTCCTCGCGAAGAAGGCGAACGCCAAGGGCCTCACAGTGAAGCCTGCCGTCAAAACCAGCCTCGGGCCAGGATCCCGTGTGGTGACCGATTACCTCACAAAAACCGGCCTCCAGGTCGAACTCGACAAGCTCGGCTTCCAGACCGTCGGCTACGGCTGCACCACCTGTATCGGCAACTCCGGCCCGCTCGATGCAGGCATCGAAGACGTCGTCAAAGGCCAGGATGTCGTTGCTGCCAGCGTGCTCTCTGGCAACCGCAACTTCGAAGCCCGCGTGCATCAGAGCATCAAGGCCAACTTCCTCATGAGCCCCCCGCTTGTGGTCGCCTACGCCATCGCCGGCACGGTTGATATCGATCTGAGCAAAGACGAGCTCGTTCCCGGCAGCGGCGTCTATCTGAAGGACATCTGGCCCACGCTCAAAGAAGTGCGCGATGCCATGGCCTCCGCTCTTTCCCCGGATGTCTTCCGCAAGCTCTACACCGACTTCGCTTCGCAGAATCCGAAGTGGAACGAGATCCAGGGCGGCATCGGCGAAGTCTTCGAGTGGGACGGCAAGTCCACCTACATCCAGCATCCGCCGTTCTTCGCTGACTTCAGCATGACCCCCGGAGACATCACCGAGATCAAGGGCGCCCGCCCGCTCGGCATCTTCGGCGACTCCGTCACCACGGACCACATCAGCCCTGCGGGTGCGATCAAGAAGGCCAGCCCCGCTGGTCGCTTCCTGCTCGAACACGGTGTCACGCAGGCTGATTTCAACAGCTTCGGCAGCCGCCGTGGCAATGACCTCGTCATGACCCGTGGCACCTTCGCCAACGTGCGCATCAAGAACCTCATGCTGGGTGGCAAGGAAGGTGGCGACACCCTCCTCCAGCCTGCTGGCACCGAGATGAGCATCTACGACGCTGCTGAGGCCTACAAGGCCGCTGGCACGCCTAGCATCATCCTCGGCGGTGAAGACTACGGCATGGGCTCCAGCCGCGACTGGGCCGCCAAAGGAACGCGTCTGCTCGGCGTCAAAGCCGTCATCACGAAGTCCTTCGAGCGTATTCACCGCAGCAACCTCGTCGGCATGGGCGTCCTGCCCTGCAACTTCAAGGACAAGGCCGACTACGACAAGGTCAAGGACCTCAGCGATGCCACCTTCGACCTCCTGGGCCTGAGCAACGACTTCAAGCCCATGAGCGAAGCCACCCTCCGCGTCCACAAGGCCGATGGCAGCAGCTTTGACGTCCCGGTCGTCGTTCGCATCGACACCCCCGTCGAAATCGACTACTACCGCGCCGGCGGCATCCTGCCGTATGTGCTCGCCCAGATCCTGCGCGCCAATGCGTAAGCCGTAGAACGAGCTCCAAGCTCGTTCCCTCCCGCCACAACTCAACAATCATCCGGCAGACCGCAAGGCTGCCGGATTTTTGTTTTCTGGCATGTTTCACCGGAAGGATCACAATCCACCGCATGGACACCACCACCGTCTTCCCCATGATTCCTGCCGCGAGTAAATCGCTGTGGTTCTTTGCCATCATCAGCCTCATCCTCGTCGGTGCCCTGTTGCTGATGGTCTGGCTGGCGTGGTCCATGCAGCATGTGCGTTTCACGGTTTCCAATGATGGCCTGCGACTTCAAGGCGATCTCTATGGTCGAACGGTCCCGCTCAAGTCGCTCAAACTCGACGAGGCGGTCGTCACCAACCTGAGCACCGACAAAGAGCACCAGCCGAAATGGCGCACGATGGGCACAGCGCTGCCAGGCTACGCCGCCGGATGGTTCAAACTTCGCAATGGGGAGAAAGCGCTGCTCTTTGTCACGGACAAGACACGCGTGGCACGCATTCCGACCACGGAAGGCTACAGTGTCATGCTCAGTGTGAGCGAGCCCGCAGAGCTCATTGACGCCTTAAAGCAGCAAAGCGCGCCCTAGAGGCTCCGTTCACCGCCCGGCCACCTGAGTCTCCACCTTTTTGGCCTCTTCTTCCACGATGCCCAGAAACGTGTCACGCAGGCCCGAAGGGAAATGCTCATCGTAAACGGCGCAGAGGTTGTAATGCAGCCCCTTGTCGCTCACCAGCAGCGCTGCGCAGCCGGGGGTGCCCGTGCGTTCGGCGATCTTGGGAATCAAGGCGACGCCTTCACCAGCCGCGACCATGCTGACCAGGTTCTCCGCATTTGAGGCCGCACTGCCAAACTGCGGCATGAAGCCGATGCTGCGGCAAATCTCCCGCGTCCAGACCCGCTGCGCATCGCTGCCATACATGAGGATGTGCAGAAACGTCTCATCCTCCAGATCCCGCAGCCGCACCGTACCTCTCTTCGCCAGGGGGTGATGTTCTGAGACCAGCACAATCAGCGGACTGCGGAGAATGTTCCGCACCGCCAGTCGTTTGCCCGCCGAGAGCTTCGCGAAGATCTCCGGCACAAAGCCAATGTGCATGCGTCCGGCAAAGATTTGCGTGAGCTGGTCTGAAGGCCCCGTCTCCGTCACACTGATCCGCGCCTTCGGCAGAGCGGCATGCAGCCGGGTGAGGCACGCAGGCAGAAAACTGATCGTCAGCGAACCCATGGAGCCGACGCGGAGTTCGCCAGTGGTGCCTGCCGCAGCCTCTTTCGCACGCGCCACGGCCTTTTCCGCCCGTGCGAGAACCGCACGCGCCTCCTTCAGGAACACCGCACCCGCATCCGTCAATGCCACGCGGTTCCGGTTTCGCTCCAGCAGCTCAAGCCCCAGCTCCTCTTCCAGATCGCGGATCTGCGTGCTCAGCGAGGGCTGCGCCAGCCGCAGCCGTGTGGCCGCACGGCTGAAGCTCAGGGCTTCCGCAACGGCCACGAAGTAGCGCAAATGACGCAATTCCATTCAACACCTTATAGCTTTTAGCTATAACGCGCAAAGGAAACAAGTCATGTCCGGCAGGCCCGCAGCCATGGATGATGGGGTCGAAACTAAACCAGAGAAAGCCATGAGCACCCTCGCACTCGACCCAAAAACACTCACCCCGGAAATCGAATTCGATGATCCTCCCTCACGCACCCAGCCTGCCACCCGAAGAAGGGCGCTGAGCACCCGCACCCGGCTTCTCCTCGTCGGCATTCCTGCGCTGGCTCTTGCTGCCACCGCACTCAGTTTCTGGCTCTCCTACGCGGTCAAGTTTGAGGAAACGGATGACGCCTTCATCGAGGCGGATGTGCACCCCGTCAGCAGCCGCATCATTGGCGACGTGCTCGAAGTCTTGGTGGAGGACAACCAGATCGTCGCCAAAGGCCAGCCGCTCGCCAAGCTCGACCCACGCGACTACGAAATGAAGCTCGCCTTCGCCAAAACCACGCTGGAACAAGTGGCCGCACAGATCCCTCAGGCGGAAGCAGCGCTGGCAAAGGCGCATGCCGCCACTCGCGAGACTGCTGCGAAGGTGGCGGTGGCGGCAGCACAGCTTGAAAAGGCCCGCCTCGACTTTGAGCGTTCTGAAAAGCTCTTCGTTCCCGAAGGCAAGGCCATTTCCAGACAGGAGTATGACAGCACCAAATCCGCCTTTGATTCCGCCACGGCAAACCACAACGCCGCAGTCGCCTCCCAGGAGGCAGCAACAGCCGGCGTTCGCGCCGCAGAGGCGGACCTGATCGTCGCCAAAGCAGGACGCGATCATGCGCAGACGGTCGTGGATGATGCCCAGTTGCAGCTCTCTTACACCATCCTGCGTGCGCCGGATGCCGGACGCGTCGGCAAGCGCACGATCCAGACCGGCCAGCATGTGCAGCCCGGTCAGGCGCTGCTCGCCGTGGTGTCCCAGAACAACTGGGTCGTCGCCAATTTCAAGGAGAACCAGCTTGCCCAGATGCGCGCAGGTCAGCCAGTGGAGGTGAAAATTGACGCCATCCATGGTCAAAGTTTCCACGGCCATGTGGACAGTTTTTCTCCTGGCACCGGCGCCAAGTTCACCCTGCTGCCCCCCGACAACGCCACCGGCAACTTCACCAAAATCGTCCAGCGCCTGCCGGTGAAAATCCTGCTCGATGCATCCGACTCCCAGGCCTTCGCCAGCAGGCTCTCTCCCGGCCTCTCGGTCATCGCCACCGTGCGCTTGAAACCTTGAGCCAATCGCCCTCGCCCGCAGCCTTCAACCTCGCACCGCCATGACCCGCAGCCTCACACTCTCCGCTCCGCTGGCTGAACCCGTGCCCGCTTCCCGCGAAAGCCTTCGCAACTGGATCGCCGTGCTCGGCTCACTGCTCGGAGCCTTCATGGCGGTGCTCGACATCCAGATTTCCAATTCCTCGCTGCAGAACATCACCGGCGGCATCGGGGCCACGCTTGATGAAGGCTCCTGGGTGTCTCTCTCCTACCTGGTGCCGGAGATCGTCGTCATTCCCCTCTGCGGCTGGCTGGCCCAGGTCTTCGGCATGCGGCGCTACCTCATCTGGAACAGCGTGCTGTTCCTGGTCTTCTCCATCTGCTGCGGCTTTGCCTGGGATCTTTCCAGCATGATCGTTTTCCGCGCTCTGCAGGGATTCACCGGTGGTGCGCTCATCCCCATGGCATCCACCATGGTCCTGCTCAAACTGCCAGCGTCCAAACAGCCTGTCGGCTTCGCGCTCTTCGGCCTCAGCGCCATGTTTGCCCCGGCCATCGGCCCCACCGTTGGCGGCTGGATCACGGAAAACTATTCCTGGCCATGGATCTTCTACATCAATCTGGTGCCGGGCATCATCCTCGTGTCCGCCATTGCCTACGGTCTTGATGACACGCCGATGCGTCTCTCCATGCTGAAGAAAGGCGACTGGACCGGCATTCTATTCATGGCGCTCGGTCTCGGCTCGCTCACCGTCTTTCTGGAAGAAGGCACGCGCGAGGACTGGTTCGGCTCCGAGTTCATCACCTGGCTCGCCATCATCGCCGCCATTGCGCTGCCGGTGTTCGTGCTCATTGAACTCCTGCGAAAAAAGACCGCGCCCGTCGTCAATCTCCGTCTCTTTGCCCGCCGGAATTTCCTGCTCGGCAGTCTGGTGAACCTGGTGCTGGGTCTCTGCCTCTATGGCTTCATGTACCTCCTGCCCGTCTATCTGGCGCAGATTCAGGGCTACAACGCCATGGAGATCGGTGCCACCATGATGTGGGTGGGCCTGCCGCAGCTCATCATCATGCCCTTCATGCCCCTGTTCATGAAGTGGTTCGACAAGCGCGCCATTGTTGCCCTCGGCCTCGGCCTGTTCGGCCTCAGCGCTATGCTGATGAGCGGCATGACCGCCGACACCGCGCACGATCAGCTGGTGCTGCCGCAGATCGTCCGTGCCGTCGGCCTCACTTTCATCATTGTTCCGCTTTCTCTCATCACCACCGGCGGCATCGAGGCGCAGAATGCCTCCAGCGCCTCCGGCCTCTTCAACATGCTGCGCAATCTCGGCGGCTCCGTCGGCATCGCTCTGCTCTCCGCGCTTCTCACGCAGCGTGAGCACTTCCATTCGCATCACCTCGGCGAGGCCGTCAGCCTCTACAATCCCCTCACCCGCGACCGCCTGGCCGCGATCGCCCAAAATCTCATGTCTCAGGGCATCGATGCCGTCGGTGCCCAGGACCGCGCCCTGCATCTGCTGGATGCCACCCTGCGCAAGCAGGCCTTCATCCTCGCCTACAATGACTGTTTCCACGTCGCCGGCCTTTTGCTGTTCGCCATGATCCCGCTCATCTTCCTGTGCGCGAAGACCTCGGGCTCAAGCGCGGCAGGCGCGCATTGAAAGCCCACATTAGCCGCCGTTCACCACCATGCCACGCAGCGCGCTCGATGACATCATCGGCTGCAGCAGCGCCAGACCGGCGCGCAGCTGGGAGGGGGTGGTTTTGGAGGGGTTGTGGACGATGAGCACATCGGTCGCCAGCGGGGCCAGCGGAGCCACGTTGGCAAAGCTCTTCAGCAGAGGGGAGGCATCGAGAATGATCCAGTCCACTTCCGTCTTCGCACGTTCGATCCAGCTGCGGTAGCCGTCGAGCAGCTCGTTGGTGGCGTGTGCGGGCAGATCGCAGCCGGGCAGCAGGAAAAGATTGCTGTGGCCGTAGCGCAGGGCCTCCAGGCTGCTGGCATAGGCGCCGTAACCCTGCACGGCCCGCGGGAACCACTGGTGCAGCGTGGGGGAGGACGGATTGCACTCCATCATGAACACACGACGGCCCTGGTGGCAGAAGGCGGCGGCCAGCGCGGCGGCCACCAGCGTTTTGCCATCTCCGTTGCCCGCACTCGTGATGAGAATCACCCCGGCTGTGCCGCTGCGGTTCATGGCTTGTTGTTCGAGCGTGCTGGTGAGCTGATGGAGCGCACTGGAAGCGCCGATGGGTTCTGGTTTCAGCAGTTCCGAAAGCATGGCCTCCGGGCTGGATCTCTGCACATAGGGGAGACGGGCCAGAATGGTGGTTTCACCCTTGGCAGGCTTGATCACCGGCATCTGACGCGATTGCGGCGGCTGCGGCGGAGGCGGAGGCGCTGCAGGACGATTCATTACAGGCGATGGACGCTCCGTAGCAGGCAAGGCCGGCGTCGCAGGGCTGGCAATGGTGAAGGGAGAAGCACGCGGCGGTGCCTGAGCCTGCTGAGCCGGAAAGCCATAGCCATACGCGGTGTGCTGCGTTTGATCCTGCATCACTGGCTTTTCGACTTTGGGGCTGAAAAGCTTCTTCACATGATCGTCAAAAATTCCCCAGCCCACTGGCAGGCCGATCAAGGTCAGACCAAACAGTATCACGGCAGCCAGGGCGGCGATGGGCTTGCTCGGTTTCACAGGTTTTTCCGGCACCGTTGCCACATCCGCCACACGCAGCAGACCGCTGTCACGGAACTGGCCCGTGAGTGCTGCCTGACTGCGGCGCATCTCGATTTTCTCATAGAGATCGCGGTCCATTCGCACCTGATCACGCAGCAGACTCTGCTGCACGTTCTTGCCATTGACGTCCAGCGCCACGCCGCGTGCTTCTTCGAGCTGGCGGCGGTAGTCGGCCAGCTGGCGCTCCTGCGACTCCACCTCGGCCTGGATCATTCCACCGACAGAGCTGATCGCGCGAGCCAGCGACCCGCGCAGCGCTTCGATTTCATTCGTCAGACCGATCATGCGTGGGTGTTTGCGGCCGCAGGTGGCCTCCAGAGGCGCACGTTCGGCGATCTTGGCATCAAGCTGCTTGCGGATGAAATTCACATCCGGGTTGTCTGCAAACAACCGAAGTTCGGTCAGGTCACGCCCGGCCTTCTGGGCAGCCACAAGATCATTGAGATCACTTTTCGCCTTGGTGAGCTTCAGGTCAGCCTCCGTGATCGCGACGTTAAGCTGGCGCACCTTGTCGTTGGAAACATCCTTGGAATCGACGTCTTCCATGATGCCCTGGCTTTTGCGGTATTCCGCGAGCTTCTGCTCCGATTCACGCAGGCGCTTCAGCAACTCCGCAGACTTGGTTTCGAGGAAGGTGGAGGCATTCGCGCTGAGCTGGCCTTCCTCCTCGGCCACATAGCGGGTGTACTCTTCCGTGTAGTGATTGGCGAGATCGGCGGCGGTCTGCGGATCACGGTCGCGAATCTGCACCCGCAGCACGTGCGATTCCTTGAGCGGCTCCACGCGTGCATTGCTGATCATCAGATTGATGAACCGTTCACGTGGATCGCCCGGCTTGCCCGGCTTGTACAGTCCCAGCAGTTTCATCAGCTCGTCCTTGCGGCTGAGCGAGTGTGCCTCACGCTCCAGAAACACATCACGCTCCTTCGCTGGAAAGTGGTCGAACAAATAACTCAGGTAGCGCCGGGACAGCAGCTCCGCACGGTGGTTGTTGATCAACTGCACAGCGCTCAGTTCTCCAGGACCGCGGGAGACCGCTCCATCAATGTCAACCGGACTGGCATCCTGAATGCGCAGCAGCAGCTGCGACTCCGCCTCGTAGATCTTCACCCCCATGCCGAGGTAGTAAAACGTCAATGCCCCAAGCATGAGACCCAGCACGGCAGCCCGCAGCCAGCGCTTGCGGATGTAGCCGATGACATCCACGAGACTGATGAGCGACTGCACCTCAAAATCCTGCGGATTGATCGGCGGCAGGAAGGCACGCGGGTCAAACACCGGCGACATGCCTGGGTTCGCCGGCATGGTCATGGATGGAGCCATTGGCACCAGTCCACGCGCTGGTGGGAGGGCAAGCATCGCTCCAAAGCCGTCCGGTGGGGCGGCGTTCGAGGGCTGGATGCTGTAGGAAATGGCCATATGAATGAATTAAGCAGCTGGAGGGAGAACAGGTTCATTCCCCTCCTGAGAATCGTTGGGACTGATCACCACTGAAGAATTGGACCGTGGCAGCCAGCGGCGCACGGTGCGCAGAGCACAAAAGGCGGTGGCGCGCCAGCTTGCTGGATTGAAACCTTCGAGATCGAGCAGCCAGCGTGTGCCGTCACACCACTGACGTTTGTATTCGTAGTCGCCGGGCAGCATGTCATACACCTGCAGGCCGTGCTGGATGCAGCAGTCAACAGCCCAGCGGATCACCAGCTTTCCAGGGGAAATCTTCGCCAGGGACCGATCCCAGCCCGACTGATACTGAAAAAACTGCTCACGCTCAACGAAACCGTACAGCGCGGCCACCAGTTTGCCGTCGGCTTCGAGCAAGGGCATCCATGCGCGCTGCTGCGGCAGCCAGCGAGCCGCCAGGCGCTGGTGAAAACGCCAGGAAGCCTCCGTGGTGAAGCTGCTGATTCCCTCCGCCCACTGCATGGCATGCAGCACCCGAAATTCCTTCATCGTTTCGTCAATGGTCATGCGCTCACCGACTTGCGTGGCGATGCCAGCATGCTCTGCCGTAAACGCTTTGCGACCACGGCGCAGTAAATTGCGCCATTTGGAGCTGTGGCGTGCCTCGTATTCTTCCCAGGACGCAGGCAGGTTGATAAAACGGGTGACCTGGCGGTTCAGCACTCCGGCATCGCTGAAAGCCTCCTCCAGCACCGCGAGGAGATGGGGCCTGTTGGGAGATTCTTCGAGAAGATGATTGAGCCGGACATTGTCGCATTCAGGCCGCAGGATCTTGAACACGCGGCAGAGCTGAGGCGTCAGTTCATCCTCACGGCCGGCGGGCACGATGAGGTCCAGCCGCTCGCCATGCGCATCTCCAAACCCGGCCAGAAAGGTCAGGGTCACGAGATGTTTGCGCACCGCATCCGATTCAGAGGCGAGCATCAGCGGCGCAATGGCCTGCGGAATACCTTCGGCATCCCGCAGCACTCCAACGACCAGCCGTGCCTCTTGACGGCATTCTTCCCACCACAGGCTCATCCAGTCCCAGCGAACGAATGGCGAACTCGTGGCCATTTGCTCGACCAGTGTGTCCCAAAAAGGCTGCAGCGCATAGAAACCCGCTTCGTCGCGTACGATCTCGAGCGTGAGCACGCCACGACATGGTTCTGGGCTTGATGGAGCCGAATCGCGGCGCAGTTTGTGAAGAAACATGGTTGTAGTCACTTGGCACCTCCTGCTGGCACGGCGGCTGTTTGTTTGTGTTGCTGCGCGGATTCGATCAGCGCACCCAATTGCTGGCGCGCCTTCAGCAGTACGCTGGAATTGTCATCCCAGTCGCCAAAACCACGCGCAAAACCGTTCGTCAAACGACGTGCCTCCTCTTCGAGGCCCAAATGACGCGCCAGCATCAGGTAATCGTAGTCTTCCACCGTCTCACGCAGCCATTTCAGACGCATGGACGCCACCGGGGCATTGCGGCCCTGACGTTTCTCCGTGGCAGGGTAAATGTAGGAGCCGTCGCCATTGTAAGTCGCACCATCGGGTGTTTTGAAAGTGCCGGCATCCTGCCAGACATCCACGCCTTCAGCGGCAAAGATGGTGTCCCAGTAATCAAAGCCCGTGATGCCATGCTTTGGGAACAGCCAGCCGACGATGCGATGCGCCATCGGCGGGTAATCGAGCGCCCACACGGGTGGAAAGCTGCTGGTGAGCTGCTTGGGCCTCCCGTGCTGCTGTTCCCACGCCACTGGCATCTGCACGAGCGCTGCATACGCCCAGATTTCATCACCTGCCTGACGGCGCAGAGCGATGTCATGCTTGCCTCCGGCCCATTCCATGTCCTTCCACACTTCGCTGAAATGCGGCACCCAGATGTCCACCGCACCGGCCAGTGAACCCCACGCGGCCTTTTCGGCCGTCGGCTGCTCGGTGACGTGCAGTGGCACACGCACGCCGTGCTTTTTTTCCACCTCGTTGAAGAACTCGCCCCAGCGGCGCACGGTGGCATAAGCGGCCTCGTCGTTCGGCTCATCGAGATCTCCCATGATGACGTAGCCGCGTGACTCACAGTGGATTTTGGCCAGCAGCTTCATCCATTGCGCGACATAACTCATCGCCGCAGCGCGATCTTCGCCCAAGGGATCTTTGAACGGCCACTGCGGCCAGATCGGCAGGCCGATGCTGTTGCAATGGCGGTGCAGCAGGTGCTTTCTCAGCGCCCGTTCCACCTTGTCTTCATCCAGCCTGCCGGTGCTGGCGTCAGGATAGCTGCCGTAGATTTGATCCACGCTGAGCCGATGCTCCGCGAGCAGGTCGTAATAGGCATTGAGCAGACCCGCGTGCGCCAGCGAAGGTGCATTGTCATGATACTCCAGTCCATGCACCTGGGCGACGTGACGCACCGTGGTCATGATCGAAGTGCGCAGCTTGGGCACCACGGGCAGGTCAAAATCCCACACGTTGAGTGTGTAGCTGGCGATGGCTTTCATGCCATCGGCAAACTCGAACCTCACTTCGCCGGTATATGCCCCCGGTGCAGCCGTGTAAGGCACAAAGACATCCACCCAGTAAGGCTGGTTCACCACTTCCGTCCCGCTGAGCTCCTGCGCAGGCATGTCCAGCGGCACCAGTGCATCCGGATAATCGCCCGGCGGCAGCGGTGCCATCGACGTGGACTGGGTGACGCGCACATAGTGCTCACGCAGCACTTTCGGGGCTGGCAGCAGGGCGGCAGAATCATCCTTGGCGATCCCCGTGGCGATCACATGCATCGTTTTAAGCTGCTCCGGCGTGGCGGTGACGATGATCTGCAGCGGCTCCCACTCTCCGCGTGCTGCGCACAAGATGTTTGTGGCTGCCGTCGGCGCGTCGCCGCCACGGGAAATGCGGGTCATGCCATCGCAAAACGACACTTTCACCGGCTGGGCAGCCGCGCAGGTGGTCAATGCCAGGAGCAGGAGAAGTGCTTTCATGACTTCACCTCCACGAGCTCTGCGTAGGTTTCCGCATACTGCCGTGCAGCATGGGCGATGGTAAGTTTCTCCAGCACCCGCTGGCGCGATTTCAGGGCAATTTCCTCACGCGCTGCGGCTCCAAGCTGCAGCGCCTGTTCCCAGGCTCTCGCCAAGGCAGAATGATCCTGCATGGGCACGACCTGTCCGACACCCTCAAGCAGTCGCCCGCAGTCACCCACATCCGTGGTGACACACGGCACACCGCAGGACATCGCCTCAATGATGGTCATCGGACATGCTTCGGTGCGTGAGGAAAGCGAGAACACACTCAGCGCAGGATACAAACGCCACGGGTCGGCACGGAAAGAGTCAAAGCGCACCTGCTGACGCTGCGGCATCATGGCCAGCAGCTCACGCTCCACTTCGCCCAGTTCGACTTCGACTCCACCGCAAAAAACAAAGTGTGCCTCCGGCACCCGGGTCTGGAGCAGGGCCGCTGCGCGCAGGAAGGTCGCCAGATCCTTCATCTCATGAAAGCGCCCGACGAATCCGATCACTGGTGCTGTAGGCGGCAGTTTCAGTTCGGCACGCGTGTCCAGTCCGGCATCCGCGTCTGGAACAAAGCGTTCAGCGCTGATGCCATTGGGAATCCAGCGCATTTTGGCGCGCGGATAGCCGATGGCGGCGTGGTCTTCGATGGCGGTGGCGGAGCAGGAAATGATGCGCTGCGGAATAAAACGCGAGCTGCAGGCCAGCGCACGGCGGAAGAGCGCCATCTTGGAGTCGCTGTCACCGGGGTTGCGGTGGATTTCGCGGCAATGGATGCTCCAGACAATGTGGCGCACTCCAGCCACCCGCGCAGCCCAGCCGCCCACCAGATCGGCATGATGTGTCCACGTTTGCACAATGTCGGGACGCTCCGCACGCAGCACAGCGTGCAGTCTCGCGAGTGTACGTGGATTGAGGTAGGTGGTGCTCTCCAGGTCATGCACATTCACCCCGGCCTCCTGCAGCCGCTTCAGCTGATGCGGCCAGGGCTTGGCATTGATGGCCACAACGACGGTTCGGAACTGCGCCGGATCGAGCGATTCAGCCAGGTTCATGAGCATCGCCTCCGCGCCACCACCGCCGATGCTGTAGGCAAAGTGCAGCACCACCGGGCGGCGGTCGAGTGCGGGTGCAGGCATGGATTGCGCAGCCACGAAGGCACGCATCGGCTGCTGGATGGGCAGCTGCAGCGTGTTACTCGTGGCAAGCGTGATCGTCCTCATATCATCGAAATCGCTTTCAGGCAGCTCTGCCGCCAGTCTTTGAGTGTTTCGAACGCGCCAGACACCGTGGCTTTCGCCTCCAGCACGGATTCAGGCGAGCCGTAGCGTGGCAGCTGGTGCATCGAGACAGTGTCATGAACGCGGCCGCTGATCGTCGTACAGGCTGCTTTGAACCCCGCTTCACGCACAAGCATGAGTGTTTCGCGGGTAAAATCGTCCGGCCCGCCGTTGGGATAGGCAAAAGCAATGGGCAGCTCACCGAGCTCGGCGTGAATGCGATCACGGCAGGTGGCAATTTCCGCACGCATTGCCATGATATCGCAACGCGCCAGAATAGGGTGCGTGTGCGTATGACCGCCGATGTCCACGTGACCACTGAGGGACATTTCACATGCCATCTCCCACGTCATCGGACGCATGGCGTTGGGCAGATCGTCAAATGCAGGCGTTTTGACCTCCAGCGCCTCCTCCAAACGGTCCACCTCGCTCAACAGATCTGCGTCCGGCAGTTCCTTGAGTTCTGGAAGCAGCTGCCTGAGGGACTGCTGACGCAGCTCGTATGTGCCGAGATAGAGGCGCAGTTTTTTACCATTAATCCTCCAGTCGAGCAGCTCCTTCTGCGTTCGACCGAGCGCGAGATCAACCCGCTGAAACCAAAACATTTCCACCCGATCAAGGAAGCCCGTGGCGACAAAGATGGTGGCGTGCAGCCCGAACTCCTTCAAAATAGGGAACGCCAGTTCGTAGTTGGATGCATACCCGTCGTCGAAAGTGATGACGACTGAGTTGTCAGGCAGTCCGGATCCCTGGCTGCGCGCTTCAACGAGATCTGCCAGCGATATCACGCGGTACTCTTTGGCCAGCATGGAGCAGATGTTGCGGAAAGCATCGACATCCAGATGCAGAGACCAGTCGAGGATGTCCCGACCTCCTGTATTTTCACTGAGACCATGAAACGTTAAAATCGTGGCCTCGGAGGAACGCCGTGTACGCGAGAACGATGCCAGCCCGCTCCCGACAAGGGCGGCGGCTTTGATAGAGCGCGAGTGTAGGGCGAGCGGCATAATCAAAGGGTTAAAGAAAAGTTTAGGCCCTCAGCCGGAGGTGGCTGGCTGGCTGGCATGGCGGTTATAGAAATTTGGCAATCGCAACAATTACACACATTTTAGGTGGCGATTTATTAACTTCAATGAAATTATCATAAATACTGTATCAATCTTACGCTTTCCTTACTTTTGAGCTTTGTCGCTTAAACACAACAAGACCGGAGGGGTTGCCTCCGGCCTTGAGATTAAAAGACGCTTTCTGCAGCCTCAGAGCGGCCTGATCCAAATGTTTCGAATCCGCACCGGCGGCTCGTTTTTGTGGTCTTGGATGCGGATCGGTGCTTTTGCGGGGAACTCACCCGTGTAGTCCGTGATATTCTTGTGCTTCGTCGGTCCCATGATCTTCGTGTGGTTCTGCACGCAGATGCCGTTCACAAAGGTCGTGATGTAGGCAGGCTCCACCACTTTGTCGCCTTCCAGCTTGGGCGCGGTGAAGACGATGTCATAAACCTGCCACTGGCCTGCAGGACGCACGGCGTTCACCAGCGGCGGCGTCTGGCCATACACACCACCCGTCATGCCATCGGCATAGGTGGGGTTGTTGTCGCAGTCCAGCATCTGGGATTCGTAGCGGTCCATGAAAAACACCCCGGCATTGCCTTTTTTCTGGGAATTGCCCTTTGTATTGGGTTCGCTCATCCATTCCAGATGGAGCTGGCAGCTGGCAAACTCCTGCTTCGTCCAGCAATCACCACCGGAGATCATCATCACTCCGCTGTCGGTTGTCCAAGGGCAGGGAATGATCTTGCCGGTTTCCTTGCCCTTCGCGTCCTTTTCCTTCGCCTGCAGCGAGTCGGCATTGATCACAATCGCATCTGCAGGTGGGTCGCCGGGCTTTTCTCCAGGAGCCACAGCGGCTGGACGAGGGCGGTCGATGTCGTGAACCTTCCACTGGGTGCCTGGAATGACCGGCGTGTCCGAATAGCCGATGGGTGAAGGTTTTTCTGGAACGGCAGGTTTGGAGTCGGCAGCCAAGGCCGGAAAACTCGCCAGAGCAAGCAGGAGGGTTGTAGCAGTGTGTTTCATTGGGGAAGCAGCAAACGAGAAGCCGCAGGCGATATTGCAGGTCAAGATGTGAAGTAATGTAAATACAGGTTGCCAATCCTTCGATACCGCCGATTCTAGTCCCTCATCAAATCGCGGGATGGAGCAGCCCGGTAGCTCGTCAGGCTCATAACCTGAAGGTCGTAGGTTCAAATCCTACTCCCGCAACCAATTTCAAAGCCCTGTAAACCAATGTTTTACAGGGCTTTTTTGTGCTTACCTTCAAAGACCTCCCGCGTTCCGCCTTTGAAATAAAGACTTGGCAACAGATCCAGCCGAGTCATGCCGTCACAATCTTCATCCGGTGCCCGCTTCTCGATCCTACCGGAACCAAAGCGGTGATGCAGGTAGTCCGTGAGTGACTGATAAAAGGTATGGCGCGCCTGAGCGGTGGAAAAAGTGTGGTCCGCCTGATGGATGAAGCGGCACTGCAGCAGGCCCTGCTTCATCAGCTGCGTGGCTTTGCGACGCGCCTGATACATCAGAAGAAAATGCCCCGGATCGTTGTCGGAAACAAACATGGCCAGGGTGCGTCCGGCGGCAGCGATGCGGCTCAAATCTCCCGGCAGATCCTTGCGCGCCGGATGCGCGCAGCCGCTCTGTGGCGTGGACATGCCCTTCTCCGGAGCACGCCTGCCAGCAGTTAGAAAACGCGGCTTCACATGGCCTGCGAAACGTTTAAGCGAGCCGGCAAATCCCATGCGCGTCCTGCCGGTGAGCAGCATCTTCCATTGGCTCCATTTGAAAATCGCATTCCAATACTCACGCCAGGCCACCAATTGGTCGGTGTTCGTGTCATTGATCGTCATGCCCTCCTTCCAGAAAAAGACGAGGGGATTGATCAGGATGCTCTCGATGATGGCGGAATGGGGCAGTTGGGCCGCCGACTGAAAGGCCACATAGGCGCCCGAGCAGAGGCCCAGCAAAACAATCGGGCGGGCCGGCTGCCGCGCATGCAGGTAGTCGCACACCAGACTCACGTCGCGGAAGGCGGTCGCCGCGTAGGTGTCGTTTTCCTTTTCAGGATCAGCGGCCACGCTGTCGCCAATGCCGTTGATGTCGAGCCGCAGGCAGGGATAACCGAGCGCTGCAAGCTGCCGCGCCATCGCCACATGGATGCGCCCCGGACCAATCCGGTATGCCGCACCAGCATTGATCATCACGATCCACGGCAGTGAAGTCGGGCGCTCCACCGGCTCCGCCATGATGCCAAACAAATCGGGCGTGCTGCTGATCTGATGAATGGTCTCGCGCACCACGTCAGGACCGCTCGTCAGCATCGTCGTTGCACCTGCAGCGGCTATCTTGCTCCTGCCTGTCAGGACAGGCTGTGCTTTGGCCTTCATCCAGTCCACGATGCTCCTCAGCGCATCATGCGGCACCTGGGTGTCATGAGGTTCGGCCATCATCCCCTCGTAACCCGTCAACGCCATGGACTCCACGGACACGCCCTGCTTCGTCAGATGTTCCAACAACGCCAAATCACCCGCCGCGTTTGCACTGGAAGCGATCAACACCTGCTGGCAGCGAACCGAGTGGGCGAGCAGATCCAACTGCGCGAGTTCACCAGCCAGCTCATTTGGATAAACAAAGCCCATGGCTTCAATGCCTGCTGATTCACTGCCCGCAGCCAGTTGCGCGGTCTGGCTCAAGGCGGTGAGTTCGCGCACATAGCGCCGGCCTTTCAAAATTGGAGCCCACAGCACCAGGCTTTCCACCTCGTGCTGCTCCGCATAAAGCGCCGCGAGCGCCGCCCCTAAGCGCAGGCCCACAAGGCTGATCTTCCGGCAGCCCCCTTCAGTGCGCATCCACTCCACGGCATCGCTCACATTCGACTGCCACGTGGCCAGACGCTGCGGATCATTTTCTGTACCGTCGGAGTCACCGGTCCCATAATAGTCGAACCGCATCACCGCAAAACCTTGCGACGCCAATCTTTCCGCGAGGTGTCGCAGCGCACGATGTGAATGAACCTGCTCGTGCCCAAGTGGCGGACAGATCAACACCCCATGTTCAGCCACAGCGCCCGCAGGTCGGTGCAGCCACGCAAACAACGACCTGCCACCACTCTCAAAGTAGAACGCGGTCCGCCCGGCCTGATCGACACACGAAGCGTCTTCAGGCGCGTGCGACTGTGGCTCAGGTGTCATGATGGGTTGCGTGGGATGCACGGCTCGGCTCCACCGAAATTTCGCCCGCCACATTCAGGGCCTCAACATAAACTTCAAATGCCCCGCTCTTCCCTGAGGTCGGCGCAAAGGACACCGCCTTGGTCCGGCCCGGGGCCAGATGAAAGTAATTGTCGTCGGACAAAAATCCCTTGGCCGACAATCGCACACTTTGCAAAAGCCGGTCGCTCCTGAGCCTGAGCTGGTAGCGTCCCTCACCCAATGGTTCCGCCTTGGCCCCCAGCGTTTCCGCCGTCAACGGCTGCGCCACCGGATCACGTGCACGAGTGAGATGAAACGCCTCGCTGATGACCTCGCGCCCGGTGCTGAACCAGGTTGCGATCACCACATGATGCGACTGCGGACCGAAACGGTACGCGTAGTTCACATCAAAAAACGAACCGAGAGTTTCATCCACGCTCCGCATCTCCAACGACCGCCCTGCCACCGTCACCTCGATCTCATGGCGTGCGACAACCACATTCGGTTCGCGCAGCAACTGCACCTCAACAAAGCCCTCGACCAGCTCGGCCGTTTCGTTGCTCAAATGCAGATGCAAACCATCCAGCCCTTCGTCCGTGATGCTTAACTGCCGTGTCTGCCATGCACGCTTGAGCTGATAGTACGCGGCCTTCGGAGCGCCCGTGCTGTCCACGATGCCCCAGCCCGCCGCCGGCCACAGATCCTTGTAGAACCACACCAGCGCACCCGCATTGCGGCTGTGCCCGCTGCGCCATTCCGCGAATGTTCGCGCCATCATCTCGCCCGATGCCACGCGGCTCAGTTCCAGATAACGCGGCATGTCGAAGGAGCGCAACGTCACCGGATCGACATTGAAAAGCTCCCGAAGATAATGATCACGCACATCTTCAAAATCCCATCCGGCTCCCGTGTCACGCGGCACACGCTGCTTCCAGCGCGGGTGGTGCATCACCGGCATGAGACCTCCCATGATTTCATCGATGGCCTCCGTCTCTGGAATGTTTGAAAACCCGAGGCACTCGCTGGTAAACTTCACATCCGCCTGCCGCAGCTCACGCAAAGAGCGCAGATACGCCCCGATGCCATAATAATGAGTCACGCCGGTGCGAGTGTGAAAAGGCAGCACACCACCACTCGGCGATGAAGGCACATACGCCGTGCCGGGATGATGCTGGCTGCACAGCGCTGGCAGCTGCTCGCCAAACCAGCGGTTGCGCCAAAGCTCACGCGCCATGCCCAGCATCGCCGCCTGCTGTTCGATCTCGCTGTTGCCGCAGTAAACCGCCACACACGGGTGCTGCGCGAGTCGGCCCAGCTGCTGTGTCGCCTCAATCGTGATGTTTTCTGCAAACGCCGCGTCATCCACGGGATAGTCCATGTTAGCAAACATGAAGTCCTGCCAGACGAGGATGCCCAGCTCATCGCAGAGACGGTAGAATGCATCGCTCTCATAGGTCATCGTACCGCCGATGCGCAGCATGTTCATGCCCGCATCACGCGCGAGTGTAAGATCATGCCGCAGTGACTCCTCTGTTCCACCGAGGGTAAAAATGTCATTTGTCGTCCAGCACGCACCACGGCAGTAAACACGCTCTCCATTCACATGAATCGCAAACCCGGGGTCGTTGCAAACCTCGATGCTGCGGAAGCCCGTTTGCTCCAGCGGAAACTCATGCGGACCTGCGCTCGTTTCGATGATCACCTTGCCGCTGTACAGCGCCGGCACGCCATGCGTGTGCGGCCACCACAACTCCGGATGTTGAATTCGCAGCTCACCGCGCAGAGCATCATCCTCACACAAAAGCTCGGCAGAATGCCCGCCGATGTTCAACCACGCCGAAACGATCTTCATCGACGTCTCCACCCTCGCACGAAAACTGACGACGCCTTCGTCTCCCACCAGCAATGCCGTCTTTTGAATGTCCGTCAGCAGCACAGGCGCACGCTCCAGTCTCACCGCACGCCATGGCCCCACAGCAGGCACTGGTGGCGACCAGCCAGGAATGCGTCCCAGCAGGCTCGTCCGCTGCCAGCGCAATTGCTGGTTGTTCACGAGGTTCGTTTTCCAACGCGGACGCGAACGTTTCTTCTTCAAGTCCGCCGTGAGCGAACGAAAGCGGATCACCAAGTCATTCTCATCGCGCACAACTCGTGCAACATCCACGCGATGGCTGCGGAACATGTTGTCGGAGCTTAGAATGAGCTCGCCGTTGAGCCATACGTCAGCGAGCGATGCCAGCCCGTCGAAGCACAGGGCGCAAGGATCTTCAGCAGTTCGCGCCGCTGCAGTAAATGTCGTGCGATACCACCAGTCCTGCGCATCCACTTCCGGCGGATTTTGATGATTCCACTGACCACGTGCGCGCAATGCAGAGGCCACCGTGCCCGGCACCTCGGCAGCCATCCAATCCCCCTGCACCGCTCCGGGTTCAGCACTCGCTCCGGGAGCCTGCGCACAGCATGTCCACGGCGCAAAGTGAACAGGGTTCGTCATAGAGATTACGCGGGAAACGCGTCTTTCAGTTGCTGCATCGCCTGGGTCCAGGACTCCGCCATTTGATCGACGGGCGTGAAATCTATCGCCTTCTTCCGTGCCATCGCACGCGCCAGTTGGAACTGCAGCGTCTTCGCGCCGGTGGACAGCCGGAGGATCGACTCAATCGCGCCATCCAGCCCGCCCACGCCCTGGCTCTGCAACCACTTCAGGTAGGTGCCGGCCAGTTCATAGCAGGAGCCAAACTGGCGCAGCGTGGCAAAAGAGTACTGATGGAACGTGGCGATCGGCTCGTTGATCAGCCACTGCATGTCAGCCTCAAAGCGGGCACGAAACTTCACAAAAGGGTTCACCTCTGGCAGGCGCTGCAGCTGTCGCTTCAACCGAACCAGCGATGCATTCAGCAGCGCCTCGCCTTGCAGCGGCAGCAAGGGAGTGCTCTTCACGATCTCGCAGTAGGGAGGCAGAATCGCAGGATTCTTTTCCCCACGCAGATGAAACACATGCGCGAAATCATCCCCATGCAGATGGTAGTAGCCTTGCGCGTGGAAGTAGCCCAGACGCTGCTGCTCCATGTCGATTTCAGCGATGGCCACTGTCGTTTTCACATGCTCCAGCTGGTAGGCGCTGCCAGCCGTGTCGGGCAGATAAAATGAATCCAGCTCAATGAGCAGGGGTCGTCCAAGCGACAACTGTTCCTCAATGTGCGCCGTCAGCGGCCGGTAAATGGCGAGCTCTTGCACATCCAGCGCGTACAGATCGTACAAATCCGTCAGCTGATATTTGAAAAAGGTCCACTGGTCGCCCTCAAAGTCGATGCCCAGCGTGAACGGCAGGGCCGCTATCGGCTCCAGACCACGGGCATGCAGAACTTCGATCCAAACATCGACGTAGCAGTTCGTCTCCGCCCACTCGCGTTCCTGTGTATGCAGGCGATGGCGCGTGTAAGTTTGGGGATCAAGCGCTGGAAACGGCCGGCTCATAGTTCCAGGGCGTTTTTCACTTCATACGGCCAGCGGTCGGGATCAAATCCGTGGTGCTTGAACAAGGCCAGCGTGATGCGCTCCATCCCAAATCCAATGCATGCCGAATGCGCCGCTTCACCGTTCGGCAGCTTGATGTCGAAGGCTTTGCCGAAGTAATCCATGTGGCAGTTCGTCGAGGCAATCGCCGTCGGCTTCTCTTCCGAGGCCACGGCAAACGTGAACTCGTGCTTCAGGTCCTGCTCCTTCTGCGATGCCGCCATCACCCGTCCTCCACGTCCAAAGAACGGGTCATTGGCGACCACGATCTCCACGCCGAGTCCGACCTCTCCCAGAATGTCACGGCCAAGTTCGATCCATTGTTTGCGATGCTCCAGCGCCTGCTCAGCGGTGCCAATGCGGACGAATTCACGCTGGCGGAAAATCTGCAGGCGGCACGGGTCGATCGACGGCTCATGCCGGAACACCTGCGAGAACAAATCCACCGTCCTGCCCTCACTCGTCAGCGTGCCAGTCGCCGTAGGATACAAAGGATAGCAGCATGCGGGCGTCAGCATCAGTGCGCTCGGGGTCAGGTCCTGGGTCCATTCCTCGCCGCTCTCGCGCTTCGTCAGCATTCCCATATGTTCGCGATCGCGCCCCATGAAACTGTGCACGGAACCCATCAGGTCCGGGAAGTTCTCGATGTGGCTCGTCTTCAAATAATGCTCACGGCTCAGCACTCCGGGCAGGCGCATGATGTCCGCCTGGAAGTGTGCTGCGCGTCGTGTGACAAGGCGGTCAAAGCTCTGCAGCACGCCTTCAAACACACCGTTGTAACCATAGACGCCGCGCACGCCAAGCGGGACGAGCAGCCCGGCTTCGGTGACCTGGTCGAGAAACGCCTGATAGGCCTCGGTGATGGGGAGAGTTGCAGTCGAGGTGCACGTCATAAATCAGCCTTCCTTGTGAACCATCAGCATCGTGGCGTTCAGTTTCAAAATGCGGTCGTTGTTGACCATCAGTGCCGCGCCATAAGCATCACGCAGATGGCGGGCAATGCTGAATTTGGAATCGTTGCGATAACCCGAGATGCCGCAGATCAGCATCGCACGGCCGACGATGTCCACGAACTGCTGCGAGGTGGACAGCTTCAGATTGTTCGTGCGGATGGAGAAGCCAAACTCTTCAAACACTCCCGGGCAGTCGCGGCTGCGCAGTTCGTCGTACTCACGGGCCATGGACGTCACATTGTTCCTCATCACTTGCAGCACCTGATCGACTTCACCGAGGCGGATGGCCGAAATGGGTGTTTCACCAGGTGTCTTGCGCGCCTCGGCACGCACGAAGGCTCGGGCCTGGTTCACTGCGTCCATCGCAATGCCCGACCACAGTGCGCCCCACACGATGTGCGAGTAAGGATGCATCGTCTGGCCCAAAATCTCATTGAAAGGCTGCGGAAGAATCTGCTCCGCGCTGCCTGTGGCCGTGAGCTCAAAGCCCGAGCTGCAGGTACCTCGGAAACCCATGGTATCCCAGGTCGAAAGCGGCACGGCGGTGTACTCTCCTTTGCGCACCATGACGTGCACCTGCTCATTCGCCGGCGCGTTCGGTGCGCTGCGGCAGGTCACCAAGATCTCGTCTGCGAAGTCACCATAGGAAATGACCGGGGCCTTCTTCGTGAGTTTGAACTGATCCCCCAAGACTTCCACCGCGCAGATGCTGGAGCGCAGGTCTCCGCCCGTGCCGATCTCCGTCGTCGCAGAGGCCATCAGTCGCTGCTCCTCCGCCAGCTGCCTCAGGTAGTCGCAGAAAAACTCTGACTGCTGGGCATGATGCACGACGCAGGCCACCTGAATCTTGTGCATCGCATAAATCATCGCCGACGAGCCGCAGTACTGCCCCAGCGTCTCGCAGATCTTTGCGACCTGCACGAGGTTCAACCCCATGCCGCCGTACTCTTCTGGCACATACGCACTCAGCAGCCGCGCCTCGCGCATGGCATCAATAGACTCGCTCGGAAAGCGCGCCTCCTTGTCCACATCCGCCGCATGCACACGGAGCACCGATTTGCCCAGCGCATGCACCTCCTTCAAAAGTTCGTCAAAATCGACTTCGGTGCTGCAACGAGCGCTCACAGGATTGGATTGAGGGTGGGAGTGGTACGGGCTTGAATAACTGCGGCGCATTGCGGCACGGAACTAGGCCGCTAGCTTCGTGATCGCCTCCGCGATGGATTCGATGCTCTTGAAGGTGCGGCGGCCGATCAGATTGTCGGGGAACTCGACATTGAACTTGTCTTCCAGCGCCAGCATCACCGCCACCGTCGCCAAAGAGGTCAGGCCGGCATTATAGAGGTCATCAGCCTCCGTCAGATTCTCCACAGGGAACCGGCCATGCTGGGCAAGGACTTCACGGATGTCTGGCACCAGAGTGTTGCGTTCGTTCTCGCTCATAATGATAAATGGACTAAATGTTTATGATTATAATAAACATAACAAATGCAAATTGGTCCACCTAATTTTATCAGCCACTGGGATTTTCCTCACGCTGCGATAAAGCATGCCCTTGGGGGCGATTTTTTAGCGCCCTTTGGCCAATTTTTCCCATCCGCAGCGTCCCTCATCATCTGCGGTTTTACTCGACTGTGTCTTGCAATGCATGACCGCCCTCCTGCCCTTTCACCTTTGTGGCACAGTGGTAAAATGGTAAAATGGACGCCACTTATGCTAAACCTGTCCTAACGTACAGGTTTAGCAGAGAAGGGGTTGCAGCTGCCTGAAGGCTTCCCCCTGCCTTCTGGCAGCAGAAGCAGTAAGGCCAATCAGCGCACCGGAGTTTTTGAAAGCTTATAAATCCAGTGTTCAACACGCCCAGCGCGGACACATGCATAAACTACGGACGAGAACTGGGTGGCACTATACCGTGCCCTGGAGACGTACGGGAGAGGTCTGCCATCCATGCTGATCTGCTGATACGAAGTGTCCGGACCTGCGGTGTAAAACGTCACAGGCACCAGCCAGTAAATCTCGTTGTTGTATTTGCCAATGAAGGGGTAGCCGTAGCTGACCACATTTTCCGGGGTGACGGCGCTCACCTGCCCTGCCCTCATGCTCTTGGTGAGCATCGGGTAGCGCCCTCTGAAATCTTTGGCTGGCTTCAGGCCTGCCATTGGATGGTTATAACTGGGATTTGTCGCGTAATCCGAGGCCCTGGCTGATGCGAACATGCCCAGACCAAAAACAACGAGAAAAGCAAGCAGGGAGGAGTGTGTCTTCATAAGAGTGTTAGTATCGCGCCCACAAATATAGCCTTATTCTTGGGAGATCAATTTAATCCTTATCTACAAAGCGGTTGCTTAGTGGCACTGTAAAGGATGCCCCTGCCAGCATCATCCACGCCAAGATCGCCGCAGAGTTCTACCTTCAGACCACCTCTCCCACCTCGAAGTAATCATCCTCCGCGATGTCCGGAATGCCCACGACGAGGACGCGCATCTTCCCACGCGCGCCGTGGACGACGCCGGGCGGGATGTGCACGAGCGAACCTTGGCTCACAGCCTGTTCGACGCCGTCCAGCACCACAGTGCCACCGCCATCGAGGACGTAGTAGAGTTCCGTGGAGCGTTTGTGGTAGTGGAGTTTCGCACCGTCGATGTCCACTGCATGCGCCCAGGCAGCGGGGGACAGGCCCACATCTTCACGGCTGATCAAACGATCCCTCCAGCCACAGGTGCTGCGCTCACGTGGCGTGTGGCCTTCGTGACGGATGAGCAGCGGACCCGTGGCGGCCATGGCTTCCAACAATCAGGTTCGTTATTTGTGCCCCTGATGCGTTTTGATCTCATCCGCGAGGTGGGCAAAGTCGCCCTTCTCACACAGGCGGACGAAGCCTTCGGTGAAACGTTTCAGCTCATCCCACACTCCGCGGATGTGCTCCGCCTCTTCCTTGTTGATGCGGTTGTCAGAGGCCGCCTTGCTGATGGCCGTGAGGAGATCGGCAAACTGCTGGACGATTTCCTGCGTGGCAGGCATCAGCTCCATGCCGCGCGGACCTCCGCTGGCGGGATTCTGCACAAAGACCCCGTTCGCCTTGTGACAAAGCCACTGGATGAGCTGCGCGTCCTTGGTGATCTCAAACAGCTGGCGCACTCGGTCCAAGGGATTGGAGGTGCCGCTGCCCTGCTGCTCGTCCGGCTGGGACCACTTGTAGGCGAGCGAGAGGGAAACGCCCATCTGCGCTGCCACCTCTTTGAAGCTGGTTTGCTCGACGGCCTTGCTGATCACTTCATGGGAGTCCATGCCTGACTTGTTTCAGAAATTAACTCATTTGGCAAGCATCATCCTTGTCGTTCTGCCATGGTAAATGTCACGCCGCCCCGCTCTTTGCGCTTGTAGAAGAAAATTCCACACACCTAATCTGCCGCCTCATGAAAATCTCATCCCTCCTCCTCGCGGCGGTCACTTTTGTGCTGGCCTCCTGCATTGAAATCAAATCCACCGTGATCGTCAGCAAGGACGGCACAGCCACCATCGAGGAGAGTGTTCTCTTGGGTGCTCAGCTGGCTGCCATGATGCAGGGCGGACAGAGCGATCAGCTCAAGGGCCTCGTCATGGACAAGGAAAAGGCTGCTGAACGCGCCAAAAAACTCGGCGAGGGCGTCACCGTCAAATCGCATGAAGAAGTGAAGACTCCCGATGGCAAAAGCGGCGTGAAAGTGGTCTTCGCCGTCGCTGATCTCTCCAAGCTGAAATACGTGCCGTTTGAGCCGGAGCAGGAAGGCAAACCCTCCACCACGCAGCCGATGACCTTCGCGCTGAGTGGTTCCACCCTCACCATCACCAATCCGGACGCAGATAAAAAGAGAGGCGGCGAAGCTGCCAAGCCAAAGAAGAGCCCGGATCAAATCGCCATGATGAAATCGCAGATGGCGATGATGAAGCCCATGTTTGCCGGCATGCGCGTGGCGGTGGCAGTCCAAGGGGCCAATGGCATCGCCAGCTCCAACGCCGCCCATCTGAATGATGGCACGATCAGCTACATGGACATCCAGTTCGACAAGATCATGGACAACACCGAGATCTTCGCCGGCTTCATGGAATCGGCTGACGTCGGCCTCAGCCCGGAAGAGGTGGCGGAAAAATTCAAAAACGTCGACGGCCTCAAGATCGAGGGCAAAAAAGTGGTCACCGCTGAGCTGAAATAAGCCACCGATCGAATCGGCAGAACCCATCCAGCAAAGCCGGGGCATCACGCCCCGGCTTTTTTGTGAACCTGTCGGGATCGGCATGACTTTTCGTTTGCCGCGCCGCTCTGACGCCGGAGATTCGCCGCCCATGATCTCCCAGCTTCTCGATTTCGTTCTGCACATCGACAAACACCTGCAAGCCTTCGCACAGGATCATGGGGCGCTCATTTACGGGCTGCTGTTTGCGATCATCTTTTGCGAGACCGGCCTGGTGATCATGCCCTTTCTGCCAGGTGATTCACTGCTGTTTGCCGTGGGCGCTCTATCCGCCCAGGGGCTCATCCGCATCGAACTCATCATTCCGCTGCTCATGTGCGCCGCCATCATCGGTGACAACCTGAACTACTGGATCGGCCGCAAGGCGGGCGGCTGGATCGTGAACCAGCGCTGGTTCAAGCGCGACTACCTGGCCAAGACGGAGGCGTTCTTCGTCAAGCATGGCGGCAAGGCCATCATCCTCGCGCGCTTCGTGCCCATCGTCCGCACCTTTGCCCCCTTCACCGCCGGCTTTGGCCGCATGGATTACCGCCGCTTTCTTGTTTACAGCCTCGGCGGCGGCTTGGTCTGGGTGCTCAGCTTCAGCATCGCCGGCTACTTCCTCGGCAGCATCCCGATCATCAAAAACAACCTCAAGCTGGTCTTCGTTCTCATCATTGTCGTCTCCATGCTGCCCATCGTGTTTGAAGTGCTCAAACACAAAGCAGAGGCCAAGCGAGCCCAGGCGGAGAAAGATGGTGAAGCTTAACCCGGCTTATGGCCCCGGCACCCGCGCCCCAGTGCTCGGGTTCATGTAGTAGCCGGGAGCGCCGCCGACACCGGGCACATACACCGGCTTCGTGGGCATTCTGCCGTTGTAGCGCGGGTTGTTGTACGGAATCGCCATGCCGGGATAGACCGGCATGTTGCCAATCGTCTGATAACTCTGCACCCCGCCGTAAGCGTTGATCACACCGCTTGAACTGCGGCTGCCAAAGGGACCTGAAACGTTCTGCTGATACATGAACTGGTCCCCCTGCGGCATCGCTGTAGGCCCCGAACCGGGTGCATACCCACCACGCGGCACGGGAGCTCCGCTGCTGCCCGCCATGCTGGCAATGCTCTGGCTGGGGCTGCTGCGAGGTACGGCTTCCGGGCGATTGGCAGACGGGTAATAATAACTCGAACCGTCCCCTCTCGGTGCGCTGTCACAAGCGACCAGAGAAAGTGCGACCAATGCAGGCACACAGAATCGTGTTTTCATGCCTGCAGGGTATCATGACCGTCAACCCGGTGGTGGAAAACTTTGCCAGCACGGGCAAACGCGGCAGAATGCCCGGCATGCAGCCCGTTGTCGTCGTTCAGCATCCTTTGGCACAGTGCCATCTCGCCGCCATCCGTGCTGTCGGCACGCCGTCGCATGAGTTTCGGCGGCATCTGAACCACCTCGCGCGCCTTCTCTTCCTCGAAGCCACCCGTGAACTCCCCGTGCGTGAGATTGACGTGCAGACACCGCTGAAGCAAACCGTGGGCTCACAGCTGGCACGCCCGCTCGTCTGCGTGCCCATCCTGCGCGCCGGCTTGGGTTTGCTGGATGGCATCCTGCCACTCGTACCTGACGCCGTCGTCGCCCATGTCGGCATCAGGCGAAATGAGGAAACCGCCCTGCCGCATGCCTACTATGCGAATCTGCCCGCCAGTCTTTCCAACGCAGATGTATTTCTTCTGGACCCCATGCTTGCCACCGGTGGCAGCGCCTGCGAAGCCGCGCGCCAGCTCAAGGAGGCCGGAGCCATGCGCATCACCATGATCTGCGTGGTGAGCTGCCCTGAAGGGCTGGCCGCCATGGAGCGTGCTCATCCAGATGTGGCCATCGTCACCGCCGCCATTGATTCCGGTCTGAACGACAAATGCTACATCGTCCCCGGCCTCGGCGATGCCGGAGACCGCTATTTCGGCACCTGAAGTTTGCTTCCTGTTCGCACGATCCTGCCCTTAAGCAGCGTTTCATTCCTTCCCATGCCAATCACCTTCCCCCCTCTCACCCGCCGCAACTTTTTGCAGCACGGCACCGCCGCTGCTTTGGGCGCACTCGCCACGCAGCTTCCCGCGCTTGAGATTCCTGAACAGACTTGGGTCCTGTTTTCCGACCCCCACATCGCCCAGGACGAGGCGCTCGTCGCACGCGGTGCCTGCATGGCGGAAAACCTGCGCCGCTGCGCCAATCAGGTGCTCAAGATCGGACAGAAGCCCTTCGGCCTCATCGTCAACGGCGACTGCGCCTACCTTGAAGGCAAGACGGAAGACTACGTCACCTTTACCCACTGCATCCAGGCCCTTCGCGAGCAGTCCATCCAGATTCACTGCACCCTCGGCAACCACGACCATCGCAACAACTTCCTCAACGCCATCATCGGCCCGCCGCCGCCCAACGCCGAGCGCCCCATGAACGTGCCGGACAAGCACGTCGCCACCGTCACCAGCGCCCAGGTGAACTGGATCCTGCTCGACTCCCTCGACCTCGTGAACAAAACCCCCGGCATGCTGGGTGAACCCCAGCTCGTGTGGATCGAGCGTGAACTGCGCAACGCGCCCAACAAGCCCACCTTCATCGTCGCGCATCACAATCCCATGCAGCCCAGCATGGATGACAAGAAGAAAGGCACCTGCCTGCAGGACAGTGATGCCCTCTTCGACCTCCTCGCCGCCTATCCCAAGGTGCAGGGCTACATTTACGGCCACACCCACACCTGGCTGAAAACGAAGCACGAGAAAACCGGCCTCCCGCTCATCAATCTCCCGCCCGTCGCCTACACCTTCGACCCCAAACGCCCGAACGGCTGGGTCATCGTCCGCATCAATTCAGAGCGCGCCGAGTTCGAACTCCGTGCCCTCAATCCCGCGCATGAAGAGCACGGGCAGAAGCAGGTGATCAGGTTCACCTAAGACTCACTGTGCCTGTTTGCCATTAAACATGAAAATGCTCTTCCAAGGCACCCTTTTGCTGCTGGCCAGCCTGTTCATTCTGCTCTTTCCACGGCATTCCTATCCAATCGGCGCTTATCCCGAAAATCTTTACACCTCAAGCGGCCAATGGTCCAGACCGGCCGATTCGACACGCTTCTTCAATTGTGTGCGGACTGAATACGGATTGGGGCTGTCCTGGCTGGTTTATGACCGTGGAAAAGACCAGGACGCATGGTATGCGAAACTCAACGGCGGCGTCTTTTGCCTGCATGTCTCCATGGCCATGGCGGCAAGCGCCTGCGGCGTGCTTCTACTCCGACGTCGCGCTCACTCGCTGCACCCAGCTTGAGGTCGCATGCATCGGAACCGTGTCCACCTGCAATGAGCGGTAACGGTCACCACTTCACTCATCCACACTCGCAGCGTCCACCGTCCGCATCATGGCGTCCAAGAACTCCTGCGCGGCATCGATCGGCAGAATGATCGTGTCACGACGGCCGCGAACGTCCTCGGTGATCTTGATGAACTTGCCGCGATCATTCTCCTTGAGATCGAGGAAAAAAATCTTCCGATCCGTGACGATTTTCTCGGAATGCAGCGGCGGATTGGGCGGACGCCGTTCGTCTTCAAATTCTGTGTTCCTCATGCCGGTAACCTCCACTGACTGACGATTCGCTGTACTTTGTTCTGGGTGAATTCGATGCCGATTCTAGGAGCAGCGCCGGGCTTGTCAATCCTTCTCACGGTTCATATCACTACCTAAAATCTTCCAGACGCGAAATCTGCCATCCCTCGCTTGGCGCAAAAAATAACCCACATGAACCTTCGGAAGCTCAGTTTTCAACCCACCCCTCACTCCGGCGATCAGGAATTTATTTAACCCCTCAGGCACGCGCAACTAGGCTCGTCTAATGGCATTGAAGACGATCTGCAAAATTGTAATCGCCTCGCCTCGGGTCAGTTGCTTATATCGCACATCACCTTTCCGCCAAATTCTCCCACCGTGTTCGAACTCTTCCAAGCCGCCATCCTGCCACACCAGCTTTTGCTGACGCTGCTGCTGACACTGGTCGTCTGCTACTGGCTTCTGGTCCTGCTCGGTGCGCTGGATTTCGAGGCTGATCTGCCCGACGATCTGGGCACAGACGGTGATGCCCACGACGGTACTGGCTCCTCAAACGCTCTCGGCATGAGCACCGGCGGCGCCTGGCTCTCGGCGGGTCGCTTCCTCGGCTTCTCGCAGGTGCCCCTCATGGTCTGGCTCAGTTTCCTGGTTCTCTTTCTCTGGTTCGGCTCCTTGGCGCTGAATGAATGGTACAATCAGGCTGGCAGTCTGCTGCAGGCCACCTGGCTCCTCCTGCCCAACCTGCTCGGCAGCCTCATCGTGACCAAGCTCGTCACCCTCCCCGTCGCCAAACTCTTCAAAGCCATGGGCGATGCCGACTCAGAAGCCGAGGAGGTGATCGGCCGCACCGGCGTCGTGGTTTCCACGGAGGCGGATGCCTCCTACGGCCAGCTCGAAATCACCACCGCCAGCGTTCCTCTGCTGATCAATGTCCGCACTGAGCCGGGAGTCACACCCCTGAAACGCGGCGACTCGGCCAAAGTCATCTCCGCCGGTCCCGACAATATTTTTTACCTGATCGAACCCGCTCCCCAGAACTAATCCAACACCCTTTCACCCAACTCTCATGACCACATCCCTACCCCTCGCTCTCCTGCTGGAAGGCAGCCTTCTTGTCGGAGTCATCATCATCGGCATCTTTCTCGGCATCCTGATTCTGTTCTCGCGCTTTTTCCGCAAGGTGCAGCAGGGCCAGGCCATCGTGCGCAACGGCATCGGCGGCACCAAGGTGACCTTCAACGGCATGATCGTCATTCCCGTTGCCCATCAGTCCGAGTACATGGACATCTCGGTCAAGCGCATCGAAATCGAGCGCAAAGCCCAGGAAGGCCTCATCTGCAAAGACAACCTGCGCGCGGACATCAAGGTCGCCTTCTTCGTCCGCGTGAACAAAACTCCGGAAGACGTGCTGCGCGTGGCCCAGAGCATCGGCTGCACCCGTGCCAGCACTGTGGACACCATCCGCGTGCTGTTTGACGCCAAGTTTTCCGAAGCCCTCAAAACCGTGGGCAAGCGCTTCGAATTCGTGCAGCTCTACAATGAACGCGATCATTTCAAGAGCGAGATCCTCAAAGTCATCGGCACCGACCTGAACGGCTTCACCCTCGACGACTGCGCCATCGACTTCCTCGAACAAACGCAGCTCGAAAACCTCGATCCCGACAACATCCTCGACGCCGAAGGCATCAAGAAAATCACCGAGCTCACCGCCGCCCAGGCCAAACTCTCCAACAACATCCAGCGCGACAAGGAAAAGGTCATCAAGCAGCAGGACGTGCAGGCCCGCGAGGCCATCCTCGAACTCGAGCGCCAGCTGGCAGAAACCGAATCCAAGCAGAAGCGCGACGTCGAAAGCGTCCGCGCCCGCGAGATGGCCGAAACGATGAAGGTGCAGGAGGAAGAGCGCCTCAAGGCCGAACGCGCCAAGATCAGCGCCGACGAAGAAATCGCTGTCGCCACCCAGAACAAAGACCGCCAGGTCCTCGTCGCCCAGCGCAACAAGGAGCGCACCGACGCCGTCGAAATCGAGCGTGTCACCCGGGACCGCGATCTCGAAATCATTGACCGCGAGCGCGTCACCACGCTCAAGGCCATCGAGAAGGAGAAGGCCGTCGAAGTGGAGAAGAAGAACATCCAGGAGGTCATCAAAGACCGCGTGGCCCTCGAAAAAACCGTCGTCATCGAGCAGCAGAAGATGAAGGACGCCGAAGCCTTCGCCACGGCCGACCGCGAGAAGCAGGTCGCGCTCACCAACGCCGAGAAAAACGCCCAGGAGCAGCTCATCCAGAAAATCAAGGAGGCCGAAGCCTCCAAACAATCCGCGCAGCTCGCCGCCGAGCAGGCCGCCTTCACCACCATCAAAGCCGCCGACGCTTCCAAGCAGGCTGCCGAGCTTCACGCTCAGGAATTGCTCACTCTGGCCGAAGCCCGGCAGGAGTCCGCTTCCAAAGATGCTGCGGCCGAGAAATCACTCGCCGAAGGTCGCACCGCCAGCTCCGCCGCCATCGGCCTCGGAGAAGCCCAGGTCCTGCTCGCCAAGGCCGAGGCTTCACAGAAGCAGGGCACCGCAGACGCCGAAGTCACGCAGCTCAAACTCGCTGCGGAAGCCGATGGCATCACCAAGAAGGCGCAGGCCATGAAGCTCCTCGAAAACGCCGGACGCGAACACGAGGAATTCAAGCTCACCCTCGAAAAGGAAAAAGCCATCGAGCTCGCGCAGATCAACATCCAGAAGGACATCGCCGCCGCCCAGGCCAACGTGCTTGGCGAGGCCATGAAGTCCGCCAAGATCGAAATCATCGGCGGCGAAAGCCAGTTCTTCGACAAGATCACCAACGCCATCGGCAACGCCCGCGCCATCGACCGCATGGTCGAAGGCAGCCGCACCCTCACCGACGTGAAGGAAACCTTCTTCACCGGCGATCCCGACTACTTCAAATCCCAGCTCAAAAACATCATCGATCAGTTCGGCCTCACCTCCGAAGACACGAAGAACCTCACCCTCAGCGCTCTCTTCAGCAAACTGATCGGCCTCAACCCCGACGCCACCACCTTAAATAAGCTCACCGGCATGATCGGAGCCGCCTCCCGCTTCGGCCTCACCGAGCAGACCGTCAGCGGCCTCCTCGCAGCCAAGGCGGCGAAGAAGTAAGCTGATGAAACCTGCGGCTCCAGCAGTGCAACGCACCTTGGTGTATCCAGGCAAGTCCGTTTGGACCCTGCTGGCCATAGGTATGGCAGTGGTCGATGTCTGCTCTGGCCCAGTCTGGTTGAGCATTCTCGCACCTCTGCATGCCGCATTATTTCTCAAATTGATCTGGATGGACACACATGGCTGACCCGACTCCATCTCCCCAACCTTCCCCGCAGCTCGAAGCCGGTGCTTACGAAGTCATTCGTCAGCGTCTCAACAAGCACGGCTCCGAATTGCAGCGGCGGCTGGATCTTCTGAACGCCGACCGCAAGGCGGAGTTCGGCGGCATTGAGACAGCGCTGCTGGCCACGTCACGCCTCACGACAGAAAACAACTGCGTGCCGCGCGATCTCGCCGCCATCGGCCCGCACCGTTTCTTGTTTGGCTACAACGTCCACCTCGGCCTGCGCAGCACCATGCGCATCGAGGACGTGTTCGCGGTCTATGATTATCATCCAGCGGATCACAGCTTTCATCCGAACAAAGACGGCCTGCTCAGCGACCCCCAGTTCGTGGAGGACTTCGCCTACCTCTACAGCTACTACAAGCACGCCTCCTTCCTGAAGTTCCACCGCATCGGCCCGCATCTCTACCTGGGCTTTCAGGTGGGCCAGCGCGCCACCGAGGTGAAAGCCTTCAAGTGGCTCGTGGACGATGACCACGGCACGCTCAAGTACCTCGGCAACCGCAGCGACCACGAATTCGTCTTCCCCACACCGCAGGAGTTTGCGTGGAAGCGCGCCACGCGGGACATGTACATCCACGGCACTCACCCGCACATCAGCATCGAGGATCGCGTCTTCGTCGAGACCATCGGCGGCGATCTCACCGTGAAGGTGGAAAACAACACCGACTCAGGCCGCGGCATCTACAGTGAGCCCGTCGAAAACAGAGATCAGACCCTCGACGACGCGGAGGTGTACTACGCCATCGTCGGCAGCCTCATCCTGCTCAAGATCCTCCCCTACCAGGAGAAAACGTGGCGACATCTCGTCTTCAATGAGCGCACACGTCAGGCGCATCGCATCGACAGCATCGCCGAAAGCTGCGTCCTCCTCCCGGACGACCACGGCATTCTCTTCCCGCATGGGTATGTGCTGCAGACTGGCGAAGTGCGCCGCTTTGAAACTGGCCTGCCGCCCATGCGTTTTGAGAAGCGCATCCCTGCCGCGAACGGCGAGGATACGCTCTTTGTCTTCAGCCATCTGGAGAGCGGCTCCTACCTGCTGCTCAGCTACAATCTCATCACGCAAAACGTCGCCACGCCACAGCCCTGCCATGGCTTCAGCCTCTTCCCCAGCGGCGAACTCGTGCTCTTTTCGGCTGATGACGAGCCGCGCAAGCACCACGTCATTCAGGTCTGGCGCACGCCCTTCGTTTCCGCCGATGTGAGCGAAGCCAAAGCTTCGCAGACCTTCCTCAGCAAGATCGGCAACGCCGAAATCGTCCGCGCCATGGCCGAGTGCCAGGGCGTGCTCACTCTGCTTGGCAAAGACGATTCCTTCTCCGGCCTCTACGTCGAGCTCTCCCGCTCCTGCGGCGATATTGCCGACAGCTATTTCTGGGTCGGCCGCGAAGAGGCCCACGATCTCAAGAGCATCCTCGTTGAGGTCAAGACCACCGCCGAAGCCGCGCTGGGCGAGTTTGAAAAAGTCAGCCGCATGCGCAAGACCGCAGCGGAGCAGACCACCACGCTGCAGGAGAAATCGAAGAAGGCTCTCAACGCCGCCGCCAACACCGATCCCACCGACATCCTCGGCTTCGTCCATCTCCTCACCTCTTTGCGCGAGCTGCGCGGCCAGATCATCGCCTTGCGCGATGTGCGCTACACCGACGCCGCTGAGATCGACCGCATGGACAAGGCGGTGGCGGAAGGCGCAGACAAGCTCTCGGCCAAATGCGTCACCTTCCTGCTCAAGCCGGAATCGCTGGACCCCTACCGCAAACAAATCGCCGAGCAGCAGGCCCGTGTGCCTGCACTGGCCAAAGTCACCGAAGCCCAGGCTGTCGAAGAAGCCCTCGCCAAATCCAGCAGCGAGCTGGAAATGCTCACCGCGATTGTCAGCGGCCTCAAGATCGAAGACGCCACCGAGACCACTCGCATCATCGAAGGCATCTCCACGCTCTTCGCTCAGCTCAATCAAGTCCGCAGCGTGCTGCGGAACCGCCGCAATGAGCTCGCCAAGACCGAAGGCGCCGCGCAGTTTCAGGCGCAGCTCAGCCTCCTCAGCCAGAGCGTGCTGAACTACCTCGAAGTCGCCACTACCCCGGAGAAGTGCGATGAATCCCTCACCCGCGTCCTCGTGCAGATCGAGGAAATGGAGACCCGCTTCTCCGACTTCGACGACTACGCCGCCGAACTCATCCAGAAGCGCGAAGAGGTGCAGACCGCCTTCGAGTCGCGCCGCCAGAGCCTCAGCGATGCCTTAAACCGCCGCTGCGGCAGCCTCGGCCAGTCCGCCGAACGCATCCTCACCAGCATCCGCAATCGCCTCGCGAACTTCGCGAAGCCCGAGGAAGTCCACGCCTGGCTCGCGGCAGACGCCATGGTCGCCAAGCTGCGCGATCTCATCGAAGAACTGCGCAAGCTCGGCGACAGCGTCCGCGCCGATGAACTCCAAACCCGCCTCAAGACCGTCCAGCAGGACTCCCTGAAGCAGATCCGCGACAAGTCGGAAATCTTCGTCGCAGGCGGCGATCTCATCCAGCTCGGCCAGCATCAGTTCAGCGTGAACAAGCAGCCGCTGGAGCTCACGATTTTGCCTCGTGAAAATGGCCTTGCCTTCCACCTCACCGGCACGCGTTTTTACGAGACCGTCGAAAACCCTGAACTCGCGACGCAGCGCAGCGTGTGGGATCAGGCCGTCGTTTCGGAAAATGCCGATGTCTATCGCGCCGAATACCTCGCCTGGCAGATGCTCAAATCCGGCGCAGGCGATGACGTGGCCACGTTCATGGCGCAGCGCTACCATGAAGGCTACACCAAAGGCGTGCACGATCACGACGCCGCGCTGATGCTGAAACCCCTGCGCGAAATGCAGCAGGCCCTCGGCCTCCTCCGCCATTCCCCCGCCGCCCGCGGCTACGCACGCCTATTCTGGCACGCGTGGACTGAAGACGACGCCAAGAAAGCTCTCCTGGCCCGCATGCAGTCCAAAGGTCGCATGCGCGACCTTCTCGGCATCTCGAATGCCTCCGCCGCCCACGATCTGGTCAAACGTGTCGAAAATCTGCTGTGTATTCAAGAACGCGGCAGCGTTTTGGAGTGCTCCAGCCCTCTGGAGCTTTCCGCAGGCCATAGAACATTCGAAAGCGCCGGAGGACCGGCGCACTCCAAAACGCTGCCGCGAGCTTCGTCATCCCAGATCACCGCCTGCCTCCTCGACGAGCTCCAATCCAAGCACCCCTTCACCCGCTCCGCCGCCGCCACAGAACTCCTGCGTTCCTTCCACCGCGAACTCACCGTCAAACACGCGGCGAAGGATTTCGAAGAAACTCTGACCTCGCTCGCCACTCAGCCCCTGCTCGCATTCGAAATCGCTTTGGAATGGATCACGGCGCTGAACCCCACCGCAGCTCCCGGCGCCCTGATCGAAACCGCCGCCATGGTCGTGACCCACGACCAACCTCCAGCCGCCATCCCCACCGAGCCGGCCGCCCACGCCACCATCACCGGTTTGATCGGCACCCATGCTCGCATCGCCGACGCAAAGCTCGAGCTCAACTACCACGAATTCACCACGCGCCTGCAACGCTACGAAGCCGAGGTCGTCCCTGCGTTCGAATCCTTCCAATTGCTCAAGCATCGCTTGGCCGACACCCGCCGTCGCGAACTGCGGCTCGATCAGTTCAAAGCCGGCGTGCTCAGCTCCTTCGTGCGCAACCGCCTCATCGATCAGGTCTATCTTCCCCTCATCGGTGCCAACCTCGCGAAACAACTCGGCGCCGCAGGCAAAGACACGCGCACCGACCGCATGGGCATGCTCCTGCTCATCTCACCGCCCGGCTACGGCAAAACGACGCTCATGGAATACGTCGCCAGCCGCTTGGGCATCACGCTGGTAAAGATCAACGGCCCCGCTCTCGGCCACAAGGTCACCTCGCTCGATCCCGCCGAAGCCGCCAACGCCAGCGCGCGTGAAGAAGTGGAAAAGCTCAACCTCGCCTTCGAGATGGGCGACAATGTCATGATCTACGTCGATGACATTCAGCACACGAACCCCGAATTCCTGCAAAAATTCATCTCCCTCTGCGACGGCACCCGCAAGATCGAAGGCGTGTTCAAAGGCGAAGCCAAAACCTACGATCTGCGTGGCCGCAAGGTGGCCGTCGTCATGGCCGGCAATCCCTACACCGAAGTCGGCGGCAAATTCCAAGTGCCGGACATGCTCGCGAATCGTGCTGACACCTACAACCTCGGCGACATCCTCGGCGGCCATCAGGAAGTCTTCAAAGACAGCTACATCGAAAACAGCCTCACCAGCAATGCCACCCTGGCCCGCATCGCCGCGCGCAGTCATGCCGATGCACTGGCCGTCTTGAAGGTCTCCCAAACCGGCACCCGCGAAGGCGTCGAGTTTGAAGGCAGCTACAGCGCCGAAGAGATCAACGAAGCCGTTGCCGTCATGGAAAAGCTTCTCCACGTACGCGAGATCATCCTGCGCGTGAATCAGGAATACGTGCGCAGCGCCGCCATGGAAGACGCCTACCGCACCGAGCCCCCCTTCAAGCTCCAGGGCAGCTACCGCAACATGAACAAGATCGCGGAGAAAATCCTCCCGCTCATGACCGATGCCGAAGTCGCCAGCCTCATCGCCGATCACTATCGCGGCGAAGCGCAAACCCTCAGCCAGGCCGCCGAATCCAACCTCCTCAAATGGCGCGAGATCAACGCCCTCTCCACCGAGGCCGACGTCATCCGCTGGACCGAAATTAAAAGCACCTTCAAACGCAACCTCCTCACCGGCGGCGCAGGCGAAAACGATCCGATCAACCGCATCACCGGCCACATGAACGCCTTCACCGTCGGTCTGGAAAAGATCGAGCAGGCCGTGAGCAAACCCACCCTTTCCGACGTCACCATCGAGCGCCTCCAGCGCATCATCGAAGGCCTCCGCGCCGTCCCCGTAAACGTCGAAATCCGAGTGCAGCCCGTCGAAAAAGAAGTCGCAGGCGAGTCCCCCGTGGATGTCTCCAGCAACGTCGAACAGGAATGACTCATTGAACAATGACGACTTGAGGTCAAGCCTCCCCAAGGGCAGCGCAGATTTCGCCATGCGACTCCTTGGCAGCAGTCGCATAAACTCCGCGCAGAGCATGCAAATACCCAACGTGAAGTGGAGCGCTCTCTCCGAGAGCGCGTTTTAACGTCTCCACACCTTCATTCCAGCAATACGTTTGCACAATTCCACGGATGCCATCTCCGCCCCCGTCTCGAAGGCCAAAGGCCTTCCCTCATCAAAGCGAAGGGATGCCGAGCTTTAGCGAGTGCTTCCCTGGTACCGCAACAACCACCGCTTTGATCTCAAGGATGAACCGCAACGCGGTTCCGTAACGGCTCACTGGTCTGTAGCTCACGCCTTGCGGCCCGCAGCGCTCCCAGTGTCCAAACCACAGGATAAAGCTGCTCATGATACCACAGCCGCGCAAAGTAGAGACCAATGGGCGCAGTAGGAAAACGAGTGCCGTTTTCTGTTGCCCCAATGAGCCATTGCACGCTGGCCATCACGTCTTGCTCTTCACCACTCAAAGCATGCAAAGCAACCGCAGTCTCCTCAATGCTGGCAGGTGCATTCGCATCCCCGCCAAACGAGCCATCGGACTTCCGGGCGCTGCGCAGGTACTGCCTCCCGCTCTGAATCAACGCATCAAACTTGCTGGCAAGCTGCGCACTGCCACTCAGATGATTGACCACCTGCGCCGTGCCATAGACCGGATTGTTTTCATCCGGCGTGTGCTCATTGCCAAACCACAGCGGAATCCAGGAACCATCTGGCAACTGCACCCGCTTCAAATAGGCCAGCGCCTGTCGCGTTCCTGCATCGATGCGTTTCTTCAAAGCTTGCGGCGCTTCATCTCTCCACACCCACCATGCACACAACGCATGCGCCGTGATCTCCGGCGTGCTGCGGTCAAACGGCAGCGTTCCCCACCCACGGCAAAACGTCGGAATGCCTCCATCGCGATTTTGCAAATCAAGCAACCATGTGATCCCCTGCTGAATCGCTTCATCGCAGGAATGTCCGATCTTCTTCAACGCAATGAGCGCACTCGAAGTGTCATCCGCATCCGGCACTCCGCCAGGCAGATTCGTCCACGCCCAGCCCCCCGGCGGCGCATTGGTAAAAGGATGAACTTCACGATACTGCTGTGCCAGCAGCCACGGAATAGGTGGAGCGCTGAAGTCGGAGCTCCGCAGCGATAGCGTCGTCCCCCATGTTGCCAGATTGGTATCAATCGGCCAGCTCCCATCTTCCCGCTTCGAACTCACCAAGAATTCAACCGCCAGCGGCAGGCACGGATGATCAAACTCACCCGCACCCGCCAGTGCCATGGTGACAAAGCTCGTCAGCGGCGTGGCTTCAAGATAACCTCCACTGCTTGGCTGCAGCGTTTTCAACATCGGCCGGATGCGCGGCCACGTCAGCGCACGCAGCCACCTCAGAGGATTCCACCACGCCGGCGGCTTGTTCTTAAACCGCGTGTACCCAATGGCAATCAGCGCCGGCAGCGCATAGCTCACCACCGGCAGCCCTACCGCCCCAAACCAAGTGCGCGGCAACGCAGCAAGCTCAAACGGCAGCGCGATGACATGCTTCCACGGCTTGTCCCCCAAGGTGCCGCAAAGCGCGCACAGCATGAGAATGGGCACGGAGAAAGTCTTGTCCTTGCCATAGCGGGACACCACCGCCCGGGCGATGGCCGCTGGTTCAAGAGAGCCAACCTGCGCGATGATGCACCCATTGGCAGCTTCAACGGCCTGCGAAGTCCGCTTCCCCACCAGATGCAGCGCACTCCAGCACAGCAGCGTGGTCGAAAGGTTGCTCTTGCTCAGCGTCGTGTCACCCCAGCCGCCATCGGCATTCTGATGCTCACACAACCACTGCGCCCCGGCAGCGATGTGCACCGCATGCTTGTCACGATCCACCAGCGCCAGCGCGACGATGGCCGTCGCGGTCGAAAGCGCGCTGCTGGAAAGCCGCCCTTCCCAGTGGCCGCTCGCATTGCGCAGGGCATCCAGATGCGCCTGCGTGTTGGCGATGGCGCTGTCGAGGGCGTCCATCATGGCAGAAAATCTCAGGCTTCGAGCTTCAGCTCAGGGCGGGCATCGATGGCCTTGGTGAGCGAGATCCAGCCGCCTTCGCGCTGCTGCTGGAACATGTAGAGATACAAGGCAACCTGCTTGGCAGGATACGCAGCGAGCAAGGCGGCCACGGCGGCCTCGGCCTTGTCGTCATCAATCACTTCGGGAAGTTCGGTCACTTCACCTTTGCCATCATGCGCGATCTGCGCGGCATCGAGGAAAGTGATCAGCATCTGCGGCTGACCTTTGAGCAGCCAGATCTGGAAGATCTGCGCCGTCACTTCTTCGTTCGACTTCGTGTTGAGCTGCTCCAGCAGCCACTCGGCCTGCTTGGCACGGGACTTCTCCAGAATGAAAGCAGGACGAAGACGCTTGGCCGGAGCGAGCGAATCAATGACAGCCTTGTATGCAGCGCGCTGATCGGTCTGCATGTAGGTCATGATCTGCATGCGCAGCTCGGCACCGATGGCTTGAAGAAGTTGGTTGGGTCGCATCTGGATTGGGGTGGAAACGGGGAACTCAGCTACCACCACGGCACAGAAGTCGCAACCGTTTTGCCTCACAGCAGGCGAATCGTCAGCGGGAACCGATAAATCCTCCCCTCCGAAGCATTCACGATCCCGATGATGGTCAGCACCACGGTGGCAACGCCCACTGCAATGAGAAGCGGAATGCCGATGAGAATGAAGCAGAGCAAAAAGGACAGAAAACCATACACCAGGAAGCTGAGCTGAAAGTTCAGCAATTCCCGCCCCTGAAGATCGATGTAGCTGCTTTGGTCCTTTTTGACCAGCCAGACGATGAGCGGACCCAAAATGGGGAAACCGACCAGACAAAGCACGTGCATGACGATGCCCAGAGTTTTTTCATCCTGAGTGACGGATGAATACGGCAGCGCGGGAGGTGGATTGGGGGATTCCATGGCACTTTAACCCTACTCCAAAGCAGCCCGCCGCCAATTACAAACACGGAGCCGGTTTCCCGGCTCCGCGCAAAGCATCAAATTCGAAGCTGGCTCTTCGGTTAGTTGATTTCCGGCAGCTTGAATTCGTCCACGTAGTTCTCCATCGCGAGTTTGTTGGCTTCATCGGCGAACTCGCCGGTGAACTTCTCGGAGACGGGATCAAACTCCAGCCAGGGGCCGGCACTGATCTTGTCCACGTTGAGGTCGATCTTGTTGTCCTCGAGATTCTTCACGAAGTGCTCCAGAGTCTCAAGGCCGGCCTTGTCATTCTTGAGGCGCTCCTGCACCTCAGCGACGTTCGCAGCCTTGCCCAGACGGTAGGAGATGTTCGCCAGATGGGCCAGCGAAGCGGCATGGAAACCGTGGGAGACGTGCAGGTTCGGGTTGATGAGCTTGCCGGCACGCACCGAGTTGATGAAGTTGAGCATGTGGTCAGGGCCGTCATTGAAGTTCTCGAACTTCTTGATGGCCTGGCCTTCATTGTCATAAGCCTTGGCCTCAATGACGTAACCGCCTTCGCAATGGATGACGTTGCCGACGCGTGCCGCGGCGGTCTTGCCATTCACGCGGAAGACGGGCTCCAGCTTCCAGTCCATGTCTTTCAAAGGAAGACCGCGGTTGTCAAACAGCAGCGGCGCAGGCTCGTAGGCCCAGAAAGCCATCTGATTGTTCGCGGTCTCGCCGTCATCCTTGTAGCCCCAGCGTCCGCCAAAGCTCATCACGCGCTTGGGCAGCAGTTCGGGATCTCCCAGCGCCCAGCGGCCCACGTCTGTCTGATGCGGCCCTTGGTTGCCGATGTCGCCGTTGCCGAAAGCCCACTGCCAGTGCCAGTCATAGTGGAACTGCGTGCGGCTCACCGGCTGCATGCCACGTGGTCCAGCCCACAGCTTGTAGTCCACATCCACCTCCTGCGGCGCTCCGGCCGGGTCGGTCTTGACGTTGCGCAGATCGTGGAAGGTTCCCTTGATCATCCCGTCCTTGGGCTCGATCGCCGCCGCCACTTTGCCGGTGGAAATGCGCGACTTGTAGTTCACTCCACGGGACAGCGTCACCTTGCCGATGTGGCCTTCCTTCACCCAGGCCATGGCCTCCGCCCAGCCGGGGCTGGAACGGCGCTGCATGCCATGTTGAACAACGAGTCCCTTCTTGGCGACCTTCTCGGCGGCGTTCAAAAGCTGACGGCCTTCCCAAATGTTGTGGCACACGGGTTTCTCCACGTACACATGCTTGCCATGCTGCATGGCCGTCATGGCGATGAGCGTGTGCGTGTGGTTCGGCGTGGCGATGGTCACGGCGTCCACCTCAGGGTCCAGCATGAGCTTCCGGTAGTCGGAGTAAGCTGTGACGGTGTTGTTTTTCTTGGCCTGGCTTGCCACACCCTTCGCGAGCACATTGGCGTCCACGTCGCAGAGAGCGACGATGCGCACGCCCGGGATTTCCTCCAGGCTCTTGATGTGGCCTGCGCCACGTCCGTTAAAGCCGATGACCGCGACACGAACGTCACCATTGGCACCCAGCGGTGCGGAGAAGGCTCGGGATGCGACGAGACCGGCGGCGCCGGCCACAGTGCCGCGAAGGAAGGTTCGGCGGGTGGTTTGGTTTTGTTTTGTTTGCATGGAATGAAGAGTTGGAATCAGGCACGACCGCACCTCAAAAGCGCGGCATGGAATACGTTAAGCCTAGCCAAAACGTCAGCGAAAAGACAACCTTTCCTTTCATTCCCCGCCGTTTATGCCCAATCCCCCGCCGTTTGTGATTCGGCAGACCACCGAATCACATCAACTGCGGGGCGGGCCGCCCTGAATGGATGATTTTTGCGTGGTTTAGCTCCGCAAGATCAAGCAACAGCCCGGGGGAAAGGGTCGAAATGTCCTGCAGTTGCAGGTTGTTCGCCACATTGAATGCGCCCATGTCGGAAAGGGCGCTGTCATCATGCGTCAGGCCCAGTGTGCTCCAGTCCATGAGATTGAAGACACTGCCATAGGTCACCCCGGTGAGGTTGTTCACGGACACCACCACACGCTTGTCAGTGGTATTCGTGCTGCCCAGGACAATCGTGTCTTCAGCCGAGATGAAGTCATGGCTGCCCGAGTGGATGTCATTCCAGCTGGTGCCTGCTCCCGTGTTGGCGATCCCGCCAACGCTGGTGACATAATCCGCAGCGGTTCCGCCGGGATGGGCATGGAACCAGTCTGCAAAGCTCGCATCTGTCGAATCGGCGGAGCTCAGACTTGCCATTGCTGGCCGCAAGTGTGTTCACACCCAGCGCCACACCATAACCATGATTGCCCACGAACGTAATGGCGGCCGTGCTATTCGCTTGGGCGATCATACCAAAGGTGATCGTCTGCCCCGTCGTGGCGTTGCCGTCCGTGGCCGCATGATCCAAATAGATATAGGCGTTTGTCGCGCTGTTGTTGCTGATCGAACGGATTCCCGTGGAAGCCGCGTCCGAGCGAATGTCCAGCCCCTGCCCGTTGGTCGTGCCGCCGCCAGTGGTTCCCGCGAGTTCAATGCTCCGGTTGGCCAGCGTCAGCGCACCCCCAATGTTTTGACTGAAATAATCGATCCCAAGGTGATGGGCGCTCCCAGTTGCACCATGCCGCCCAAGCCGGTGAAGAGGGCTGTGTCTGCACTGGTAAAAGTCACCGCAGCGTCCGTGCTGCTGCCATCCCACCAATACGGCAAAGTGGTGTTCCAAATTCCAGATCCGCCCAGACCAGCCCCCGTGACCGAACTGTTCCCTGCCACTGCAGCATCCGCATCCCAGTAAAGTGTTGCCGCCGCGAGCGGCTGACCTCTCTGCCAGGAGAACATTAACATCATCATCAGCGCGCTGATAAAGGGACGATGCATGCGTAAAAACTTCATGTTTATTTAAATTAGGGGAGGGGGTCGATGGCAAAGGATTGGGCTGGTCGAGATCTAGAATATGTTCATGATTTCCTGCGAAAATTTACGCCAGCATGTTAGCAGACTGTATTTTCGGTTTTCTCTTACTATTCAGGAGCGTAAATTGCGATCAATTCGCAGTTCCTGGAGCCCTCGTCCCCTTCAAAAACCTACAATTTGCGTAGCATCATACCCATGCCACGGCCATTCATTGAAAGGTTGGGGCAGTTGGTTGCACAGCACCTCCAAGACACCACTAATCCCTGACGCGCCCCAGCACCTCACCTAAATTTCCCTACCGTCCCACTGGTCTCAGGGCTGCGGTTTCGGCGCAGGAAGCCGTGCAGCGTCCGGCTCAAAGTCGAGCACGTCCTGATGGGTGCGCAGCGCTTTACGAGCTTTGTCAAAGAAGGAAGAGAGATCTTCGGCGTTCATCTGCTGCTTGTCATCGATGTACGCATGCAGCTTCTGGATCTGGGCGTCCGCATCCAGATTCACCGAACCCATGACCTTCTGGGCCTGCTTGTAGGTGCCGGAGAACTTGCTCTGCGCCTGCTCAAAAGCCTCCTTGGCGCCTTCCTGCCGCAGGTATTCCTTTTCGGCATCACGGAAGTCGCTGCTGAAAAGGCGCTTGAAGAAGCCGCCCTTCGGTTTGGCGATTTGCTTGGAGGCCTGGGCGTCAAAGTAGTTCGCCAGCTCCTGAAACTCCTGCATCGGCTTCTGATATTGCTTTTTCAGGTAGCCGAGCCCGGTGGTGATGATCGAAAGCTTTTCCACTTCCGCCTTCGACAGCGACTGGCCGGTCTTCACCTTGTCTTCCAGCAGGTCAATGTACTGCAGCGTGGTCTTGTTGCCCTCGAAAATGTTTTCAAACTCCTTGGCCGCGATGGCCAGACGCTTGCGCTCGCCCGTGCGCAGTTCGTCGATCTTCTTCTCATGCTCATCATTGATCGCAGTGATCATTTTCTGATGCTGCGCCGCCTGGGTGTCGAGCGTACGCTGAAATTCAGCCGCCTTCGCACTCATCTCTTCAGCATGCGCAGCTTTAATCTGCTCCAGCTCTGCATGCGCCGTTGCAAGATCGGTGTGCGACTGAAACAGGAACCAGCCGAGCACACCGGAAGCGAGAAAGCTCAGCACCAGCAGTGCGGTAAGATTTTTGATGGCGGTCATGATAGGGAAGAGTTGATGAGACTGTGAGGCACGCAAGTCTATTCATTGCGACGCTTTTGCGCTGCAATACACGGCTCATGCATGCCTTCCGATGCTTCATCAAGTCGGAATCCTGTTAGGGCTGGCTGATTTTCTGCGTCTTGTCTCTTCGATGTCTTCTTCCTCCCGCCCCACGATCGTCCGCCATCAAATCCTTGCCACCGCGACGATGGTGGCCTTCCTGATGTATCTGGACCGCATTTGCCTGGCTCAGATCGTGGCCTCAGATTCGTTTCAAAAAAGCGTCGCGCTGGAAGGCTGGCAGATTGACTGGGTAAAGGGCGCGTTCTTCTGGGCCTATGCCCTGGCTCAAGTCCCCGCCGGATGGCTCAGCGATCGCTTCGGCACGCGAATCCTCATCACCATTTACATTGCCACCTGGTCCGTCTTCACCGCCGCCACCAGTTTTTCACTGGGCTTCACCACGCTGCTGATCGCCCGGCTGTGCTGCGGACTCGCCGAAGCGGGCTACTATCCGGCCAGCAGCGGCCTGCTCACCCGCTGGGCCCACATTGAAGCACGCGGATTTGCCAGCAGCATGATTTCCTGGGGCGGGCGCGTCGGGGGTGCGGTGGCACCGGGCCTGACTGCTTTTGTCATTCTGCGCTCTGGCGACTGGCGCTGGGCGGGGTGGATCTATGGTTTGATCGGAGTCATCGTCGCCATCTGCTACTGGCGTGTGTTTCGTGAACACCCGCGCCAGCACCCACGCTGCAACGCAGCAGAGATCGATCTGCTGGCCGAAGGACGCGGTGACTTCCAGCCCATCAAAGATCCACCACGGCGTTTTCCCCTCAAGGCCGCCTGCCTCAGCCTCAATCTTTGGATGGCCAATGCCGTGCAGTTCTTCACCAACATCGGCTGGGCATTTCTCATCCTTTCCCTGCCCGACTACCTCAAGAAAGTCATGCATCTGGAGGAAGGCCTCGCCGGCCTCATCACGACCGGTGCTCTGTCCATTGGCATCGTGGCGCTCCCTCTCGGCGGCTTCATCACCGACTACATCACACGTCATCATGGCAAACGCATGGGCCGCATGCTGCCCATGAGCGTGACCAAATTCGCCGCCGCCGGCTGTTATGTGCTGGCCTTGTGGACGGACTCTCCCTGGGGCATGGCCGCAGCCTTTGGCATGGCCGCCTTTTTCGGCGATATCGGTCTGCCTGCCATGTGGACCACCATGCAGGACATCAGCGGCAAAAATCAGGCGCAGCTCTTTGGCTGGTCCAACATGTGGGGGAACTTCGGCGCCGCCATCATGCCCATGCTCTTCACCCTGGTGCTCAAGTCTTATGACACCAATCACGATTTCCACGAGGGCGTGTGGATGTGTGCCACGGCGTTCGTGCTCGCCGGTGTGTTTGCTCTGTTCGTGAACGCAGAAAAGCCCGTGATTCAGGAGGGCGCATAACGCTCTCACCGGATCACGGGCGTAAAGTCAAAAACAGGGTCAGGTGTTACCAGCCGCCGCCGTCGCCGCCGTCGCCACGGTTGCCACGGTCGAAACCGCCGCCACCGCGCTTGCCGCCACCGCCGCCGCCACCACCGTAGCCGCCACGGCCACCGCCGCCGCCGCCACCACCGTAGCCGCCACGGCCACCGCCGCCGCCGCCACCACCGCCGCCGTAGCCACCGCGACCACCACCACCGCCGCCGCCTGCCGGACGTTCTTCACGTGGGCGGGCTTCATTGATGGCAAGCTTGCGGCCCATGAATTCCTGGCCGTTTTGCGCGTTGATCGAAGCATTCATGGCTTCTGCGGAGTCCATGGTCACGAAGGCAAAGCCGCGCGGACGACCACTTTCGCGATCCATCGGGAGGAAGACTTCGGTGACACCACCGTATTGTGAAAACAGCTCACGAATGTCTTGTTCTTGAGCGGCGAAGGGCAGATTGCCCACGTACATCTTGGTATTCATATCTTTCGTTGTTGGGTGCCGTCCTCTGCCTCGTGTCAGAACCAGCCCCGATCATCGGTATATGAACACCAACGGATTCAAAATCACCTGATGCACGACTGAGCCTGACCCTTAACAGGTGACTTACGGCGTTTTATCGCCGGAAAATGGCCAAAGGCAAACGAAACTTTTCTACGGTTTCACCCCGACGTCACCCTCAGGCGGAGCGCTGCTTTCCCGTCCTTAGATCCAGTTTCCCGCCCAGGTTACTTCTTCAGCTTGCCCTCCACATAGGTGAGAATGCGCCCCACCTTGTCGGCGTCCTGCGCCTCCTTCGCGGCTTCAAAGGCCGTCTTGGCCTGCACAAGCTCACGCAGCAATGGCAGGGAGATGATTTCCTGCCCCGCCGCATGCACGCTTTCGTAGCGCTCCCGCAAAGTTTCGACATCGGTGCTGCCGGGCTCGAATTTGGCAAAATCCACCTTCTCCACTTCGGCGTCCAGCTCCTTGAAGTGCGAGTCTTCCATCAATTCATCCAGCTCCTTGTTGGCTTCGGCAAACTGACTGGCTTTGATCAGCTTTTCGATTTCTTCACCTCGATATTTCATCGCCTCGGTAGGCGGCACGCCGATGGCTTCCACCGCGGCCCTGAGCTTGCCGGCTTTCTCCTTCACTTTCGCCTCCAGTCCTCCACCTGCAGCCAGCTTCGGCGGCCCCAGTTTCTTCGCTTTGCCAAGTTGTTCCGGTGTCAGGACATCGCGCACGCCAATCAGCGTTCGTAGCTGCAGTTGTTTGACCGCAGCTTCCGCATCCAAAAGCTTGGTCAGCTGCGCTGCGGCCACGTCAGCACTGGTGCTTGGGTCCTGCAGCAGTTGATTGAGCGCTTTCTTCTGCTCCTGCACCGCCTGCTCCAGCGGTTCTGCCTGGGAGCGCGCGTCGCTGAGCTGGGAGTTGAGTTTGGTCTGCTGCTCTTCCGTCAGGCCCAGCTGCTCACGCACCGAGGCGATCAGGTCTGGATGCAGCAGCCCGCTTTTCAGCCAGTCTTCGACTTGGGCAGCAGGCAAACTGGCGACGGTGAGCAAAAGGCAGCAAAGGAGCTTTTTCATGGGTTGTAGGGGTTGAGATGATCGGGCAAAAGAAAGTCGGAAGGCGCTTCAAAGCTCATGAGTGATGGCTCCATGCTGGCAAACAGCTCGCCTGGCTGAGACTCAAACAACGGCGGCAGCGCCTCGCTCAGTCGCGGCTCATGCATGGGCGCGTGGGTGAAGAATACCGCCGCCACGATCACACTGGCTGCCACCAGTGCCGCCGGAATCCACCGCAACGGGGTGGCAGGCCTCTGCCGGGGTCCGTCCAGCAGCTCCGGTCTCCAGGCAGGCGCGTCTTCCCGGTCAAGCCGGCGCGCGTGTGAAAAAATCTCGAGCAGGTCGTCGTCAGACTGCGGTTTCATGCAGGTGGTCGGGTTGCAGCAGCGTCCGCAGGCGCGCTTTGCCGCGTTCGTAATGCTGGCGCACGGAACCGATGCCCACTCGCATCACCTCCGCCGCTTCGTTGAGCGTGAGATCCTGGTAAAACACCAGATGCAGTACCTCCGCCTGCCGTGCCGGCAGTTGCGCCAGGCAGCGCCGCAGCTCGGCCGTGCGCTCGTCCAGCTCCATCTTTCGTGCGGGCGACGGTTGTGGATCGTGGGCATCGCCCGTGAACTGCAGCAGCAGCTTGCCCAGCAGGGATTCCCGGTAGCGCAGCCGCCGGAACTCCTCGTGCGCCGTGAAGCGGATCACCCCAAACCACCACGTCTTGAAGCTGGAGCGCCCGTCGTGCTGCGCCCGTTGCTGGGCCAGTTTGAGATACGCGTTTTGCAGCACATCCTCCGCCCTCCCATGCTCGCCGGCACAGCAGTGCAGCGCCCAGCCAAAGGCGTCGGGATGCAGGGCTTCGAGCTGGTCGGCAATGGCGCGTTCCATTCATTTCCCGCTGAGTGACGCGGGCGTGCCGCGTTGTATGACACCTTCCTCAAAAAAACCAGCCGCTTCCACGCCTCATTTGAGCAGCACCCCAAGACCCAGCACCAGCGTCAGGATCAGCATGCCGCCCGCGGCATACCACAACTGCACGATCTGCTCGGGCGTCATCAGCCCCCGCTGGGGCAGCAGCGCCACGGCAAAAATCAGCCCCACCTGCAGCCAGCTCACGAGAAGGAACACCTTCGGAGTGTAGGGCTTGGGATGCGAATGAACCGCCTCCTCTATCGTCATGATCGGCACCCCTTCATCCGCAGGGAGAACCGACGGCGGCGGCAGAACCAGCGGACGCCCCGTGGTCACCAGAGCCTGCTCCTCCTTTTTCACCAGATGGATACCGCCTTCCTCACTGCCATTCGGGCTTCCCTGCCGTGCGATGATCTTGGGGGCATATTCGGCGTTCTTCGCCAAAATGGATGGCGCATGCGGTGCTGCCGCCACAGGCACCATCGGCTTCGCCACGGGATGCGTCATTGCCGCTGCCTCGCCAGAGCGAAAGAGCAGCACCCGGCCGCTAATGCTCAAACTCACCGGCAGCTCCAGCTCAGCCTCGGTTTCACCCGCACGTCCGACCCAGCCCACCACAGCCGACTCATCCAGCACCTGCACCAGCACTTTGTTCCCTGCCCCCCATAGGGCCAGCAGCACATCCGGACAGCCTGCATCTGGAATGACCACCTCGCAGCCATCACTCGCACCCAGCAGCAGCGGCTTGTCCGGCTGCATCACCAGCCGGGTTTCCCCCGCGCTCAGACCTTGCAAAACGAGCTCGCGCCCAGCCTTGCCTTGGTCCGCTTTGAAAGGACGCTGCAGCTCCAGTTCCATCCCCGCCAGCGTGACCTTCCACGGCAGCGGCTGCGCATAAGGCACACTGCCATTGGCCGGATGCACCACCAGGAACTGACAGCCGTTCACAAACTGCGCCGTCAGCTCCACCTCCTGCGCAGCCTCCCCCGTCAGTCGAATGCTGCATGTCTCGCCACGCCCGACACTGATCGTCTCACCGTCCTGCACCAGCAGAAAGCGTCGGCGGCCGTTCAGTTCGTAAGCAACAGGGATCTTCATGCTAGGGGGTGTTTAAACGGCAACCTCACTCAAGTCGAACAAACGATCATCCCTTGCTCGGGCTACAATCGAAAAGCTGCCTCACCGCCTTCTCACGATAGGCAAAGATGCGCTCCAGCTGCGGCCGCACCAGCCAAGCATGCGCCAGATCTCCCAGCGGTGCAAAGGGCAGCACATACGTCGCCTTGTCCTCCATCTCGATTCGGCCGTCGCCCAGATCGTGAAACTCATGCTCATGATGCCACACCGCATACGGCCCCACACGCTGCTCGTCGATGAACCGCACTCCGGGCTCCACCAGCGTGATCTCAGACAGCCACGTCATCGGCAGCCCGAGCAGCGGCCTCACACGATACGCGATCATCATCCCCTCCCGCACCTGCGGCACCAGATCCGGCGTGATGATTTCAAACCCCAGTTCCGGCGGCGTGATCTTCGCCAGATTCCTCGGGTTCGAGAAAAAATCCCACGCCTCCTGCCGCGTGGCCCGGATGATCTGCTTCGTGTGCAAGGTGTGAACAGCCATGGTCAGCTGGGGAAATCCGTGTTCACCGCCACCTCTCCCCACTGCTCCACCTCACGTGTCAGCGCCGCCGCCTTGTCCCGCATCTTCTTCACCACATACTTGCCCAGCGGCAGCCGCAGCGGTGCCTGGCCATCCAGCACCATCTTCACGATGGCCTCCGCCGCACGCACCGGGTCTCCCGGCTGCTTGCCGTTCACCGTTTCCAGAAACGTGGCAAACTTGCGCGCACTGCCCGCATAGTCCTCGATCTCACCCGCCGCCTTTTCCAAACCTCGCGCGATGAAGTCCGTCCGAAACGGTCCCGGCTGCACCAGCGTCACCTGAATTCCCAGCGGCGCCAGCTCCAGCCGCAGGCTCTCGCTCATCATCTCCAGCGCTGCCTTGGCTCCTCCATAAATGCCAAAGCCCGGGTAGTTCGAAATCGCCGCCGCCGCGCTGATGTTCACGATGTGCCCGCTCTTCTGCGCCCGCAGCATCGGCAGCGCCGCACGGATCACATTCAGCGGCCCAAAGAAATTTGTCTCCATGCTGCGGCGGATCTGCTCGTCACTGCACTCCTCCACCGCACCGATCAGTCCGTAGCCCGCATTGTTCACGATCACATCCAGCGTCCCCGCCGCCGCGATCACCTCGCGCACGCTGTCCGCATCCGTGATGTCCAGCGCCATCACCTCACAGCTTCCCGCACGCTCCAGATCCGCGATGCTCCTGATATCCCGCGCTGTGGCGATCACACGCTGCCCCGCCGCCAGCGCCGCCTCCGCAATCGCACGGCCAAAGCCGCTCGAACATCCTGTGATCAGCCAGTTCTTTTGATTCATGCGGGATTCAGTTTCCATAGGGTGAAATTCAGGACCGTCGCAAACGTGACCCACGCCAGATACGGCACCAACAGCCATCCGGCTGCCCTGTTCACACGACGAAAACTCAGCAGTGTCGCCAAAATCGCAATCCACAGCAGCGCGATTTCGATCAGCGCCCAGCCAAGCTGATGCGCCCCAAAGAAAATCGGCGTCCACGCCGCATTCAGCGCCAGTTGCACAAAGTACAGCGTCAGCGGTCTGGCACATCCCACACGCTTCCACACCAGCCACGCCGCCACCGCCATCAGCGTGTACAGCAGCGTCCACGCAGGACCAAACAACCACGCCGGCGGATTCCATGACGGCTTCTGCAAGGCCGCATACCACGCGCCCGGCATGGAGCCCACACTCAGCAGCGGCGCGCAAAACGTGATGACGATGAATCCGGCCAGCACGAGGCCATGGCGCTTGTTGGAGGGTTGTTCACTCATGAATGCCTTCGATTACGCCTCCCACCGCCGCTTTGCCTGTTTTTAGGAAAGCTGGCATCGCAAAAATCTCAGGATTCTCCATAGCAGATGCATGCACCTTGCATGCCCAGCCGCGTTAGTTTCTACATGCCAAAACACCTGTTGCTCCTGCTCGCCCTCACTCTGTCCGCCCATGCGGACCCGGTGAGCTTCAGCCGCGAGGTCATGCCCCTGCTCTCAGACAACTGCCTCTCCTGCCACGGCCAGGACGCTGGCCATCGCAAGGCCGACCTGCGCCTCGACACCCCGGAAGGCGCTCGCGAAGTCCTCCAATCCGGCGATTTCATGACACGCATCGTCACCTCGGACCCCGAGGAGATCATGCCTCCCCCGAAGTCCCACAAGCCCGCCCTCAAACCAGAGCAGATCGCCATGCTCAAACGCTGGATCGCCGAAGGCTCCAAGTGGGGCAAGCATTGGTCCCTCGAAAAACCCGTGAAAGCCAAAGTCGAAGGCCATCCCGTGGATTTCTTCGTCAAAGCCCGCCTCGCTAAAGAAGGCCTCAAGCTCTCCCCCAAAGCCCCCACTCACACCCTCCTCCGCCGCCTCTCCTTTGACCTCACCGGCCTGCCACCCACCGCCAATCAAACCATCGACAGCCTGCTTGCATCACCGCATTTCGGCGAACGCATGGCCATGGTCTGGCTGGATGCCGCACGCTACGCCGACACCGATGGCTTCCAGTCCGACGCCTCCCGTACCAACTGGCCCTGGCGCGACTACGTGGTCGAGTCCTTCAATGCCAACAAGCCCTTCGATCAGTTCACGCTGGAGCAGTTCGCCGGCGATCTCCTGCCCAATGCCACCCCCGAGCAGAAACTCGCCACCTGCTTCCACCGCAACCACATGACCAACGGCGAAGGCGGCCGCGACAAGGAGGAGTCCCGCATCGACTACGTCATCGACCGCGTGAACACCATCGGCACCGTCTGGCTCGGCCTCACCCTCGGCTGCACCCAGTGCCACTCGCACAAGTTCGACCCCATCTCCCAGCACGACTACTACAGCCTCCACGCCTTCTTCAACAGCATCGACGAAGACGGTGCCGCCGGCACAGCTGCAAAGCCGTACTTCAGCTACCAGTCGCCTCACGCCAAGCGTGCCGTGGATGAAACCCAAAAACTCGTCGATGCCCGCAAGCCCGTGGAAACCAAAGCCAAGGCGGATGCTGCAAAACCCTTCGAAAAATGGCTCACGGAGCAGCAAGCCGCAGTTAAGAACGGCTTCCAGGCCTGGCACATCATCCACGGTGCCGTGGAATCTCAGGAAGGCACAAAACTCGCACAAACCAAAGACGGCATCGTCATCGCCACCGGCCCCAATCCCAAGCAGGATGACTACCGCCTCATCTCGGTGATCAAGCTGCCCCGCCTCACCGGCCTGAAGCTCGAAGTGCTGCCACAAAACGGCGTGCTCTCACGCGGCAAGGACGGCGAATTCATCCTCACCGACATCAAGCTGCAGGTGCGCCGCAATGGCAGTTCCCAGATCCGCGACATCCTCGTCAAATACGCCGTCGCCGATACCAAGCTCGAAGCCAAGGCCCGCGAATACGGCGATGTCAAAGGCACCCTCGACGATGATCCACGCAACGGCTGGACCACGAAAGGCTTCCCCAAAGATCAGCCGCACACCGCCCTCTACGGCCTCGCCGAACCGCTCGTGCTCGAAAGCGATGAAGAGCTCATCTTCGAACTTCGCCACCGCTCCACCAACGGGGACGCCAACATCGCCAGCTTCCGCGTTTCCGCTACGGATCAGCCCGGCCCCGCCGTGCGCGAACTCGGCCCCACCCCGCTCGAACAACTCGCGATTGGCAAACCCGATCGTCACCGCCTGCTCGATCAATTCCTGGAAGATCACGAACCCTACCAGCTCGCGAAAGCTTCCTATGATCGCGCCAATGCCCAGCTCAAGGAAGTGCAGGCCGCCGCCGGCAAGCTCAACGTCATGGTGCTCGCCGAGCGCAAAGAACCGCGCGACACCCACGTCCTCGTTCGCGGTGTCTGGGACAAAAAAGGCGATGTCGTCCAGCGCGATGTCCCCGCCGCCATCGCACCCTGGCCCGCTGGCACGGTGAAGGACCGCATCGGTCTCGCCAAATGGCTCACCTCCAAAGAAAATCCCCTCACCGCCCGCGTCTTCGTCAATCAAGTCTGGCAGATGCTCTTCGGTGCCGGACTCGTGCGCACACCCGATGACTTCGGCCTCCAAGGCCAGCGCCCCACCCACCCCGAACTGCTCGACTGGCTCGCCGTCGACTTCATGGAGAACGGCTGGGACGTGAAAAAGCTGATCAAGCTCATCGTCACCAGCGAGACCTACCAGCAGGCATCAGACCATACCAACTCCTCTGATCCACAGAATCTCCTCCTCTCTCGCGGCCCCCGCTTCCGCCTCCCCGCCTGGATGATCCGTGACGCCGCCCTGGCCTCCTCCGGCCTGCTCAATCCCGCCCTCGGCGGCCCGCCCGTGCGCCCCCACCAGCCCGATGGCGTGTGGGAAGAGATCTTCATGGGCCGCTTCACCTATGAGCCCAGCCAGGGTGCCGCCCAGCACCGCCGCACCCTGTATGCCTTCTGGCGTCGCAGCATCGCCCCCACCTTCCTCTTCGACAGCGCCCAGCGCCGCTCATGCGAGGTGGCGATTTCGCGCACCAACACGCCCCTGCAAGCCCTCACCCTGCTCAATGACGAGACCATGATGGAAGCCTCCCGCGCCCTCGCCAAACGCATGCTCGCCGCGAGAACCGAAGATCGCCTCCCTCTCCTCTACCTGTCCGTGTTGACCCGACCAGCCACGCCAAAAGAGCTGTCCGTCCTTCAGCGCGAACTCGACCGCGCTCTCGCCCACTACCGCGCCCATCCCGACGACGCCCGCAAACTGCAAACCACGCCCGAACTCGCCGCGCACACACTGGTCGCCAGCCTGGTCCTCAACCTCGACGAAGCCATCACCCATGAGTGAATCCTCCCTCAACACCACCCGGCGCTACTTCCTCGGCCAATGCACCGGCGTCTCCGTCGGCACCATGGCTCTCCACTCCATGGCCCAGCAGGAAGCCACCGGCCTGCCCTCCCTTCCCCATTTCGCACCCAAGGCAAAGCGCGTCATCTTCCTCACCCATTCAGGCGGGCCCTCGCAGCTGGAGCTCTACGACCACAAGCCCGGACTGATGCCTTGGGCAGGCAAAGAACTGCCGGAGTCCGTGCGCCAGGGCCAGCGCCTCACCACGATGACTTCAGGTCAGAAGCAGCTCATCCTGCCCGGCCTCACCAAATTCAGCCGCTGCGGCCAGAGCGGCGCCACCATCAGCGAATGGCTGCCCCATCTCCAGGGCGTGGCCGATGACCTCTGCTTCATCAAATCGATGACGACAGACCAGATCAATCACGCGCCGGCGATGACGCAGTTCCTCACCGGCCACCAGCTCCCTGGCAGGCCGAGCCTCGGCTCCTGGATCAGCTACGGTCTCGGCAGCCTGAACCGCAACCTGCCCGACTACCTCGTTCTCATCTCCAAGATGCAGCGCCCCAGCGACCAGCCCCTCTACGACCACTACTGGGGCAGCGGTTTCCTGCCCTCCCGCTATCAAGGCGTAAAACTCCGCAATTCCAAAGACCCCGTCCTCTATCTCACCGATCCCGCAGGCCTGCCGCGCCACCTCCGCCGTGGCATGCTCGACGGGCTCGCGGAGCTCAACCAGATGCGCTTTGAGCAAACCCAGGATCCCGAAATCACCACCCGCATCCGCCAGTACGAAATGGCCTACCGCATGCAGACCAGCGTGCCGGAATTGACCGATCTCAGCGACGAACCCGATCACGTCTTCGAAATGTACGGCCCCGATTCGCGCCGCGCCGGCAGCTACGCCGCCAACTGCATCCTTGCCCGCCGCCTCGCGGAACGTGGCGTGAGCTTCATCCAGCTCTTCCATCCCGACTGGGATCATCACAGCCGTCTGCCAAGCTGGTGCACCGCCCGTTGTCGCGACACCGACCAGCCCAGCGCTGCTCTCATCAAAGACCTCAAGCAACGCGGCCTCCTCGATGACACCCTCGTCCTCTGGGGCGGCGAATTCGGCCGTGGCGTCGCCGGTCAGGGCAAATGGGACAGCCCCGAAGCCGGACGTGATCATCATCCGCGCTGCTTCACCATGTGGATGGCCGGCGGCGGCATCAAACCCGGCGTCACCTACGGCGCCACCGACGACTTCAGCTACAACGTCGCCGAAAATCCCGTCCACGTCCGAGATCTCCACGCCACCGTCATGCACCAGCTCGGCATCGACCACGAACGCTTCACCTTCCGCGCCCAAGGCCTCGACTTCCGCCTCACCGGCGTGGAGCCAGCCAAGGTCGTGAAGGACATCCTGGCGTGATCATTCAAGTATAACGAACATCCGCAGTCACTGTTCAGCCCCTAATCGCAACTCAAGTAAGCTACGTGACACCCCTCACCCGGCCTCTCCCCGAAGGTGCGTAGCGCCAACCATGCCCTCGGCGGGGAGAGGGGGAGACACGTTGTGACTTCGACACAGTTTCACAGCGCCTCAGCGCAAATCTCCTCTCCCCGTCCAAGGCTTTGCTGCTCCAGCCATACTTCGGGGAGAGGCCGGGTGAGGGGCCGATATTCAGCGTAGCCGCAGGCCACTAAGACTACCCCCCTCCCTCACCCTCCGCGCCTGCTCCTGAATCTCACTCCTCTTCTCCGCAGTCAGTCGCCCCAGATTCTTGAGCTGCATCGCCATTCTCTGATTCCCCCGCAGCTTCACCTCATGCTGCAGCAGATAGTCCCAATACAACGTCGTAAAAGGACACGCCCTCACCCCCGTGGCCTGCGCAGGATCATACTTGCAGCCTGTGCAGTAGTTGCTCATCCGCTGGATGTATTTGCCGCTGGCCACATACGGCTTGCTCGCCATCAGGCCGCCGTCTCCATACTGGGACATGCCCAGCGTGTTGGGCAGTTCCACCCACTCCACCGCGTCCACATACACCGCCAGATACCACTCGTGCACCTGACGCGGGTCCACCCCGTAGAGCAGCGCAAACAAACCCGTCACCATCAGCCGCTGAATGTGGTGCGCATACCCGTAGCGCAGCGTCTGCGAAAGAGCATCCCTCAGGCAGTTCATGTCCGTCTCCCCCGTCCAGTAAAAACCCGGCAGCACCTCGTGCGCTTCCATGGCATTCAGCCGCACATAGTCCGGCATCTTCAGCCAGTAGATGCCCCGCACATACTCACGCCAGCCAAGGATCTGCCGGATGAATCCCTCCACTGCCGCCAGCGGTGCCTTGCCATCACGCCACGCCTTCTCCGCCGCCGCGATCACCACTCTCGGATCCAGCAGCTTCAGATTCATCGCCGCGCTCAGCCGTGAATGATACAGCCACGGCTCATTCACCCACATCGCATCCTGATACTGCCCAAACTCCGGCAGCCGGTGCGCGATGAAATCCTCCAGCGCCTCCACACTCTGCGCCGCCGTCACCGGCCAGTCGAAATCCTTCAGTGTGCCCGGATGCTTCGCAAAACGCTCCTCCACCAGCTCAATGACCTCCCGCGTGATCTCATCCGGCACAAACCTCCTCGGCGGCACCCGCAGCAAATCCGGCCCCTCCTTGCCAAAAGAACCGCGATTGTCGTGATCAAAGTTCCACTCCCCTCCCGCTGGCTTGCCCTCCTCCATCAGCACCCCCGTGCGCTGTCTCATCTCACGGTAAAAGAACTCCATGCGCAGCTGTTTGCGGCCCTTCGCATGCTCCGCAAACTCCGCCGTGGTGCAGAGAAAGTGACGGTCTTCCCTTACCTCCGGTGGCACCCCCAGCTCCGCAGCCACAGCCTCCAGATCACGCTGCACGCCCCATTCCCCCGCCTTCACCATCACCAGCGCGGAAGGGCTCAGTTCCATCACACTGGCACGCAGAGCCTGCCCAAAGTCCCCATACGCACCCATCTCATGATAAACCACCCTCCATCCTTTCTCCCTCAGCGCCTCGCGGAAATGCCGCATGGCTGCGAGAAAGACGGCAATCCTCGCCTTCACGCTCCACACCTTGGTGGACTCTGCCGCCACCTCGGCCATCCACACCACATCCCGCAGCGGATCAAAGCCGTCAAAAGCAGCAGATTGAAGATCAAGCTGGTCTCCCAGCACTAGCACAAGTCGGGGTCGGGATGGCATGGCGCATGCGCATTACGCCCCATGCGGTGCTGTGGCCGCATCATGCTGCCGTTCCATGGCTGGCCTTCGTATTTGCCCCTGCGCTGATGCGCTTCATAGGAAGCCTCACCCGCCATGCCCCTGATCCGCTACCTGCAGAACCTCTCCACCGGCCGCACCATCCTCTGGTGCTACTTCATCTGGTGGGCGCTCAGCATTGTGAACCACTTCGACAGCACTCCCCGCATCTGGCTCACCTCCGTCGGACTCAGTGGCATCATCGGTGCCGCGCTGCTCATCAGCACGCAGTCCCAGTCCTCCGGTCGTTGGGTCTGGCCGGACCGCTGGGTCACCTTTCGCCTCTTTCTCATGCCCTTCTGCGTCTCCAGCTTCTCCGCACTGGTGAAAAGCGCCGGCTACGTGCTGGTATTCCCTCCCTCATGGCGTGAAAACGCCACCGGTGCGGGGTTGATCGCTCTGTTTCTGCTCGTGGTCTGGGGCGTCAAGAAAACTCACGCCGCCATCGGTACGCCATAGGGCAGGATGTCGGGTATCGGGGAGAACTCCCGGATCTTCGTCCACAGGGATGAGTAATCCTTGTTCACATCGCCGGACAGACAGTCGGTGATCTCGTCACCGGCGTCCGGATACTTCATCACCACATCCTTGAAGGAAAAGTTCGGGTTGTAGAAGGCATACACCAGCTTGCGCATGTTATCGATGCCCTGGCGCATGGACTCGGCGTATTCCGCAAAGCGCTCCGGCGACACATCACCCGCCACCAGCGCCTCATGCACCGCATCTCCCGCCAGCACGCCGCTCTTCAGCGCCAGCATCACGCCGCTGCTGAACACCGGATCCAGAAACGCAAACGCATCCCCCACCAGCAGCAGGCCCGGCGAGGCACCATACTTCGAGTGGCGTGAGTACTCGCTCGTGATCCAGTATTCACCCGTGGAGGCACCCGCCGAAAGGTGGTCTTTGATCCACTGGTTCTCACCAATCTCACGCTCAAACATCGCCTTCGGATCCTTCACGCCATCGCGGCTCAGATACTTGCCCTCGGCGACCACGCCGACGCTCACCATGTCATCATGCATCGGGATGTGCCAGAACCAGCCCTTGTCCGGCACGAAAGCGATCGTCGTCGCACCCTCATCAAGGCCTGCCTCGCGCTTCGACCCCTTGTAGTACGTCCACACCGCCACCTTGTTGAGATAAGGATCGCCCACGCGCCAGCCCTCACGCACCGAGGCAAACGCCTCCTTGCCCGAGGCATCAATCACCAGCTTGGCCAGCAGATGCTCCTTGCTGCCGTCCTTGTTCTGCACCGCCACGCCGATCACCCGGCCGCTGTCATCCTTGAGCAGCTGCGTCACCGTCGTCTCCTCCCGCACCGTGGCACCCTTGCCGCGTGCATGCTCCATCAGCATCTGGTCAAACTCCGAGCGCATCACCTGCCAGGTCTGCGCCACCGTCTCGCGGTCATAGCGGTTGTAAAAGTAGAAGGGCTGCGAGCGCCTTCCGTCAGGCTGCACAAAGCTCACGCTGAACTTCTTCATGAAGTGCGACTTCTTCATCGTCGGGATCAGCCCCAGCCGCTCCAGCGGTCCAAACGTGAACGGGATCAACGACTCACCCACATGGTACCGCGGAAACTTCTCCCGCTCCAGCACCAGCACTTTGTGGCCGTACTCTGCGAGGATGGCTGCAGTGCTGGTTCCGGCCGGACCGCCGCCGATGATGATGACTTCGTGGGTACTGTTCATGTGCATAACAACTTCAATACGAATGAATGCTGTCTGCTGGTACGCCACCTGCAATACCATTTCAGCATCACTTTTATGCCCGTTTGCGATAATGGCGCAGGGAAAACAAAAACTTCCCATTCAAAGCCACGTTTGGTACAACCCCGCCATGAACACGCACATCATTCCCTCGGCCAGCCGCCGTGATTTCATCACCCGCAGCGCGCAGGTCGCCGCCGCAGGCCTCCTTGGCTCCGCTTTCGGCGCCAGTTCCGCCGCCACTTCTGAAACCCTCGTCCAGCAGCTTTACGGCAGCATGGACGAAGCCCAGCGCAAAACCCTCTGCTTCGCCTGGAGCGATCCCCGCCGCCTCAAGGTGGACAACAACTGGCACATCACCCCGCAGAAAATCCGCGACGTCCTCAAGCCCGACCAGCAGGAACTCGTGCGCGAGATCTTCGACAAACTCCACAGCGACGAGTACAAATCCGAAGTCTGGCGTCAGTTCGATCAGGACAACAAAGGCGACGGCGGCTTCGGCAGCGCCTCCATCGCCCTCTTCGGCCAGCCCGGCACCAGTCAGTTCGAGTTCGTCCTCACCGGCCGCCACTGCACCCGCCGCTGCGATGGCGACAGCGAAAAAGGCGCGGCCTTCGGCGGCCCCATCTTCTACGGCCACGCCGCCCAGGGCTTCAATGAAAAGCCCGACCACCCCGGCAACGCCTACTGGTATCAGGCCAAGCGTGCCAACGAAGTCTTCCAGGCCCTCGACGGCAAGCAGCGCGAGCTCGCCCTCCTCGGCGAATCCCGCGACGAAGACGGCAACGACACCGTCAAGCTCACCGGCAAAACCAAAGGCCTCGAAGGCATCCCCCTCACCGAACTCAGCGCCGACCAGAAAGACCTCGTCAAAAAAGTCATCGCCGATCTCCTCAAACCCTTCCGCCAGTCCGAGCGCGAAGAATCCATGAAATACATCGAAGCCGGCGGCTACGACAACCTCCACATGGCCTTCTTCAAAAACCAGGACGTCGGCAAAGACGGCATCTGGGACGTCTGGCAGATCGAAGGCCCCAACATGGTCTGGTTCTTCCGCGGCGCCCCCCACGTCCACTGCTGGGCCCACATCCGCTCCCCGCAGGCGGCTTAGCTCGCAGCACGGATTGCTCCATCGCCTTGCGCCATGTCAGCCAAAGCCCTTCTCGGCCTCGCCTGCCTGTTGTCCGTACCGCTGATCACTCAGGCTCACATGAATCCACATGGGGACGTCAGCCCCAGTGTGGAGATCGAGGATGGCAAATTCGCCATCCATTTCATCACACGCGTGGAAACACAGGTTCTGGAATGGGGCATGGTCTTCTCTCCAGAGGGAAAACTCCTGCTTCCACGCCATCAAATCCTGGTCAAACGCCCGGAGCCGCCCCCACCTGCCGATGCCATCAAGGTGGAAACCCTTGGAGTGCCAGGCTCACGCAAAACACGTTTTGTTCTGACTCGAACAACGAATGGGCAGAAAGTCGAACAGCCCCTGCCCCTCGACCCGGCAAAATTTGCGATGGTTGACGAAGCAACTTTGGCTGGTGAATGGGCAGGCTTCACCTGGACTGCGTTAGGCTACGATTGGACCAGCGACGAGCGCGTGGATCCATCGGCTTCAGTCAAACTGATGTTCTCCACCGCCGCCACGAAAGGCTTTTCACCCGGCAAGACCGTGCTGCTCGGTGAGCCGGCGACGATCTATGATTTCCCCACTTCATCAGCTCCCGTCTGGGCGGCCCGCCGCTGGTGGGTGGCCTGGGTGCGCCAGGCAGAGACTGCGGCGGAACGCAAAGATCCACTGCGCAGGTGGGAGACCATCTTGACCAGCATTGATCCCATAAGCGGCAAAGTGGAGCACAAGCGTCTTCCTGGCCTTAGCCACTGGAACACCAACGTCTCCATGAAAACCACCGGCGGCTGGCTCGGCATCGCCTGGAATGCCACCATCGATGGCAGCTATCCCGGCGTTGCAAAGATCGTCACCGCCTTTGAAAAACTGCCGGAAGAATGATGCGGTGCTTCAGGGAAAAGTTTGACCCATGCTTTCGGCCAGTTGCGCCGGCGTACGATCATTCTTATCCTTCGCATCACGGCTGGCTCCCTTGCTGAGCAGCAGCGCTGTGATGTCAGACACCCCGCATCGCACCGCTTCATGCAGTGCGGTGCCACCATCTCCATTCCTGGCCTCAAGGGCCGCACCATGCTCCAGCATGAGTCTGACCAGCTCGATTTTCCCCGTCGCCACAGCACAGGCCAGCACCTGCCGTCCGGAAGTATCATGCCCTTCGGCTTTGGCACCTTTTTGCAGCAGATATTCCACGATCTCGCGCTGAGATTGCTCCACGCCGAGGCAGATGGGAGTGAACAAGATGCTTTTGTCTTCAAGAGATTGATACCCCCAGCCAGTCCCGTGAAACTTTTGCGTGCCTGCATTCACATCGGCCCCGCCCTGCTCCACCAGCAGCTTCACCACCGGCAGGTTGCCTGAACTGGCCGCAAAATGCAGCGCTGCCGTGATGTCCGCCCGCCATTCCTTGTGTTTAGCGGAGATTTTCTCCAGCAGAAATTTCAGCATCACCGTATCGCGGCTCTGCGCGGCAAACCGAATCAGATTTTGCGGTGTTCCAATCGTTATACTTTCAGCGCTGTCATTCTCCACCGGAGTTAGCGGGGCACCGAGGCTCAGCAGTCGCCGCGTCGTGATAAGATCTTCGCATCGAACGGCCAGTGCCACCGCATCTCTGGCCTTTCCACTACCGTCTGGTTTCCATCCGGCCTCCAGAGCTAGACGCACTGCCAGAATACAGCCCTCTTGATCTGTCCAACTACCGAGCAATTCTTCCATCACCGCCGCAGGGTCAAAAACATCACGTTGTTTCATCAACCACCGCGCCATCTCCGGTTGATTCGCCCCCAGCGCGACCGCCAGGCAGCTTTGCTTATCCGATGTTTTTGCTTCAAGCGTCGCACCATTCTTCGAGAGCCATTCCACGATAGGCAGTCGGCCCAGCGCAACCGCCAGATGCAGTGGCTGCACGCCACCTCGTTCCTGTTGAAGGATGCCGGGCTTCGCCGCAACCAGCCGCTTAACATCCTCGATTTGATCAGCCGCAATCGCCCCGAAAATGTCATCCTTCAGCGCTGCTTCGACGGCCACGGTGGATCCATCACTCCCGCCGGATGAGAGGCTTTCATTCCCCATCTTTGGAAAAGGGGTCAATCTATCAGCCGTGAGCCCCTGCTTGTTTTTGCGCGCGGAATCAGCCCCCGCCTTGAGCAAGAGTCCCTTCATGGCGGTATTGCCAGCCAGCGCGGCCATCATCAGACCAGTGCGTCCTTCGGCATCCACAGCATTGGCATCCACCCCGGCCTTCAGCAGCAGCTTTGCCACTGCCTCATTATTGATCAGTACCGCCCAAGAAAGCAGCGGCATTCCATCCACACGCAGAGCATTCGGCTCCCCAATCTGCGACAGCAAATGTTCGGTAATGCTGGCCAGATGCTCATGCGCCGTCGCATGATCCAGCGTGGCGCGGGCCATGGCCGTGAGCATGCCCACTGCATGGTCCGCAGTCGCACCTTCATCCAGCAACAGGGACATTTCCCCCCATGCCTCTGCACCGGCGGCGAAGTCCAGCGCAGAACGCCCTTTTTGATCTTTCGCCTTCAAATCGGCTCCAGCCTTCAGCAGCCATCGAACCAGTTCTGCCATATCCCATCCGTCTCCTGCCACCTCCATCAGCACCGTCACGCCCTCATGGTCCTTCAGATTCACATCCGCATTTTTCTGAACGAGCCATTCCATCATCTCCTCGGAACCGGCTTCAAACAAAGCGCTGCGTCCTCTTCGATCCAGCGCCTCGACAGGGATTCCCAGCGCAAGTATTCGGTTCCAAAGAGTTAGCCGCTTTTCTGGCTCCTCCCGCGAGTAAGCCCATGACATACTTGCAGCTTCGTGCAGCAAGGTGCGGCCATCTTTGTCGGTGGAAGTCGGGTCAATGCCTCCTTTGACCAAATGCTCTACAATATCGAGATGACACCCTCTGACCGCAGACACCAAAGCTCGGTGGTTGGGCTTTCCCCCCGCTTTTTCTAGCTGCTGCACAATCGCCAGCCCTGTTCCCGCAGCTTCGACAATCGCCTCATCATCATAGACATGAACATCCGCTCCCAACGACAGCAGCAGATCAATCATGCGCTTGGTCTTGATTTCCGAGTAAGGCACCGGCACGCCTTTGGCAGCCACCGCCAGCGCCGAGCCCTCGGGATCATTCAATGCCGCGCCATGCTCTACCAGCAGCTTCACCATCTCTTCATTCCCCATCGAGATCGCCCTGTTCAAAGGCAGCTCATGGTAGTCCTCGGACACCAGCTTCGCGCTGGCACCCTCTGAAAGCAGCTTTTTCACCGCCTCCAGAGTACCATTGTCGCATGCCCGGTAGAGCTCACTTTGCAGCCATTGCTGCCTGTCATCTTCCCGTGCATTCAGATCGCACAATCCCAGCATCAGGAATGCTTGGAAAAATCGCGAAAGGCTCATGCCCTGATAATAGAGCAAAAACCATTCTCGGCGTGAAGCACAAACTGCCTCTTCGAGTTCGCAGTCACTTCCCCGCCTTCACCTCGCCCAGCAGCCTCAGCGCCACCTCCACCAGCCTTTCGCCGCTGCCAACTTCATTTCGCGCGCTCACCACTTCATAATTGCCCTGCGGATACGCCTCTCGGTTCGGCACATACCCAATGCTTCCATTCGCCAGCTCCGCGATGATCGTGGTCTTGAACGGCGAGGCCTTCTTCAAAGCGAGCCCCAGCTCCACAAAAATCTCCCCCGGCAGCGCCACGATGGCCAGCTCATCACTCAGCGCGATGACCTGTACCTCCGCGAGCAGCGGCACGTTCTGCTTTTCCACCGTCTCAAGGATGCACACGGTCTCCGCCATCGGCACGGTGCCGAAATTCTTTGTGAACATGTTCGCCGCCATGTCCTTCGCTTTGGCAATCTGCTCCGGCGTAAAACTGCGCCGCTGCAGCGTCACCTGCTCGGAACGCACACGGGGTGCGTAGGCGGCAGTCGGCTGCAGCTTGGACCACGCAGCATCCGTCGCATCCGCCAGCGCGGTGCCCAGCTCCAATGTGCTTCGGCGCTTGCCGTTGATGTAGTCCCCGTGGTTGATGTTCCCGCAGCAACCATTCGCAAACACCGAGATCATGCCAGGTCCGTGCCGCTCGCTGACCAGCTTCGTAAACACTCCGGGATAATCCGCCGAGATCTTCGTGCCCGCGCCCACAGAGGTCGGATGCATCGCAAAGTTCAATAGGCTCGCGGTAGGTTTGCCTTCGGACTCAAACACCACCACGCCCACATCCGGATCAATCGGCCCCGCCGGCTTGTCCGTCGCCGGATTGAGCTTCTGCGGCTGCCAGATCGCCTCCTTCACGCCCTCGCGCAGCACACGCCGGTTGAAGCTGATACCCTCCTCCTTGCCCACCGCCACCGAGGCTTTCGCTGCCGTCAGCTTCGCCTTCGCCTCCTTCACCGACTGCGCAATGAGCCCCGGCAGCGCGCTGATGTAGGCCACCCCCGGCGGCGAGTTCACCTTCGTGATGTCATCCATCAGCGATCCACGCGGCTGCTGCGGCCCGGAATGCGTGTGCGTTCCGGAAATCATCACATGATCCCCCTCGATCCCGCACTGCTCCTGAATCGCCTTCCGCGCCTCCGCCACCAGCGGCCGCACCGTGCCCGAAAGATCCAGCACCACGATGGCCGCATGCGTTCCATCCTTTTCAAAAAGGATCGTCTTCGCAAACAACGGATCAATCACCCCCTCCGAACCCCGAAATTTGTAAAACCCGCCCAGCGGCGTCCCATCCTTCGGCGTGATGTCCACCCTCGCCGCCCCCACACGAAAATCACCGGCATGAGCTTCGAGAATGAGGAGAAAACAGAAAAAGAGGCGCAGGATCATGCAAGCCATACGCAGTGCTTGAAAGACTCCCTTCATCGCGCCGATCTGTTTTCATGTCTGTTCTCGATCGCTTCAATCTCACCGGCCGCCGCGCCCTCATCACCGGCGGCTCACGCGGCCTTGGTCTGGAAATGGCGCGTGCACTGGGCGAAGCCGGAGCCGAGATCATCATCGCCGGTTCGAATGCAGCGCAGCTGCACGCGGCCTGCGAGGAGCTTTGCAGCGAGGATTTGCACGTCACTTCCATCCAGGCCGACCTCTCCCAGCCCTCAGAAGCCGAACGCCTCTGCGATGTCCTCCTCCGCGATCACCCGCCCATCGACATCCTCATCAACAACGTCGGCGGTCGCCGCATCAACACCCCCACCGAGGACCTCACCCTCGAAGACTGGCAGCGCATACTCGACCTCAATCTCACCCAGGCCTTCATCCTCACCAAACGCATCGGCGGCGCGATGATCCCACGCAAATGGGGCCGCATCATCAACATCTCCTCCATCAACGCCCTCTGGCCCGGCAAAGCCATGCGCGGCCGCAGCTACGAGACCTCCAAAGGCGCCCTGACCATGTTCACCAAAGCCGTCGCCGCCGACTGGGCCATGCACGGCATCACGGTCAACGCCATCGCCCCCGGCCCCTTCCTCACCGACGCCAACAAACGCTGGATCGGCGAGCGCCCCGAGTTCGAAGGCGAAGTCGCCACCAGCATTCCCATGGGCCGCTGGGGCAGCCCCGAAGAAATCGGTCCCCTCGCCCTCTACCTCGCCAGCGATGCCAGCAGCTACATGACCGGCAGCCTGCTCATCATCGACGGCGGCAAACTGCTCTGGTGACCAGTGCCCCTCCGGCCAATGTCCCAAGTTTTTTGAAACTGCTCTCGTTCTCTGAATTTTTTCACCCTTTTTCCCTTCTTTCGGCCATCCCTTTCCGGTCCCTTTTTTTGCGCTTCTTGCGCCTTTTTGCGGCCACCCATTTCCCCTCACTCCGCTAAGCGTGGAACCTTAAAACACCGCCGCTCTTCTTCAGAAACAATCTCTGCGGCATTCAATCTCCCCCATGACTCCCCCCAAACACGAACTCCACGGCGTCCTCCCCGTATTCCAAACCCCATGGCATGACGATGAAACCCTCGACCTCGACACCCTCGAACGCGAAATCGCCTGGCTCTACGACTCCGGTGCCCACGGCATCGTCATGGCCATGGTTTCCGAAACCCTGCGCCTCGACAGCGAAGAGCGCGAACAGCTCGCCGCCGCTTCGTGCAAGTTTGGCAAATCACGCGGCGCCGTCATCATCAGCGTCGGCGCAGAGTCCTCCAAGGTCGCCGAACGCTACGCCAAACACGCCGAAAGCGTCGGAGCCGATGCCGTGATGGCCATCCCGCCCGTGTCCATCGGCATCGGCGAAAGCGAGCTGCTCGCCTACTACACCCGCATCATCCACGCCATCCAGATTCCCGTCATCGTGCAGGACGCCAGCGGCTATGTCGGCAAGCCCATGCCCATCGCCATGCAGGCCAAACTGCTCGCCGAGTTCGGCCCCGAACGCGTTCAATACAAACCCGAGGCCTCCCCCATCGGCCCCAAGCTCTCCGAACTCCGCGATGCCACCCAAGGCCGCGCCCGAGTCTTCGAAGGCACCGGCGGCATCGCCCTCGTGGATTCCTTCAAGCGCGGCGTCGTCGGCACCATGCCCGGTGCGGACCTCATTCGCGGTCTCGTCCCCCTCTGGAACGCACTGGAAGCCGGCGACACCGCAAAAGCCGATCGCATCCACGGCCCCCTCTCCGCCCTCATCTCCATGCAGACCAGCCTCGACGGCTTCCTCGCCGTCGAAAAGCATCTCCTCGTCCGCCAGGGCATCTTTAAAAACACCCTCGTCCGCGGCCCCGTCGGTTTCAAACTCGACGCTGAATCGCAACTCGAAGTCGAGCGCCAGTTCGACCGCATGATCGCCGCCACCCTTTGATTCAAACCCATGATCATCGACGTCCACTCCCACGCCTGGAATTTCCCCGCCGACTTCTCCGACGATTTCATCCATCAAGCCGGACGCGCCCGCCCCGGCGTGAAGGTCGACATCAGCGCGACCTACGAGGCCTATCGCGCCAGCGCCCCGGAAGACACCCGCACCCTCGTTTTCGGCGGCAAAGCCAAACTCAGCGGCCTCTGGGTCAATGACCAGACCGTGGCAGACTACGTCGCGCGCGATCCCGCACGCTTGATCGGTTTCCTCTCCATCGATCCCACTCAGGAAAACTGGCAGCGCGAGCTGCAGTTCGGCCACGAAACCCTCGGCCTGCGCGGCATCAAGCTTCTGCCCATGTACGCCGGCTTCAGCCCCGATGACCCCACGCTCGAACCCCTCTGGCAGTATGCGGAAAAACACCGCCTGCCCGTGCTCCTGCACATGGGCACCACCTTCATCGCCCAGGCCCCCCTCGCCTTCACCCTGCCCCGCCTCATCGAGCCCGTGGCCTTAAAACATCCCGGCGTCAAAATCATCCTCGCCCATCTCGGCCACCCCTACGAAGGCGAATGCCTCGTCACCATCCGCAAGCACGACAACGTCTTCGCCGACGTCAGCGCGCTGCATTACCGCCCCTGGCAGCTCTACAACTCCCTCATGCTCGCGCAGGAGTACGGCGTCTGGCACAAGCTCCTCTTCGGCACCGACTTCCCCTTCACCACCGTCAACGCCTCCATCGACGGCATCCGCAAACTCAACGACATGCTCGAAGGCACCAATCTCCCCCGCCTCGACCTGACCCAGATCGAAGCCATGATCCACCGCGACAGCTTGCAGCTCCTCGGCCTGGACCTCTAAACCGCTCTCTTCTTCCAATTCCCAGCGCGAGCACCTCCGGAAAGTACGACAGACACTCCTGTCTGTCGACCAGCGCTCCAGCACACCCAACATCAAAAGCTTCCCCGTACGCTTGCGTCCCTGCGGCCTCACCCCCAGCTCTCATCCCGATACGTCGCGGGCGAGGTATTCCGGTACTGCCGCAGCATGCGGCTGAAGTAGTAGCGATTCGTCAGCCCGCACTGCTCGGAGATCGTCTCGATGCTATCCTTCGTGTGCCTCAGCTTGCGGCACGCTTCATCCAGCCGGTAGTCCAGCAGCACGCGCATAGGCGGCTGCTGCAGCTCCTGCTGAAAGAGATGGTTCAAATTCCGCAGGCTCAGCCCCGCATGCTTCGCCACCTGCTCGGCAGTCAGCTTGAGCCCATGATGCTGGTGCATGAATTCCATCGCCCGCAGCACCCGCGCATCCAGATGCTGCTTCTCCCACACACTCTCCGGCAGGCACTGCACGGCAGCGATGACAAGCTGGATCGTGGGCCACGGAAACCTCACCGCCACCTTCTCCTTGCTCATTTTGATCAGGCCGGGGATCAAACTCTGCATCAGCGCATTCGTGGGGAACTTGTGGATGCCCGGTGCCGCCCGGTCCGCCAGCGGACCCAGATTGAAATGCGCGTACCACTTGCTGAATGGCTTGCTCGTCGTCGTGCTGAAAGTCGTGTGTGGCGGAATCAGATACATGAAGCCCGGCTCCAGCAGCGTCTTTTCACCCTCGATTTCCACCACCCCTCCGGCACTCACCGGCCAGTACAGCCGCCAGTACGGATCGTTCAGCCGCCGCAGCTCCCACTGCTGCAGTTCGATCTTGCGCGTGGTCAGGATGTCCACCGTCACCCCCGGCAGCGCCACCGTCCGCTGACCCTGCACGCGATGTGCCGAGCCGGTGGGCACGAGGCTGAGGATGTTTTTGTTCGTCTGCATGGCCATTGCAAAATCCGACACAAATCTGGCGAGCCCGTGCATGGACGGCAAGCAGGGAGTGACTATGGATGATCACTCAACCAAAACTGAACACACACCATGGCCGACATCCAAACCAGCGCTGCAGACAAGAAGGAAAAGGAATTCTTCACCGACGTCCCCCAGGAGGCCCCCGGCTTCTTCCTCAAGGGCTGCCACCAGTATGACTGGGGCCTCAAAAACCGCCTCGCCAAGGTTTTCAACCCCAAGGACGGCCGCACCGTCATGCTCGCTTTTGACCACGGCTACTTCCAGGGCCCGACCACCGGCCTGGAGCGCGTGGACCAGACGATCCTCCCCCTGGCCCCCTACGCCGACTGCCTCATGCTCACCCGTGGCATCCAGCGTTCCGTCATTCCTGCCTCCACCACCAAGGCCATCGCCCTGCGCGCCTCCGGCGGCACCTCGATGATCAGCCCGATGGAAGAGTGGGAAGGCGAGATCGACGGCAAGAAGGCCAAGTTTGCCCGCCCCGGCTTTGAGCCTCTCTCCAATGAGAGCACCGCGCTCAACATCGAGGAAGCCATCCGCCTCAACGCCAGCATCCTTGCTGTGCAGGTCTTCATCGGCAGCGCGTATGAGCGCCAGTCCCTCAAAAACCTCACGGATCTGGTGGACGCTGCCAGCCGCTACGGCATCGCCGTCATGGGCGTGACCGCCGTGGGCCGTGCGATGGCACGCACGCCGCAGTATTTCCGCCTCGCCACCCGCATCATGGCGGAACTGGGCGCGAACGTGGTGAAGTGCTACTACACGGAGAAGGAATTCGACACGGTGACGAGCTGCTGCCCGGTGCCGATCGTGATCGCCGGTGGCAAGAAGCTGCCCGAGCTCGACGCGCTGAAGATGTGCGCCAACGCCATCAAGCAAGGTGCGAGCGGCGTGGACATGGGCCGCAACATTTTCCAGAGCGACGCTCCGGTCTCCATGATGCAGGCCGTCCAAGGCGTCGTCCACGGCGGCCTCAACGCCAACAAGGCCTTCGAACTCTACAACGACCTCAAGAAGAAGGAGCTGAAGAAGAAGTAAGCCTCAGCAGATCGAACGCATTCACAGGAGGGGGATCATCTTGATCCCCCTTCTTTCACTCACCTCTCCAGCCCTTCTCTTTCCCCTTCAACCATGGAACTCAAATCCAACCAGGTGCGGCTCATGATGCTGCAAGTCGCCGATGCCATCATCGCCGCTGAACCCATGCTCTCCCAGGCCGACCGCGATCTCGGCGACGGCGACCACGGCCTCGGAATGAAGCGCGGCATGGAAGCCGTCAAAGCCCAGCTTGAGCCCATGGAACCCACCAGCGTGGAGCAGGTTTTCGTCACCACCGGCACCGCCATGATGACCAGCATGGGCGGCGCCTCCGGAGCCCTCTTCGGCACCGTTTACCGCGCCGGCGGCAAAGCCCTCGCAGGCCGTGAGTTCTTCGATGCCGAAGCCCTCGCCCTCCTCCTCGAAGCCGCCCTCGAAGGCGTCATGAAACGCGGTGGCGCCAAGCCCGGCGACAAAACCATGATCGACGCCCTCGCCCCCGCCGCCACCAAAGCCCGCGAATCCGTCGCCCTCTCACTCACCGCAGCCCTGACCGCCGTTGCTGCAGCAGCCGAGTCCGGCAAAGAAGCCAGCAAAGCCATGATCGCCCAGTTCGGCCGCGCCAAAACCTTGGGCGAAGCCTGCCTCGGCTTCCCCGACGCCGGCGCCTGCTCCGTGGTGATCATGCTCAACACGATGAGGGACTTCGCCACCTGCGGAAACTGATCCGGCTATACGCACAATTTTCTGTCCGGTTTCCCCTTCCCGCGTGAGATACTGCCACACGCATGAACTCGCATGAGACCCAGGCCGCGCAGGTTTTCCTCGCCCATCACGATTTTGTGAGGGGCGTGGCGCTGAAGTATGCACCCTGGCCGGGGCTGATGGAGGACATCGCCCAGCAGGTGTTTTTGGAGTTCATGGCCAAGGAGTCCCAGTGGGACCTCAGCACGGATGCTCGGCCGCTGCTGGCGACGATCACACGGCACATCGCCATGCGGCAATGGCGCGAGCGCACCAAACAGCAGCCCGAGGTGGTGCAGAAGCTGGCCGATCACATCCGCCTCCTGGCCGAAGAACGCGAAGCCCCGCCGCGCTATGAAGAAGAAATCAGCGTGCTGCGCAACTGCCTGCAAAAGCTGCCGGAGAAAAGCCGTGAGCTGGTGGAGCTCTACTATTACAACGACATCGGCACGCCGCAGATCGCCGATCAGATCAACATGAAGGCGGACACCGTCTGCCGCGCCCTCTCCCGCGTGCGCGAAAAACTGCGCGAGTGCATCGAGCGCTCGACGAACCAAGGAGGCCCCGCACATGCCTGACACCGACACCTTGATCCAGCACTACCTCGAAGGCACGCTCACCACCGCCGAGGCGGAGGAGTTGCACGAGTTGCTGCAAACGCAGCCGGAGCTGGGCGAGCGCCTGCTCCAGCACTTCGACATGGATGCCATGCTGCGCGCCACCAAGCCACTGGTCGCGGACAACATCATCCGCCCCGCCCTGCTGCCCAAGCGCCGCTTCACCTTCGCCACCGTCACGAGTGTGGCGGCCATGGCCGCCTGCATCACCCTGCTTGGCACCTGGCTGATGAATGCCGCACTGGACCTACGCCCCGAAACCGAGGAAACGACCGCCTCCGTGGCCGTGCTGACACGTGGCGTAAATCTGGAATGGGACTCCGCCACCATCACCCCCGGCACGCCGCTCTCACCGGGCTTGCTCAAACTGAAATCCGGCATCGCTCAGATCGAGTTTTATCAAGGCGCCCGCGTCTTGATCGAAGGCCCCGCCGAATTGCAGCTCGTGTCCTCCGGCGAGGCCACCTGCACACGCGGCAAACTCAGCGCCCAAGTGCCGCCTCAGGCCAAAGGCTTCCGCATCAACACCCCCAAAGGCACCATCGTCGATCTCGGCACCGAGTTCGGCCTGGATGTCAGCGCCGCGAATGAGGAAGTGCATGTGTTCAAAGGCGAGGTGGAGCTGCATCAGCCTTCTGCGACCATGAAATCCCTCAAAGAAGGTCAGGCCATGGCGATCGCAGGCAACACCGCCATGCTCACCGCCAATGCCTCCAGCTTCGCCTCGCTCAACGAAATCGACGCCCGCAGCGCGATGTCCCAGCGCTTCCAGTTCGAAAAGTGGCTGGCCTCAAGCTCCAAACTGAACGCCGATGCCGGACTCCGGCTGCGCTTCGATTTCCAGGACGACGAAGGCTCGCGCTCCCTGCGCAATCACGCCGTGAACGGCGGCCAGATCGAAGACGGCAGCATCGTCGGCGCTTCCTGGACCACCGGCCGATGGCCGGGCAAACGCGCCCTCGAATTCCGCAATGTGAGCGATCGCGTGCGCCTGAACATTCCCGGCGAAACCAAGACCCTGACCATGGCCGTCTGGGTCCGGGTGAACGGCCTCGACCGCACCTTCAACTCCCTCTTCATGTCCGAAGGCTGGGGCGACCGCAAAGTCCACTGGCAGATCACGCGGGACGGCAAAGTACGCCTCGGCATCGCCGGCAGCGCGGGTGCCCACCACGCCGACCACGACACCCCCGTCCTTTTCACCCCGGAACGCTTCGGCCGCTGGACGCATCTCGCCGTCGTCTTTGATCCCGCCACCCAGGAAGTTCGGCACTACGCCAACGGCGAACTCCTGACTCGCTCCACCCTCAAGACCACCGAAACCCTGAAGATGGGCATCGCCGAACTCGGCAACTGGAACGACGGCCGCAAATCCGGCGGCGTCGCCATCCGCCACCTCAGCGGCGCCATGGATGAATTCGCCCTCTGGGACCGCGCGCTCAGCGATGCGGAGATTGCGGCGCTCGCGAAGTGACCGAGCCAAGTGCGCTCGACTTGTTTCGTCGGCAGCGCTCGCTGCAAAACTTCACTTCCTCCCACACCTTCTCCCACTTTTTGCGCCAGGTGAAGGGCCGTCCGCAAACGAGACAGGGCTTGGTTGGGAGATCCTGCTTTTTCACGCCTTTCATGCCGGGTCTGATTCGGGGTTTTGGGCGGCGGCTTCGCTCTGATTCATGGCGTGAAGCGATTTCAAATAGGCATTGTTGGGCGCGGGCTTGGCGGCTCGTTCCTCGGTTTCCAGCATGCCCTGCACACGTCCCGTGCTCTCGGCGATCAGTTCGGCAATCAGCGATGCCTCGGGCAGGTTCTTCCAGTACTTCTTCGGCATCTCCGACTGCATGGCGCTGATTTTGACCCGGGCAGGATTGAAGATGCTCCGGTAATAGGTGCGCCACAGGTCATCCAGCGCGTCTTCATTCGGGGCGCTGCTGCGTGACACGCCTGCGGTGAAATGCAGCCGTGCGCCATCCCAGTGCGCGCATTCATAGGGTGTCAGGATGGACCAGTCCATCCCGGCAAAGCGTTTCTCAAAAAACGGCGCCGCCAGCCGCACAATGCGGTGCTCCGGCTCAAACCACGCCACGAACTGCTCGCGTCCCGTGGCCGCATCCGTCCCTACCAGTCGAAAGCGCACAAAGGCATGCATCTTGTGGATGTCCCTCCCCACCGCCTTGGACCAGTCCTGGAGCTGTCGCACATCGCGGTCCGTGGCCATGGCCAGCAGGTGCCGCTCCGCCCCCCGCGTCAGCCGCCACAGCACCCGGTAGAGCATGCCCCAGCGCCGCGCATCCGTATGCGCCGCCACGCTCCGTGCCAGGTCCATGAAAGCCGCCGGCACTTTGATGGCACTGACCCCCTGCACCGCTGCGGCAGGCTCTTCGCCGACAAACAACGATGCCTCCTGGCGATCATCCGTCCACAGCACTTCCTCAGGAGTCACGCCCTGCGCCAGCAACTGGCGGGCCGCAGCCCTCCAGGCTTCATACTCAGGCTCGATGACAACGGTGCGCATGCTCGGTTTTTACAGCTCCCCGGATCTCACCGAGAGAAAGTCGCTCGTAGCAGGTGTGGGCGGTGCGTCAAAATTGATCTCCAGCTGCTCCGGTGGCGGCAAAAACCGCGCCCGCAGCGAGTCGCTGTCCAGCCCCAGCCTTGCCGGATGATGATCCACCGTGGTGATGAAAGGCAGCAGCTTCTTCATCTGCAGCCGCAGCCGCACCAGATCCGCCAGCCGCAGCCGCGTGTAGCGCCGCGCACCCAGGATGCGCTCTACATTGCGCACGCCCAGACCCGGAATGCGCAGCAGCAGCTCCCGGGGCGCTTTGTTCACATCCACAGGAAAAGTGGCGCGGTTTCGCAGCGCCCAGGAGAGCTTGGGATCCAGCGCCAGATCCAGATTGGGGTCGGCGGCGGAAGCGATCTCCTCCACCTTGAATTCATAAAAACGCAGCAGCCAGTCCGCCTGATACAGCCGGTGCTCGCGGATCAGCGGCGGTGCTTTCAACGGTAAAATCGAAGACGGTTCCGGGATCGGGCTGAAGGCCGAGTAATAAACCCGGCGCAGGCGGTGGGAGGTGTAGAGCTTGTCCGCACACCCCAGGATCACCGCATCCGTCGAGGCATCGGCCCCCACCAGCATCTGCGTGCTCTGGCCCGTGGCAAACGGCGGCGGCTTGGGGGCATCCGGCTTGCGTTTCTCCGCATGCCTCTCCTCGATCTTTCCCCGAATGTGCCCCATGGCCTCCTCCGTGCGCGCCAGATTCTTCTCCGGTGCCAGCGTATTGAGGCTCTGCTGGCTGGGCAGCTCCACATTGATGCTGATGCGGTCCGCATAGCGCCCGGCCAGGGCGATGAGCTCCTGCGAGGCTTCCGGGATCGTCTTTAAATGAATGTAGCCACGGAACTGGTGCACCTCCCGCAGCTTCCGTGCGACCTCGATCACCAGCTCCATCGTGTGGTCCGCACTGCGGATGATCCCGCTGCTCAGAAACAATCCCTCGATGTAGTTCCGCTTGTAGAAATCCAGCGTCAGCTTCACCACCTCGTCCGGCGTGAACCGTGCCCGTGTCACATTGCTGGACCTCCGGTTGATGCAGTAGTGGCAGTCATACAGGCAGGCATTCGTCATGAGCACCTTCATCAGCGAGACGCAGCGCCCGTCCGGCGTGTAGGAATGGCAGATCCCCATCCCGCCCGTGGACCCCACGCCCTTCCCGCCACGCGAGTCCTTCCGCGCCGCGCCGCTGCTCGCGCACGAAGCATCATACTTCGCCGCATCGGCCAGGATTTCGAGTTTGCGGGTGATGTCCATGTTGAGTTGGCTCTACGTGCCTGCCGTCTGCGCCGCCGATTTTTCAGTGCTCAATGCCTAAACTTGAACCGCGAGAGCATTAAATACTGTTCTTTAGAACATGTTCAATAGCAAACGGGTGTCTGCACTTTGCTCATTTGCCCTGGAGCCCTCCGACCAACATTGCATCCAAGCTTGACGGACGAAACCTCTCTGGATAAAACCGGCGGCTTATGACCTTTAAATTCATTCCCCTCCTCTCTCTCGCCGCCCTCACTCTCAGCCTCTCCCAATGTGTGGCCCCCGCAAGCAATGACGGCAGCGCTTCGGCGCCGGCTGGGTCTTCTTCCAGTGACGGAGCGATCAAGCCTGGAATGACCAAAGCCCAGGTGGTTGCCGCGTGGGGAGAGCCCGATGAAAAGAAATCCACCGCCAGCGGCGAAACCTGGCGCTGGGCCCAGCAGGGCTGGAAACGCCATGTGCCGGTCTATGGCACCTGGGCCAAGGTCGAAGAGCACGTCGTGCGCTTCGGAGCCGACGGTAAAGTCATTGGCACCGGCACCGAGGACTACGGCAATGCCTTCCAGGAAGGCTGGCGCCGCTCCCACGGTACCAACTAAGCTGCCCCGGCACTGACCGGCGGAAGCAAAGTATCAAGGGCTGCATGCCCTGAGTTGATCCAGCTGGGGCGACGAGCCTTCTGGCGTGTCACCTCGTGCCTCCTGACGGACGCTGCCTGAGGCACCGCGCCCTTTCACCGTCATGGGCGGAAATCTCGCATGCCTCCGTTCCAGTGCATTTCTCACCCCCACCTTCCATTTTTATTGTCCGGTTTCTCCAGGCCGTGCGGTATAAGCATTCCCCGTCCGTTTTTTCCAACCCATGAAGCATCTCCTATTCACCCTCCTCCTGCTAGGCTCGGTCGCATCCGCGCACGCGCAGGAATATCTCGAAGTCGCCGCCAATCCGGTCGGTGCCGGCAAAGGCAAAAAGATCGTCCTGGTGGCCGGTGACGAGGAATACCACACCGAAGAGAGCATGCCCATGCTGGCCAAAATCCTGGCCAAGACCCACGGCTTCAACTGCATCGTGCTCTTCTCCACCGACGAAAAGGCGGGCTACATCGACCCCAACAACCAGAAGAACATCCGTGGCACGGAAATGCTCGATGACGCGGATCTCCTCATCATCGGCACCCGCTTCCGCCAGCTTCCCGACGAAAGCCTGGCTCACTTCGCCAAGTTCCTGAATTCCGGCAAACCCGTCATCGGCTTCCGCACCGCCACCCACGCCTTCACCGGCAGCGCCAAAACGGGCGACTTCAAGTGGAGCGAGTTCGGTCTGAAGATCCTCGGCGAAAAATGGGTCAGCCATCATGGACAGCACAAAAAAGAAGGCACCCGCAGCGTGGTCGTGGAGGCCAACAGCAAGAATGAAATCCTGCGTGGTGTCGGCGAAATCTTCTGCACCACCGATGTCTATGGCGCTCCCGATGTGAAGCCTGAGAGCGACACCATCCTGCTCCGCGGCGCTGTCACCGAGACCCTCGACCCCAAATCCAAGAACGTCGCCGGCCCAAAGAACGACCCCATGCAGCCCATCGCCTGGCTGCATGACTACACCGCCCCGGACGGCAGCACCAAGGGCCGCTCCTTCTGCACCACCATGGGTGCCTCGCTGGATTACACGGACGAAAACCTCCGCCGCCTCATCGTCAATGCGGTGCACTCACTGCTGAAGCTCCCCGTCGCCGACAAGGCGGACGTCGCCTTCATCGATCCCTTCAAACCCACCGCCTTCGGTTTCACCAAGGACGCCGGCTACTTCAAGCAGCGCAATCTGAAACCCGGCGACTTCGCCACCGGCAGCAGCCCGACGATGGGTGTGCCCGAGGACAAATCCAAGCCGACCGCCGCCAAGAAGCCAGACGCGAAAAAGCCGGAAGATGTCAAAGCCCCGCATCAGCCAAGCGTTGAGCCTATCGCAGCCACCTCCGCACGCCCGCAGGCCGTCGCACCGCCGAGCAAAGGCGAGCACATCGTGCTCATCGGCAACGGCCTCGCCGAACGCGACACTTGGTACAGCCGCATCGAAACCGAGCTGCAGCTTCGTTACCCGGACCGCGAGCTATTCTTCCGCAACATGGGCCATGTGGGAGACACCCCCGGCTTCCGCCCGCATCCCTCACGCACCACCCAGTGGGCCTTCCCCGGCGCAGAGAAGTTCCATCCAGACAAGCCCATCCACAACGGCCAGGGCTTCTACGCCACACCCGACCAGTGGCTCACGCATCTGAAGGCAGACACCATCGTCGGCTTCTTTGGCTACAATGAATCCTTCGACGGTCCCTCCAAAGTGGGCAATTTCGAAGCCGAACTCGACGCCTGGGTCGTCCACACCCTGAGCAAGGCCTACAACGGCAAGACCGCTCCCCGCGTCGTGCTCGTCAGCCCCATCGCCTACGAAAACCAGAGCGCGAAACGCGATCTGCCCAAGGGCGACGTCGAAAACTCAAACCTGCTTCTCTATGCGAGCTCCATTGAGAAAGTCGCCAAAAAGCACGGCCTGACCTACATCGACCTCTTTGCCCCCACGCAGGAACTCGAAGCCAAGGACGGCGAATCCTTCACCACCGGCGGTTTCATCCCGACCGACAAAGGTTACGTGGAAGTGGCCAAGATGCTCGCCACCGGCCTCTACGGCCACGCAAGCTACGAGTCGAAAGCAGATCCCAAGCTGGTGCATGAAGCCGTGAAGGAGAAGGACTGGTTCTGGAACACCGACTACAACATCCTCAACGGCGTCCACGCCCACGGTCGCCGCTACAATCCTTACGGCCCGCAGAACTACCCGGATGAAGTGCAGAAGTCCCGCGAGATGACCGCCCTGCGCGACAACCTCATCCACGCCGTCGCCACCGGCAAAACCACTAAACTCAAGGTGGACGACAGCAAGACCCACTCTCTGCCACCCGTGCCGACCAACTACGTGCCAAGCGTCAAGAACGGCAGTGAGAAGTACCTCTATGGCGAGGACGCCCTGAAGTCTCTCAAAGTGCCGGAAGGCTACAAGGTCGAGCTGTTTGCCTCCGAGAAGGAGTTCCCGAACCTCGCGAACCCGATGCAGATGTCCTTCGACAACAAGGGCCGCCTCTGGGTCGCCACCATGCCGACCTATCCGCACTATCGCCCCGGCGATGCCATGCCGGATGACAAGATCCTCATCTACGAAGACACCAGCAACGACGGCAAGGCCGACAAGGAAACCGTCTTCGCCGACAAGCTGCACCTGCCCATCGGCTTCGAATTCGCCACCGAAGGCGTCTATGTGACCCAGGAGCCGAACCTCGTCCTGCTGCGCGACACCAACGGCGACGACAAGGCCGACAGCATGGAGATCGTCCTCGGCGGCTTTGACACGCACGACACCCACCACGCCATCAGCGCTTTCACCGCCGACCCTAGCGGTGCCTTCATGCTGTGCGAGGGCGTCTTCCTCCACTCCAACGTCGAGACTCCCTACGGCCCCGTGCGCTGCGTCGATGGCGGCTTCTTCCGCTACAGCCCACAGCGCGGCATGCTGGAGCGCAGCATTCAGATGAGCATCCCCAATCCCTGGGGCTTCGTCTTTGACCAGTGGGGCCAGGATTTCCTCCTCCACACCTCCGGCACCACCATGAACTGGGCCCTCCCCGTCGAGGTGAAGCCCACCTTTGGCAGCAAGACCCCCTCCACCGCCGACCTCGTGCCGGACGGCCACAAAGTGCGCCCCACCAGCGGCCTTGAGATCGTCTCCTCCCGCAACTTCCCCGACGAAGTGCAGGGCGACCTCATCTACTGCAACGCCATCGGCTTCCTCGGCATCAAGCAGGTCAAAATTGAAGACAACGGCACCGGCTGGAAAACCGCACATCGCCAGGATCTCCTCGTCAGCACCGACGGCAACTTCCGCCCGGTCGATCTCGAATTCGCACCCGATGGCTCCCTCTACGTCATCGACTGGCACAACGTCCTCATCGGCCACATGCAGCACAACGCCCGCGATCCCCTGCGCGATCACGTCCATGGCCGCATCTACCGCATCACCTACCCCGGCCGCCCGCTTGTGAAACCCGTGCCAGTCGCCGACGCACCGCTCGCCACGCTGTTCGAAGACCTCAAGGAACCCGAACTCCGCACCCGCTACCGCGCCCGCCGCGAACTCCGCGCCCACGACGCCAAGGAAGTGCTGCCCGCCATCAAAGCCTGGGCCGCCAAGCAGAAGGACACCCACGCCAAGCTCGAAGCCCTCTGGGTCACCTGGGGCCTGAACGAAGCCGATGAAGGCCTCCTGCGCGAAATGCTCGCCTCCTCCGACTTCCACGCCCGTGCCGCCGCCGTCCGCGTGCTGCGCTACAACACCCACCGCATCGCCGATCACGTGGCTCTCCTCGAAAAAGCGGCCGCCGATGAACACGGCCGCGTCCGTCTCGAAGCCGTCGTCGCCGCCTCCTGGCTCCCCAACATTCCTGCCGCGAAAAACATCGTCGCCATCGCCTCCAAGCTCCCGCTGGACGACTGGAACAAGGCCGCCACTAAAACCGCCGCCGACCGCCTCGCGGGCATCGCGGAAATCGTGAAGCCCGAGCATCCCGTGATTCAGCCACCCGCTTACCTGAGCGATGCCGCCAAGAAGCAGTTCAAGTTCGGCCAGGAAATCTACTTCCGCGAAGGCCACTGCGTCACCTGCCATCAGCCCAACGGCGCCGGCCTCGACCCTGCTTTCCCCAGCATCGCCAGCAGCCCCTGGGTCACCACCGACCGCGACCGCCTCATCAAGATCGCCATGTACGGCCTCATGGGCCCCCTCAAAGTCGGTGCCAAGGAATACAACGGCCAGGTCCCCATGACCCCCTTCGGCGGCATGCTCAAAGACGAGGAAATCGCCAGCGTCCTCACCTTCGTCCGCAACCACTTCGGCAACAAAGCCGACCCCATCTCCGCCGCCGAAGTCAAAGCCATCCGCGACGCCAACCCCGGCCGCATGATGCTCTACACCACCGATGAGCTGCTCAAGCAGCACCCGATGAAGTAGGCTTTTGTCGCTAAGAGGGTGGCAGGCCGCCACCCTCTTCAAGGATGTACAATCTCTGGATCACCCGAGCGATGAATTGCGCGGAAGTCTGAGATGTTCAGCGTGTAAAACCTGACAGCTTTGGCCTTTCGTGCTGCGACGAGGTGCAAAAAGTCGAAGATCGCTCCACCTCTCACGCCACGAGCTTCTGCCTCGCGCATGGCGCGCAGCATCTCCGTGGGAGTCAGGGTGGTGATGGTAAGATCGGGTACGTAGTCCTCTTCTAAAACAGCGGCAGTGACTGCTGCTGGCAGGCGGAAGGCTTTTCTACCGCCGGTGAGTGTACTGAATGTCTCCGCCAGGACATGGGAGTATGCAGCCAATGCTTTGCGATTTAGCAACGCATCACATTCAATGTGAAAAGGCTCTGTGGCGACCATGGCCGCCACCAAGACAGAAGTGTCAATAAAATCGCTCACGAGCCAGACGAGGATTCAAGACGAGCAACCTGTTCTTCGCGCATTTCCCGTACGGCCTTGGCTGCGTCGAAGCCCTCCCAGCCCACCACCACGCGACGCTTTCCACGCCTTACAATCTTCACCTCTGGAACTTCCTGCGTGAGCTCCATGTGGTCCCCCATGACATCAAGACGCAGTTTGGATCCCGCACGAAGGTGCAGTTGATCACGCACAGGCTTGGGAAGCACGAGGCGTCCGGCTTTGTCGAGAGTTACAGTCGCAGTCATGGGAACGATATTGGCATAAGAAATGCCATTTTCAATGGCATTCACAATGCCATGCTTCTCTCGGCGGGTCTGAAATGGAGAAACCGACCCCCACTTGCTGAATCCGACACATCCTTTGCTGGCAGTTTTTGACAGACGGGCACGTTTATCCACGCGCCCAACCATGAAACGCCTCTTTCTCCTCCCTCTCCTGTTTGCCTCCTTCGCCTCCGCGCAGGACGGCTTCAAACCGCTCTTCAACGGCAAAGACCTCACCGGCTGGGATGGCAATCCAGAACTCTGGAGCGTCGAAGACGGCTGCATCACCGGCAAGACCACCGGCCCCGAACAGCTCGCCTACAATCAGTTTCTCATCTGGCGCGGCGGCAAGGTGAAGAACTTTGAACTGCACGCCAAGATCAAGGAAACCGGCAACAACACCGGCATCCAGTACCGCTCCAAGGAACTTCCCGAAAACGGCAAGTGGTCCATCGGCGGTTATCAGTGCGATATTCATCCTGCACATCCGAACAATGCGATGGTCTATGAAGAACGCGGGCGCGGCATCATCGTTCAGAACGGGCAGGGCGTGGTCATCGATCCCGAAGGCAAACGCTGGCTCGCCTCCGAGCATGAACCGGTGAAAGTGGACATCGCCCAATGGCACGAGTACACCGTCATCGCTCAGGGCAATCATCTGATTCACAAGATCGACGGCCAGGTCACCATCGACCTGCTCGACTTCGAGGAATCCAAGCGCTCGCTCGAAGGGCTGATCGCATTCCAGATTCATCGCGGCCCCGCCATGAACGTGCAGATCAAAGACGTCATGCTCAAGGAGCTGCCCGATGGCGGCTTGATCTCGTTTGAGAAATCCGCCATCCCCAGCGATGCGCAGATCATCGAGGCCAAAGCACCAGCGAAAGGCAAAGGTAAAGGCAAAGCGCAGCCACCCGCCGCCGCTCCAGCTCCCGCGCCAGCCAAAGGCGATGGGAAAGGCAAGGCTGCCAAAGTGAAACCGAAACGTCCAGATGCCGTCGGTCCGGCCATCGGCGCGAATGTGGCCACACCGGTCACCAACATCAAAAGCCTGCCGGATTTCAAAGTGGAGCTGCTCTACTCCGTGCCAGGCGGCGAAGAAGGCTCCTGGGTGAATCTTTGCACAGACGACAAAGGCCGCATCTATGCCAGCGACCAGTATGGCGGGCTCTATCGTTTCAAGATGCCCGCCCCCGGCCAGACGCTGAGCCCGGGCGATGTGCAGAAAGTTCCCGCCGACATCCGTGCGGTGAACGGCATGCTGTTTGCCTTTGGCGCGCTCTATGTTGGCGTGAACGACTACGAAAAGAAAATCCCCAGCGGCCTGTACCGGATCACTGACAGCAACAACGACGACATGCCCGACAAGGTGGAATTGCTGCGTGCGATTGATTCCGGCGGCGACCACGGCGTGCACGCGGTGCTTCTCACGCCCGACCGCAAAGGCCTGTATCTCATCACGGGCAACAACGCCGTGCTCACGGAAACCGTACCAACCTCGCCTGTGCAGAAGCTTTGGGGGGACGACCACCTTCTTCCACGCATGCCTGACGGTCGCGGTCACAATCGCCACGTCATGGCCCCGGGCGGGAATGTTTATCGCGTCTCACCCGATGGAAAAGAATTCATCCAGTTCGCCAACGGCTTCCGCAACATCTTCGACGGCGGCGTGAATCGCGACGGCGAGCTCTTCGTCTATGACGCCGACATGGAGTATGACTTCAACACATCGTGGTATCGCCCCACACGCATCAATCACGTCGTCAGCGGTGCGGAGTACGGCTGGCGCAACGGCGCGGGCAAGTATCCCGAATTCTACTATGACAACCTGCCCGCCACCCTGAACATCGGCCCAGGATCGCCCACCGGCTGCACCTTTGGCTATGGCGCAAAGTTCCCCGCCAAATACCAGGACGCCTTCTTCGTGCTCGACTGGAGCTGGGGCAAGATCTACGCCGTGCATCTCAAGCCCAGCGGATCTACCTACACCGCCACGAAGGAAGAGTTCGTCACTGGCGGCCCGCTGCCAGTCAGCGATGCCATCATCGGCCAAGACGGCGCGATGTACTTCACCATCGGCGGCCGCCGCGTGCAGTCAGGACTCTATCGCGTGACTTACACCGGGAAGGAATCGACAGCCCCAGTGACATCCAAGCCGCAGATCACACGCGCCAGCGAGCTGCGTCATGAACTCGCCGCCTACCACGGCAAAGCCGACCCCAAAGCCGTGGCTTTTGCCTGGCCACATCTCAGCGACAAGGACCGCTTCATCCGCAGTGCCGCACGCACCGTGCTGGAGCACAACCCCGTCTCCGAATGGGAAACCAAGGCGCTCAATGAAAAGAACCCCACCACGCAGCTCGAAGCCCTGCTGGCGCTGACTCGTATGACGGGCGTGTGCCCCACGCATCGTGCTCCCGATCACGTCGTGAACACCGCCATGCGCGACAAGCTCTGGGCCGTCCTGCTGAAGCGCGACTTCAAGAAGCTCAACAACGAGCAGCGCATGGCCTACGTACGCCTCACCGAGATCGTGCTGCACCGCTTCGGCAATCCGGATGATGCCACGATCGCCGCGATCATCGCCAAGCTCGATCCTGCCTATCCAGCTGACAACTTCGAGCTCAACTGGCTGCTCACCGAAACCCTCGCCTATCTCCAGGCCCCGAACACCGCCGCAAAGGGCATGGCTCTCATCGCAGCCGCAGAAAGCCAGGAGCCGCAAATCGAATACGCCCGCAGCCTGCGCTTTCTGAAGACCGGCTGGACCAAGGAGCTGCGCACGCAGCAGCTCGAGTTCCTCCTCAAAGCCGCGAACTACAAGGGCGGCAGCAGCTTCGCCATCTTCATCGACTTCATCCGCAAAGACTCGCTGGCCACCTTCACCCCCGAAGAAAACACGCAGCTCGCCGAACTCATCGCCAAGAAACCCGAGGCGAAGAGCGCCATCGAAAACGTCGGCACCATGTTCGTGGGCCGCACGCCCACGATGTGGACGCTCGATGAGCTCAGTGCAGCCGCCAAGACCGGCATGAAAAAACGCAGCTTTGACAACGGCCGCAAAATGTTCACCGCCGCCGCCTGCTACACCTGCCACCGCTTCGGCAACGCCGGCGGCATGACCGGCCCTGACCTGACGGGTGCCGGTGGCCGCTACAGCCCGCACGACCTGCTCGACAACATCATCAACCCCAGCAAGGTCATCAACGAACAGTTCGCACCCATCATCGTCACCAAGAATGACGGCACCGTGATGAGCGGAGTCGTCGTGAATCTCAGCGGCGACGGCGTCACCCTCAACACCGACCTCACCGACCCCAACCAGCGTGTGAACGTGGACCGTAAGGAAGTGAAGAGCATCGAACTCAGCACCGTCTCCCCCATGCCGCCGATGCTCCTCGCCATGCTCAAGAAAGACGAAATTCTCGACCTCCTCGCCTACGTCCTCAGCGGCGGCGACAAGACGAACGCGATGTTTGGGAAGTGAGGCTCGACCATTTTCTGCAAGGCTCTCAAGATTTGAGAGCCTTGCATGACTTCACCGCTTCACGGATCTCCTCTTTGACCTCCTCCCAGCTTTTGCTGATGAGAAGGTCGGGGTCGGCGTCCTCCTCAGCATCGTCAAAGTAGATCATGCCGCGCAGCACAATCATGGGATCGTGGCTGGGGTATTTCTGCCGGTAGATGTCGATCAGCGCGTCCACGCCCAGGTGTTGAATGAGCGCATGTAAGTCATAGAAGTCTTTTCTGGCTCCACGATTTGTAATGGCACTGAGCTTCATCCCCACGATGTCAGGCAGGCTGAACATGCGAATGCCGTCCTGTGTCTCGGCTGGGCAAGCAGCGGATAGCGGTAGGTCACGAAATCCACCTTGAGATCGCCGATGGAAGCATTGATCCACCCTTGTTCATGCCACTCGTTGCGAACTGCGGCAGCTCACGGCTCAGCGTATCCGCAAGTGCCTCGACATCGAAGCTGTCCGGCGTGAAGCAATCAAAATCAATGGATCGGCGGTGCCCAAAACGCAGGGCAAGCGCCGTGCCTCCCACCAGTGAGAACTGTTGAAGAGCCGGATGCGCAGACAGATCCTTCAGGAGATCCAGGGTGCCGACGGGAAGGGTCTCGAAGTGCAGCATCGGAAATCGTTTTTATTGAGGTTCAGCATCAAGCAGAGGAAATTAACGGTGCGCGGCTCAAGAGTCCGCAGACGGGTCACCACCTGTCTCAGTTTTTCATCACCATAGTGCCTGCGAAGTTTGTGCCACCCTTCCAGACCTCCACGCTCCACCACACGGGCAATGATCTGTTTGGCGTGGCTATCAGGATCAAGAGACTCCATCTGCATATCCCAAAACAACGCCCGGGGAAGCCCGAGAGGAGTTGCTGAGCTGGGTGATTCTAAAACCATGAGAATGATGCTACACGCCTCTCTCCAAAGCTCAACTCACGATCTCCGGCTCAAGAAACCCACATCATTGGTTTTTGCTGGGAGATCGTCATCCATTCATCGTTAATCAACGTCCCATGAAATACCCATCCATGATCTTTCGCGCCTTCGGTGGCTTCATCCTGGCCGCTGCTTTGTTTTCCACAGCTTCGGCGCAGGAAGGCAAACCCAACATCCTCATCATCGTCGCTGACGACCTAGGTTACGCGGACATCGGCGTTCATGGCGGCAAAGTGGTGCCAACTCCGAACATTGATGCCCTCGCCGCCAGCGGCGTGCGCTGCACGAATGGATACGTCACCGCACCCTATTGCAGCCCCTCACGCGCGGGGTTTCTCACGGGCAAATCGCAGACACGCTTCGGCCATGAGTTCAATCCGCATGTCGGTGATGAGGCCAAGCTCGGCCTGCCGCTGGATCAGCGCACCATCGCCAATGTGCTGCACGATGCGGGCTATGCCACCTCACTCATCGGCAAATGGCATCAGGGCTTCGATGCCGCGCATCATCCGCTGTCGCGTGGCTTTGACGAATTCCTGGGCTTTCTCGTCGGCGGGCATAATTTTCTGCTGCACAAGGATGCCGAGCCCGAGTTCGGCTCCGCGCATTCGCACAACATGATCTACCGTGGACGAGAGCTGCAGCACCTCGACGGCTACACCACGGATCTCTTCACCGATGAAGCCCTCGGCTTCATGAACCGCAACACGGCCAAGCCCTGGTTCCTCTACCTCGCCTACAATGCGGTTCATACACCACTGGAGATTGCCGAGAAACTCAAGGACCGCATTCCCGCCGATGTCACCGATCCAAATCGTCGCGGCTACCTCTCGCTCCTGCTGGGGCTTGACGACGACATCGGCCGCATCACCGCCGAACTCAAAGCGAAGCACCCGAACACCCTCGTGTTCTTCTTCAGCGACAACGGCGGCTCCGGCAGGAAACCCTTCTTTGCCTACAACACGGGCCTCAACACACCCCTGCGTGGCGACAAAGGCCAGACGCTCGAAGGCGGCATTCGCGTGCCGTTTTTCGTGAGCTGGTCCGGCAAGCTGCCCGCTGGCAAAACCTACGACCAACCGGTCAGCGCCATGGACATCCTGCCCACGGCCTGCGCCGTCACCGGAGCACCGCAGCCCGACAGCGTCGAAGGCGTCGAAGGCGTGAATCTCCTGCCCTATCTCAAAGGTGAAATCACCACCGCTCCACATGACACCCTCGCCTGGCGTTTCGGCCCGCAGAAGGCCATCCGCCAGGGAAACTGGAAACTCGTCGATGTGCGCGACATGGAGGCCAAAACCCAGTCCGGCTGGCAGCTCTACGACCTGAGCACCGACATCGGCGAACAGCACGACCTTGCCGCCGACAAGCCCGAACTCGTCGCCCAACTCTCCAAGGCTTGGGACAACTGGAATGCCAAAAACATCGCCCCGCAGTGGCATGGTGCCATCAACGAAGATCCCACCGCACCGCAGAAGCCTGCGGCAAAGGCCGGGAAAGCGAAAAGGAAGTGAGCAAACGGCCTTAACACAGGCCGCAGGCATCATCCTACAAAGAGCAAAGGTTGCACTGAAAGCAGCCCGCATTCAGCGTTGGTCATTCGTCATTCCGCATTCGTCATTTTTCTTTTATGCCCGCTTTCTCCGACCCCTTCCGCGAAGTCCGCAACGCCACTGGCGTGCTGCAGTGCCCTTTTCATGGCGAAGACATCACCATGATCCTGCGCCACGAAGACGTGCGCAAGGCCGCCAAAGACTGGCAGACATTCAGCTCCGACGCGCCCTTCCGTGTGCCGATCCCTTCGGAGGAGGCGGTGCGTACCATGCGTCAGTTGCCCATCGAGACCAATCCGCCGGAACACACCGACTACCGCGCCATCGTGGAGCCGTTTTTCCAGCGTTCCAAAGATCCCGCGATGATCGCGCAGGTGGAGGCGCTGATGGACGGCATGCTCACGCAGGCGCTGAACCGTGACTCGATTGAGATTGTGAACGAGTTCGCGCTGCCCATCCAATCACGCGCCCTGACCCACCTGCTCAACGTGCCTGCGTCCGAAGGCGAAACCTGGATCGGCTGGGGCATCCACGTCTTCAAAGTCACTGGCGGCGAGTTTAAAACCGGCAACGTGCTGGAAGACTACCTCCACGCGCAGTTCGACCGCGCCGAGGCGAATCCCGGCGCAGACTTCTTCAGCGCTCTGACACAGGCGCAGTATCGCGGTCGCAAGCTCACACGTGAGGAGATGATGGGCTTCGCCAATCTCGCCTTCGCCGGCGGGCGTGACACCATCATCCACACCATCTCCTGCGCCCTGGGTTATCTGGCCGAACATCCTGAAGCCTTGGAATTTCTGCGCGAAGACCCCAAGCGCATCACCCTCGCCAGCGAGGAGTTCTTCCGCGTCTTCATGCCGCTCACCCACATTGGTCGCGTCTGTCCGGCAGACACGGATGTGAATGGCATCACCGTCAAAGCCGGCGACCGCATCTCCCTTGCCTGGGCCTCCGCCAATTTCGATGCCAACGCCTTCCCGCAGCCCGAAGAAGTCCGCCTTGATCGCAAGCCCAACCCGCATCTCTCCTTCGGCTTCGGCACCCATCTCTGCCTCGGCGCTCCCCATGCCCGCCTCATCCTGCGCACGCTGCTGCGTCTGTGCTGCGAGCGCGTGAAGAGTATCACCATTCTGAAAGCCGACGAACGTGTCGAGCATGAAGCCAAGTTCGACCGCACCCTCGGCTACAGCTCGCTGACGGTGAAGATGGAAGCCCTCTAAAACCTCACCACCCGATGAGCCGCGTGATCGCAGCCCGCAGCGCGGTTTCGAGAATCACCGCCTCGGCATGCGTCACGGGAATCGTGACCTTCTTCACGCTCTTCGAGGACGCGTCCTGGCGTGACATGCTCATAAAGTACGGCGCCTTCTGCGGATCATCGCGGAATGTCAGCTCAAAGGCGCTGTTGGCCTTCTCAGACTGATGGAAAAGCTTCGCCTGTTCCTGGCGGCCTTGCAGCGTCGCCAGCACGGCACCGAGATCCGAAAGGCCCCATTTCATGGTGATCTTCTGCTCCCAGTCGAACTGCTTCTCCCCGCTCTGCGACGCCGCATCCACAAACACAGCGCCCTTGCTGCGATTGAACTCGAAACGAATCACACCCCCGGTGCCGCGACCGTTGGGTTTGTAGATGGCATATTCAGCGGACTGCTTGGTGGCGGCAGCAGTCGAGGAACCGGCGGTCGATTTCGAGGTCATGGCGCGAAAAACTAAAATGCCACCCTTTGAATGACAAGCCTGCATGCTGAATCCGACACAGTTTTTGCTGAGATGTCATGACAGAGCCGTTCGTTACACGCGCACCACCCACCATGCATCGCGTCCCGGCCATTCTTGTTTTGTCATTCTTCAGCGTGCTCTCGTCATTCGCGGCGGAGCAGCGCCCCAACATCCTTTTCATCCTCACCGAAGATCAAGGCGCGCACATGGGCGCTCTGGGCACGACGGATGTCAAAACACCCCACATGGATGCGCTGGCGGCCAGCGGGGCCTTGTTTCGCCGGGCCTATGTGGGATATCCAGTTTGCTCGGCATCAAAGGCCTGCATCATGACCGGCCTGCACTCGCACACGAACGGCCTGGTTAACAACACCAACAACTACCTCAAGCCCGCCGACAAACTCACAGAGGCAGAGAAAAAAGCTCCACCCTACCTGCACACCCGCATCCGTTCCCAAGGCAAGACGATGGTCGAGGTGCTCGCTGCGCAGGGCTATCACACCGCAGTGTGCGGAAAGCTCCACATCGCTCCGAATGAACGCTTTCCCTACAATGACTTCATCCCGAAGGCTGGCTCCAAGCAAGCCCTCACCGGCGTCATCGCCCGGGCGGCGGGAAAGCCATGGTTCCTGCTGCACAACAGCACGGCCTACACGCACCGGCCGTTTGTGAACAGCGAGAAGCAGCCCATCACCATCGACCCTGCGAAGGTGAAACTGCCCGCGCATCTGCCGGACACACCCGTCGCACGCCGTGACTGGGCCGAGTATCTCGACGGTGTACAGCACAACGACCAGGTCGTCGGCGAAGTCATGACCGCTCTGCGGGAGTCCGGTCAGGAAGCAAACACCCTCGTCATCTTCATGGGGGATCACGGCCCGGCCTACCAGCATGGCAAGATGACACCATTCCATCTGGGCCTGCACATTCCGCTCGTCATTCGCCTCCCCGGAGGCAGGCCGCTCGTCAGCGATGCCCTGGTAAGCGAGCTCGACCTTTTGCCTTCTCTGCTGGACCTGCTTGGCATTCCGTACGAGTCATCGCTTCACGGCATCAGCCTCAAACCGCTGCTGGAAGGAAAGGATGACGCCAAGGGCCACGACTTCATCTTCAGCGAGGTCTCCGGCCGTTCGTTGAACCAGCAGCGCGGCATGGAGGAGCGCAGTGTGATCGACGCCACGCATCAGCTCATCGTCCGCAGCCATCTCGACGAGCCCAAGGTCATCAATGCCGACCTCCGTGACATGAAACCCTGGATCAATCGCATCTATGGCGAGACCGTGCGCGTCAAAGCCCAGTTTCCCGAGGCCTTTCGCATCCTGCAGGAAATGGACCCGCACGCTCTGGGTGGAAAACCACCGGTGATCGAGCTCTACGATCTCCAAAGTGATCCCGACGAACTCCACAACCTGGCTCCAGATCCCACGCAGCGCGCGCACCTCGAACGTCTCTATGCTGCCCTGAAACAATGGCACGCAGACACCCAGGACAACACCATGATTCTGCCGTCTCTGCCTTGAAGATCATCCACCGCACCCATCGCACATTTCTCACAAAGCCATGAAAGCCCCGCTCCTCGCCCTGCTTGCGTTCACCTTCGCCTCGTCCTTGTTCGCAGAGACAAAACCCAACATCGTCTTCATTCTCGCCGATGACCTCGGTCAGATGGACATCGGTGCATTCAACCCGAAGACGTTTTATGAAACGCCGAACATCAACGGGCTGGCGAAGCGCGGGATGAAGTTCACGCAGGGTTATGCGGCCTGCTGTGTGTGCTCGCCCACACGCGGCAGCCTCATGACCGGGAAGTATCCACCGCGCTTCGGCATCACCAATTTCATTCCCGGCGGCCGTGCGGGCAAACTGCTGCCCGCGCCGAATGCCGGTCAGCTGCCGCTGGCGGAGGTCACCATTGCGGAGTCTCTGCGCGATGCGGGTTATGAGACGTTCTTTGCCGGCAAATGGCACCTGGGCGGCGCGGGCTTCATGCCGCGTGACCAAGGCTTCACTCACGACGAAAGCGAAAACACCGGGCCGAAGGGCGGCAAGGGTAAAAAGCAGGACGATCCGAAGAACACCGACAGCATCACCGACGCGGCGGTGAAATTTATCGAGGCCAACAAGGACAAGCCCTTCTATGCCTACCTTCCCTACAACGCACCGCATGTGCCCATCGGCGCACGCGCCGATCTCGTGGCGAAGTGGCAGGAAAAGGCCAAGCAGGCTCCCGCAGATTCCTGGGGCCAGGAGCGGGCGAACCAGGTGCGCCTCGTGCAAAACAATCCGGTCTATGCCGCCATGCTGGAGCAGTTCGACACCGCCATTGGTCGCGTGCTGTCCACTTTGGAAAAGAACGGACTCACGGAGAAAACGATCATCGTCTTCATGTCCGACAACGGCGGCCTCGCCACTGCGGAAGGACATCCCACCTCAAATCTGCCTCTGCGTGCTGGCAAAGGCTGGCCCTATGAAGGTGGCGTGCGCGAACCAATGATCGTCGTGGCTCCCGGCGTGACCAAGCCGGACACGACCTGCGATTCACCTGTTATCAGCACCGATTTTTATCCCACCCTGCTGCAAGTCGCTGGCCAGCCTTTGAAGCCGGAGCAGCATCTGGATGGCGTGAGTTTTCTGCCCTTGCTGAAAGGCGAGTCCGCAGCGCGTGGCAAGCCGCTCTTCTGGCACTACCCGCACTATGCCAACCAAGGAGGCCCTCCATGCACCACCATCCGCGATGGCGACTGGAAACTCATCGAGTGGCATGAAGACAGCGCACTGGAGCTTTACAACATCCCGCAGGACATCGGCGAAAAGAACAATCTGGCCGCTGCACAGCCTGACAAGGTGAAGGAGCTGCACGCCAAACTCATCGCTTGGCGCAAAGAAGTCGGCGCACTGATGCCGACGCCCAATCCGAACTTTGATCCAAACGCGAAGCAAGAGACCTTCACCCCGAAAAAGGCAAAGAAGAAAAAGCAGGCGGCACCCTGATGCGCATTTGCTGAGATGTTGCCTCAAAACCGTTCGTTACCGGCTCATGTCCCTCCAGCCTTTCGTGTTACTCGCGGCTCTCCTGAGCCTGCCGCTTTTTGCCGCTGAAAAGCCAAACATCGTCGTCTTCATCTCGGATGATCACAGCATGCTGGACTCCGAGCCCTACGGGTCCGCGGACATCCGCACGCCGAACATGGCTAAGCTGGCCGTCGAGGGCGTGAAGTTTACCCACGCCTTTGTTGCCTCGCCTGCCTGCGGGCCGAGCCGCACCACGCTCTGCACCGGACTTTGGCCGGCACGCAATGGCGCGGAGCCGAATCACAAGGCGAAGAACCCCGATGTGCGCTCGCTACCTCCGGTGCTTCACGCGCTGGGCTATGAGGTGGCGGCTTTTGGCAAGGTGGCCCATGGAAACTACGGCAAGGATCACGGCTTCGATGTTCTGGGCGGTCAGCAGCAGGGAGACATCGACACCGTGGAAGTCGGCAAATTCCTGGCCAACCGCGATGCATCGAAACCGCTCTGCCTCTTCTTTGGCACCCATCATCCGCATGTGCCATGGGGGGAGAATGCAGGCTACGATGCTTCCAAGCTGAAGCTGCCACCCATGCATGTGGACACAGCAGCCACTCGCGAACAGCGCGCCCGCTATTGCTCGGACATCACACGCTCAGACACCCTGCTCGGAGAACTTCGCGCGCTGGCCAAGGACAAGGTGCCGGAAGACACGCTCTTCATTTACACCGCCGACCACGGCGCGCAGTGGCCCTTCGCCAAATGGAACCTCTACGATGCCGGCATCCGCATCCCCTTCATCGCGGCATGGTCCGGCCATTTGCAGCCCGCCTCGACCAATGACGCCATGATTTCCTGGCCGGACCTGCTGCCCACCTTCATCGAGCTCGGCGGCGGCACCGTGCCGGAGGGCATCGATGGCAAATCCTTTGCCGCCGTTCTGCTGGGGAAAGCGACGGCGCATCGTGAAAAAATCTTCACCACACACAGCGGTGATGGCGACTTCAATGTCTATCCCATCCGCAGCGTGCGCACCCGCGATTGGAAATACATCCGCAATCTGCATCCCGAGTTTCAGCATCACACGCACATCTCGCGCTCCAGCAATGTGACCAGCGGCTTCAACTACTGGCAGAGCTGGCTCACTGCGGCCGAAAGCAATCCTGCGGCAGCGGCAGTCTTGAAACGCTATTCCGTGCGCCCCGCAGAAGAACTCTATGATTTGAAGAGTGATCCCAATGAGCTGCACAACATTGCGGACGACCCCGCCCAGGCAGAACGCCTCAAGGAAATGCGCACCGACGTGGACACCTGGATGCAACAGCAGGACGACAAGCAGACCGTTTTCGGCAAGCCGCTGCTGATCGGCGAACCCGTCACTATGGTCGATCCGAGCGCTGGCAAAAAGAAGAAGGCTAAATGACTGCTCAAATTTACTCTCCTCCCATGAAAATCATCACACTCCTCTTTTCGTCGTTGCTCCTTTTGGCATCGTCATTCGCTGCAGAGAAACAGCCCAACATCGTCTTCCTGCTCATCGACGATCTGGGTTATGCCGACTGTGGCTTCAATGGCGGCAAAGACATCCACACTCCGAACATCGACAAGCTCGCGGCGGGGGGCACGGTGCTGGAGTCGCTCTACGTGCAGCCAGTGTGCTCGCCCACGCGCTCCGCGCTGATGACTGGCCGCTACGCCACGCACACGGGCGTTTACACCATCGTGCGTCCGCATGCGACCTGGGGCCTGCCCCTTACTGAGCGCACGCTGGCCAATGCGCTGCACGATGCCGGTTACGCCACCGCCATCACCGGCAAATGGCACCTCGGTGAATTCGAGCCCGCTTATCTCCCAACCGCTCGCGGCTTCGACCACCATTACGGCCACTACTTCGGCATGCTCGACTACTTCACTCACATGCGCGGCCAGGATCTCGATTGGTACCGCGACGGCAAACAAATCAAGGAGGAGGGCTACACTACTCATCTTCTTTCTCGCGAAGCCTGCCGCATCATCACGGAGAAGGACAAAACCAAACCCCTCTTCCTCTACGTACCGTTCAACGGAGTGCACTCGCCGCACGAAGTGCCGGATGAGTACCTCAAGCCCTATGGCGAGCTGAAAGGTGCCCGCCAAAAACTCGCCGGCATGCTCTCTGCCGTGGACGAGGCGATCGGACAGATCGTCGCCGCATTGGAAACCACCGGCCAGCGCGAGAACACGCTCATCATCTTCTCCACCGACAATGGCGGACCGCCTCCCGGTAGCAACGGTCCCCTACGCGCCTTCAAAGGCAGCATCTACGAAGGCGGCGTACGCGGCTGCGCCTTCGCCAACTGGCCCGGCCACATCCCCGCAGGCAAACGCCTCAAGGAACCCATGCACACTGTGGACTGGTATCCCACCCTCGTGAAGCTCGCTGGTGGCAGCTTGGAGCAAGAGACTGTACTGGATGGCAAGGACGTGTGGCCCATGCTCACCCAAGGTGCACCGTCACCGCATGACGCCATCCTCTGCGTTCAATCTCCCACTGTGGCTGCTGTGCGCATAGGTGACTGGAAGCTCGTCATGAACGGCAGCGATGCCGACAGCGAAGAAGCCCCCGCAGGTGGTGCCAAAGGGAAGGGCAAAGGTAAGAAGGGCAAGCCCAAGGCCGCTGAGTCCGGTGAAACTCTTGCGCTCTACAACCTAGCCACCGACATCGGTGAAAAGGAAAACCTTGCTGCCAAAGAGCCTGAGCGCACTGCCACCATGCGTGCGCGCCTGGCCGAGTTTCTCAAAGACGCCGTGATCCCCGGCCAGGTGGGCCACGAGGCCACTGCCTTGATTGAACAGCCAAAGAAAAAACGCCCATGAAGCACCTCCTTATCTGTCTTTGGAGTTTCGGCAGTCTCGCACTCACTTCTCATGCCGAGAGGAAACCCAACATCATCGTCATCTACACAGATGATCACGGTTTTGCTGATCTCGGCATTCGTGGTGTTGAAAAGGACGTGAAGACTCCACATCTGGATGCGCTGGCCCGCAGCGGCGTCATCGCCAGAAATGGCTACAGCACCGCGCCGCAGTGCGTGCCTTCGCGTGGTGGATTGATGACAGGAAAATTTCAGGGGCGCTTCAATCTCGACAACAACGGCTCCGCGCTGGACGGCTTTAACAAGGAGACCACCATCGCTACGCGACTGCAGAACGCAGGCTACACCACGGCGCAGTTTGGAAAGTGGCACCTCGGCCCGCAAAGCGAGATCACAAAGCATGGTTTCAAGCATGTGTATTCGCAGCACGGGCAGCAGAGGTTCTCCGCCAACATCACGCTGGAGGGCAAAGACAGACCAATGGGTGACCTGCCGCCGTCGCTTTACCATGTCGATGGCTGTGCGAAGGCCGCGGCGGCGATCATCGAGCGCTACAAGGAGCAGCCCTTCTTTCTTTACATCGCCTTCCGCGCCCCACACACGCCGCTGGATGCGCCGCAGTCGTACAAAGACCGCTTCCCCGGCGCGATGCCTGAGCGCCGCCGCGCCGCGCTGGGCATGCTGGCCGCGGTGGATGATGGCGTGGGGCTCGTCACGAGCACGCTGAAGAAAAACGGCCTCTCCGAAAAAACGCTGATCTTCTTCATCGGCGACAACGGCGCACCGCTCAAGATTCACAAGATCGACTCACCGCTGGAAGGCGATGCCGGCGGCTGGGATGGCAGCCTGAACACACCGCTCAATGGTGAAAAAGGCATGCTGGCCGAGGGCGGCATGCATGTGCCGTTTCTCATCGCATGGCCCGGCACGATTCCCGGTGGCCAGACCTATGAGCACTCCGTGAGCGCGCTGGATGTCGCCGCCACGGCGGCAGCTATGGCGGACATTGCCGTGAAGCCCGGCGATCTTGATGGCGTGAACCTCATCCTTTATCTCAAAGGCGAGATCACCACGCCACCGCATGAAGCGCTGATGTGGCGCTGGATGGCCCAGAGCGCCATTCGTGAGGGTAACTGGAAACTGCTGCGCGGCGGGGAGCGTGAGTATCTCTATGATCTGGCCACCGATCTGGAAGAGAAGCACAACCTCGCCTCACAGCATCCCGACATCGCCGCACGCCTCCGCGCGAAGCTCACGGCTTGGTGCACGGCGCTCAATCCGCCAGGGCTTGCGCTCGGCCCGATGGCTTCTGTGTGGAATGACTATTTCGATTTTTACCTCGAAGGCAAACCCGCACCGAAACATGAGGCCGAACCCAACACCAGCGCCACACACGGCTGGCTGGCCCGGGGTGGCAGTCTTATCGAGAAGAACGGTGTGCTCGTGCTGACCCCGGACAAAGCCGGCAAAGGCACCTTCATCACCCGCAGCCATCTTAAACTCGCTGGACCTGTTACGGCTACGATGACATTTAAAACGGCTGTGTCCGGCCAGGGTGCCATCGCTTGGCGCATGGATGGAGACAAAGACTTCCTCCCAAAGAACCGCGCGCCGTTTGAAGTGAAAGCGAGCGAGGACTGGCAGACGCGTGAAGTTCAAATTCCTGGCAAAGGCCGTGTCATTCACGTGCGATTGCATCTGCCAGCCGGCAACACTGAGTTTCGCACGATTGACCTCCAACCCGCTTCGCGATGACAAGAATTTTGCTCTGCTTCCTTGCCTTTTGTCCTGCGCTCTTTTCTGCCAGTCCGCCGGACATTGTCTTCCTGCTCGCCGATGATCTGGGCAATGCGGACGTCGGCTGGCATGGCAGCGACATCAGGACACCGAACCTCGACAAGCTTGCGGCAGACGGCGCGAAGTTGGAGCACTTCTATGTGCTGCCGGTGTGCACGCCGACGCGCGTGGCCTTCCTCACCGGGCGCTATCCGATTCGCTCAGGCATGCAGTTGAACGTGCTGCGGCAGCAATCCAAATATGGCATGCCGCTTGAGGAGCGCACCGTCGCCAATGCGCTGCACGATGCCGGCTACACCACGGCGATCTGCGGCAAGTGGCACGTGGGCCACTTTGACAAGGCGTACTGGCCGAATGCGCGCGGCTTTGATCACTCACTGGGTCATCTGGAGGGCATCGACTACTTCACGCATCACAACTACTTCAAAAACGGCGAGCTGGACTGGCGGCGCAATGGCGAGGATGTGGTGGAGGAAGGCTATGCGACCACTCTAGAGGCCAATGAAGCCGCTGCAGTGATCCGGCGACAACCGAAGGACAAGCCGCTCTTCCTATATGTACCCTTCACGGGCGTGCATGGGCCGCTGCAGCCCCCCAGCAAGGAAGCCGCGGCCGCGTATCAACCCGCGATGAACGAACAGCGCGCCACTCTGGCCGCCACGATGACGGCGGTCGATGAAGGCTGCGGCAGGATATTTGCCGCACTCGATGAAACAGGTCGGCGGGAAAACACGCTCATCGTTTTCTGCAGTGACAACGGCGGTATGCCACCGGGACGTAATCTGCCTTACCGGGCCTTCAAATCATCGCTGTACGAAGGCGGCATCCGTTCGCCCGCACTCGCCGCGTGGCCGGGGCATATCAAGCCCGGCACCATCATCACCGAACCTCTTCACATGGTCGATCTCTTCCCCACCTTTGTGAAGCTCGCCGGTGGCAGTCTGGAGCAAAAGCTGCCGCTTGATGGTCGCGACATCATGCCTGTGCTCACCGAAGGCAAACCCTCGCCGCACGAGGACATCCTGCTCAATGCCATCACGGCAAATGACGGTGCCATCTGCATGGGCGACTGGAAGCTGATCCTCAATGGCAACGACGGCGTCACGCCGTCCGTCGATCTGGCCACCGGCGAACGCAAAAAGGACGGCAGGAAGACAAAGAAAGAAAGGCGCAGCGAACCCAAGGCGGAACTCTTCAATTTGCGCGATGATCCCGGTGAAACCAAAGACCTCGCCGCCGCACAGCCCGAGAAAGTCAAAGAACTGCGGCAGCGCTATGATGCCTATTTGAAGGCGGCGGTGAAGCCCCTGCAGTTTCAAAACAGGAAGTAAATCCATGAACCGGCTTCTGCTCATCCTCCTTTTACTGAACGCGTCACTCCATGCGTCGCAGCCGAATGTGCTCTTCATTATCGTCGATGATCTGACGACCACACTCTCCTGTTACGGCAATACGCACGTCCATACACCAGCCATGGATGCGCTGGCGGCACGCGGTGTACGATTCGACCATGCCTACACGCAGTTTGCGCTGTGCAATCCCTCACGCTGCTCGTTTCTGACTGGCTGCTATCCGGAGAAAACGGGCGTGATGGATCTCACGACGAGCCTGCGAAAGGCGCTGCCGGAGGTGGTGACGCTGCCGCAGCATTTCAAAGATCACGGCTATGTCACCGGACGTGTGGGCAAGGTCTTCCATGTGGCTGATCCGAAGACGAAGCTGGATGTGGAACTTGGCCCCGCCCTGCACAAAGACAGCGAAATCCTCGTCGAGGCCAAGGCAGAGAACGACCCTGATGACAAGCCGCGCGCCAAGGCCAAGGGTGAAGGCTACAACCGCACTTTCGCTGCTTCAGCGCGACCGGCGGCCGATTTCACGGACTACCAGATCGCCGATGATGCCATCGCCACACTTGATGCATTCAAAGCGAAGCCGTTTTTTCTCGCCGTCGGCTTCATCCGGCCACACACGCCCTATGTGGCGCCGAAAGCGTTCTTCGACTCCATCGACAAGACCCAGCTCACGCTGCCGCAGTTTTATCGCGCAGACGGAGAAGTGCTCACGCACCTGCCCAAATCGTCGCTGCGGCCCAACAACAACGTTTTTCGCTATGTGGACCCGACGCAAGACGAAGCCCGTGATGCGCTGCAGGCCTACCTGGCCGCCACGAGCTTTGTGGATTCGCAGATCGGCCGTGCGCTGGCCAGGCTCGATGAATTGAAACTCACGGATAACACCATCGTCGTCCTCACCGGCGACCATGGCTATCAACTCGGGGAGCATGGCCTGTGGGCGAAGCAGACGTTGTTTGAAGGTGCGAATCACGTCCCGCTGCTCATCGCCGCACCCGGCGTTAAGCCCGGATCATGTGCGGGACTTGCAGAACAGGTCGACATCTACCCAACACTCTGCGATCTCGCCGGACTGCCAAAGCCCAAGCATCTTCAAGGGCGCAGTCTCAAGCCCATGCTTGAGGACCCCGCCGCCAAAGGCCGCCAGACTGCCATCAGCACGATGGTCGCCCCGCACACGAAGCTGACCGGCCACAGCGTGCGCACGGATGCCTTTCGCTACATCGCCTGGGAACAAAACGGTGGTGAGCTGCTGTATGACCTGCGCACAGATCCCGACGAACTTCACAACCTCGCTGCTCAACCTGCGCAGGCTGATCGTATGAACCGCATGCGCGAGCGACTCGCTGCACATTTGAAAGCCGTCTCTGCACCATGAAGCTTTTTCTCCTCACCACATTCCTTTCCCTGTTCGCCGTTCTGCCAGCGTCATTTTCGGCGCAGCCCAATGTGATCATCATCCTGGCCGATGACCTCGGCTGGAGTGATACGACGCTCTACGGCACGACGAAGTTTTACCGGACACCGAATGTGGAGCGTCTGGCGAAGCGTGGCATGACCTTTACGCGGGCGTATTCGGCGAGCCCATTGTGTTCGCCCACGCGTTCAGCGCTTCTCACCGGGCTGAGTCCGGCGCGGACGGGAATCACCACCCCGAACTGCCACATGCCGCAGGTGGTCCTGGAAGCCACCGTGGCCAAGAAGGGACCGCCCAATCAGAAGGTGGTGCAGCCGGGCCCGCCAACACGATTGAAGACCGAGTATCGAACGCTGGCGGAGACGCTGCACGATGCGGGCTATGCCACTGGGCATTTTGGCAAATGGCATCTTGGCCCGGAACCTTTCTCCCCTTTGCAGCAGGGGTTTGATGTGGATGTGCCGCATCATCCAGGACCAGGACCGGCTGGCAGCTACGTGGCGCCGTGGAAGTTTGCGGATTTTGACGCGGATCCCGACGTGCCGGACCAGCACATCGAGGACCGCATGGCGAAGGAGGCGGTGAAATTCATAGAGCAGCACAGGGGCGGGCCGTTTTACCTGAACTACTGGATGTTCAGCGTGCACGCGCCGTTTGATGCGAAGAAGGCGCTCATTGAGAAATACCGCAGCCGCGTGAATCCCGCTGATCCGCAGCACAGCCCGACGTATGCCGCGATGGTTGAGAGCATGGACGACGCTGTGGGAACACTGCTGGATACGCTGGACCGCCTCAAAATCGCGGACAACACCATCATCATTTTCACCGCTGACAATGGTGGCAACATGTATGACAAGGTGGACGACACCACTCCCACCAGCAACGCGCCGCTGCGCGGTGGCAAGGCCTGCTTGTTTGAAGGTGGCACGCGTGTGCCGGGCATTGTCGTCTGGCCTGGCATCACCCAGGCGGGGGCACGCAGCGATGCGCTGGTGCAGAGTGAGGATTATTATCCCACACTGCTCGAAGGTTTGTCGATCAAGTCAGCACCTGAGCAACGCTTTGACGGCAGCAGCATCCTGCCTGCGCTGAAAGGCGGCGAACTGCCGGGCAAGGCGGTCTTCCAGTACTTCCCGCACTATGGCACCGTGCCGGACTGGCTCCCGCCTGCGGTGTCTGTGCATCGCGATGACTGGAAGCTGATCCGTATCTTTCACGGCGGCGAGAACGGGTCGCATCGACATCTGCTGTTCAATTTGAAGGACGATCTTGGCGAGAAGAACAATCTCGCCACGCAGAAGCCGGAACTCGTGGCGGAGCTGGACGCGCTGATTGAAACCTTTCTCAAGGACACGCATGCCGTGGTGCCGGTGGTGAATCCGGCTTTTGATCCCAAGCAATACCACCCTGAACTTGAGGGCAAACAGCAGCCGAAGGCCAGGGCGAAAGCACCGGCCAAAGATGACAGCGATCCCGCCCTGCAAGGCTGGAAGGCCCGCGACTGCAAAGCGGTGGTGAAGGACGGCATCGTGCGTGTGACGAACATTGGCTTTGAATGCTTCCTCGGCTTCGGTGCCGGCAAGCACGGCGGCCCCAGCACCGCGACCTTCCGCATCAAGGCCAAGGCAGGCACTTCGCATTTTGACTGGGTGCCCGGAGGCGGCAAGGCCCAGCGCGTGCTCTTCACCCTCATGGGCGGCAACTGGCAGGAGATCACTGTTCAAATCCCCGCCACGGGTCCGCTGGGCATCGTGCGCCTGTATCTGCCCATGCAGGAGCAGCCTGTCGAGATTGATTGGATCGAGCTTCGATCCGAGAACGACGGCAAAGTGACGCGGACTGAGTTTTGAAGTTTTTCTCAACGCCATGGCTGGCTTGCAAATGGGCAAGGAACAAGCAAGACATCCGTTTAATGACCATCGCCTCCAATCTGGACACACGTGGATTCGCCATTGTGCCGAACGTACTCGATGCTTCTGCATGTCATGCATTGGCATCCTTGCTGGGCGATGCAAACGGGGCGGGAAGTCGTGGCATGCTCAGCAATCAAAAGGTGGCTGAGCTCGCAGAGTCATTGCTTGCCGAATTGGTGCGCCCGCATCTTCCTCTCTGTCCCATTCCAGTACGCGGCATCTATTTTGACAAACGGCCGGAAACCAACTGGCTGGTTGCTTGGCATCAGGACCTGACGCTGGCTCTCAAAGAACAAGCCGAAGTGCCCGGATTCGGACCCTGGAGCCTGAAGGAAGGTGTGCCGCATGTACAGCCACCGATGAAGCTGCTGGAGCAGATGCTCACCGTGCGCCTTCACCTGGATGACACCGATTCGAGCAACGGAGCCTTGCGAATTCTTTCTGGCACGCATCGACTGGGCCGTCTGAGCGCTGAAGCGATCCAAAGCTGTCGTGAAACCCATGAGGAAGTTCTTTGTGAGGCCAAAGCTGGTGACGTGCTTTTGATGCGTCCGTTGCTGTTGCATGCGTCCTCTCGCTCTTCCAGCCCAAGACGGCGACGGGTGCTGCACATTGAATTCGCAGGTTTTCCACTGCCAGAACCGCTGGAATGGCATGAGGCTCCTTGGTAAAACGTCAAGAGTCCATGACTGCAGGCATAGCTCCCTCGTTCCCATCTCTTATAAAATATCATCCGTCATGGGCCTAGATAGCGTTGAACTTGTGATGGCATTTGAGGAAGTATTTCAGATTTCGATCTCGGATCAGGAAGCTGAAAGGATGCGTACTCCTCGGGATGTGATCGATTGCATCACTGCGAAGCTGGATGCGAAAGTGGGATGCCCCGCCGTCGTGATTCGGGCTAAAGAGGAGACTGCATGGGTACAACTAACCCATGCTCTGCAAAGTTTGGGCGTCATGGATGGCGAGGGCGTAAGAAATCAAAAACTTGATGATGTTTTTGCAGATCGGAGCTCGCGCCAGCAGCGGTGGCGGCAGCTTGAAGAACAACTCGATGTCAAAGCATGGCCACGTCTTCGATGGTTCGGGCTGAGTACGGACTTTCCCTCCAACCTCAAAACACTCGGGGATCTGTCTGACTGGATGTCACATCATCATCTGTTGCGTCTCGCCGAAGATGAGCGCCAGGCTTTGACACAGGGAGACATCGCCTTGCTCGTCAAACACATCATTCTCGATCAGCTTGGGCTGCAGGAAGAAAAGTACGGCGAGGACAAAAGGTTTATCGAAGACCTGGGATTGGATTGAATTCCGTGCAGGCCATCTTGCAAAAACAGCACTGAACTTTAAAACGGCTCCTTGCACCTAAGCTGCTGAAGTGAATCATTCTCTTCAATGAAACACTTTCTGCTGCCGCTTCTCCTTGCCCTTGCCAGTTGTACCACTCCGCAGTCAGGCGGCACGCCGGGGAGTCTGCCGCCATCCTCTTGGGGCATGCCGCAGATCATCAATGTCTCGGCTTATGATCCGAAGGAGAAGCAGCGGGCAGGCCAGGGCTACTCGGAGCACGATGTGTCTGCGCTGCGGGCGAACGGGGCCAGCGGCTTGATCGCGCGGGCGGGCAAGGGCGGGAATCTGGATGAGAAGTGCAGGAACTTCCTTGCAGCAGCGGATCGCTCCGGGATGCTGCCGGGAGTTTACTATCGCCTGCAAAATCACGTGGATGCGGTGGCACAGGCGGATCAATTCTGCGCACGGGCGCGCTCGCTGGCACGGGGTCGCGCTTGGAATGCACCGGCTCTGCTATTGTGTGCGGACTTTGATGCAAACTCGCGTCTCTCCGACATCCTTCGGTTCATGGATCGTGTGGAATCACGCACGGGTGTGGTGCCTGTCGCGTATTTGGAAAACAGCACGCATCTGAAGCAGCTCCTCAGCAGCGCTGATCCGGCCACCAAAGCGAAGCTGCGCCGCATGCCCTACTGGCTGGCGCTGTATGCGCACGACAGTGGTGCGGGGCCGGTGTATCCGGCACCTGGAAATCCGAGGGGGCTGCTGCATCAATACCAGGTGTGGTCTGACTGGACGCTGTGGCAGTACGGTGGTGTGGACTGGGGACATGGCCGCTCACAGCCGAAGGTGTACAATCACGGCCTGCACCGCAACAGCCTCTACTTTGGCAATCTCGACCGGCCGGTGGAGCGCAATGTGTTCAACGGCTCGCATGCGGCACTGCAGTCCTTCTGGCAGCAGCATGGCCTGCGGCTGCATTGATCAGCGCAGTTTCACTGCGACCTGCTTCAGTGCCTCGACCAAGGCACGCGTTGCGGTGGAGGCGCGGCCTTTCTGCCAGAGGACGATGAAGTCCCAGCGAGCCCTCTCATCGCTGACGGGCACAAAGGTGACACCGGGATGCTGCAGCTTTTCAAAGTAGCCGGGCAGCAGCGTCACAGCCGACTCGGAGACGACCTGGGAAAGCACATTCGTGATGCCATCCACGATGACGACGAAGCGCGGCTTGAACCCTGCCGTTTTGCAAAGCGCGGTCACCCAGCGATTGCGCCCCGGCACCTGGTCTTCGTCCACACCGATGAAGTCACGGCCTTTCAGCTCATTGAGCGCGATGTTTTTGCGCAATGCGATGACATCATCATCCGACACCGCCACGCAGACATGCAGGGAGCAGAGCTTGGCGCTGTGAAATTCACGCGCCGCCATCACTCCTTCCTGGCCGATGAGCGCGAGATCGAGCTCTCCGGCGCGCAGGCCGTCAAGCTGCTCGCGCGGGGACATGTCGTGCAGTTTCAGCTTCACCTCCGGGTGGGACTTGCGCAGCTTTGCCAGAGCCGGGGTGAGCATGCTCTGCGCGGCGGAAAGAAGATAGCCCACGCGCAGCTCGGAGCGCTCGCCACGCGCCTGCCGGCGCAGCTCGGCCAATGCTGCATCATAGCTGGCGACCAGAGGGCTCATGGATTTCACCAGGGCATGGCCAAGACCCGTGGGCTTCACGCCGCTGGTTTCGCGCTCCAGCAGCTTGCCGCCCAGTTCATTTTCCAAAGCCTGCATCTGCCGGCTCAGCGCAGGCTGCGTGATGCGCAGCCGCACTGCGGCGCGGTTGACGCTGCCTTCTTCGATCACGGTGAGCAGGGCTCGGATGCGGTCCATCATGCCGCAGAGGGTATGCACATCCGGCATAACGGCAACAAGCAACCGGCATTACCCGCAGCCTCATCGGCGCGGCAGTGTCCGCTTGCTCACTCAAGAGCTCATCAACCCAAACATACCCTCCTATGAAACTCGCAATCATTATCACCTCCGATCCTAAAAACGGCGAAGAAGCCCTTGGTCGCGCCTTCAATGCCCTTGCTCTTGCAGCGGAAGCCCAGGAAAAGAGCGACGAAGTCAGTGTCGTGTTCGCCGGCACCGGCGTGCGCTGGCCGGCCGAATTCTCGAAGCCAACGCATCCGGCCCACGGTCTCTACAATGCCGTGCGCCCCTCCATCGCTGGCGCCTCCTGCGGCTGTTCCACCGTGTTTGGCGCGACGAAGGAAGTCGAAGCCTGCGGCCTGCCAGAGATCAAAGATTTCGCGCTGGCCGGCACCCCCGGATTTGCCAGCATCCGCCGATATCTCGCCGAAGGCTGGCAGACGCTCGTATTCTAAAAAGCATCCGGCAATCTTCCTCATCGTCAGCAACCCTTCGCTCCCTCCTCGACTATGGCCGACCGATTCATGCACACCGTGCTCACGCCTGCCGTGTTCGAGGCGGAGCGCCATTACTATGGGCGGACCTATCCCGCCTTTGACACCACGCCCGAGCGTGATGCGCTCACGGCCGGAGAAGCCGCTTTCATCACGGAACGTGACTCGTTTTACATGGCCACGATCACGGAAAATGGCTGGCCCTATCTCCAGCATCGCGGCGGGGCCAAGGGCTTTCTTCGCGTCACCGGACCGAACGAACTCATGTTTGCCGATCACGGGGGCAACCGCCAGATGATCAGCGTGGGCAGCCTGGCGAAGAATGACCGCGTGAGCCTCTTCCTCATGGACTACCCGGCGCGGGAGCGATTGAAGATCCTTGGCCATGCGCGGGTGCTGGATGCGCGCGAGCATCCGGATCTGGTCGCCAAGATTGCTCCGCCCGGAGGTCACGCCGCGAAGGTGGAGCGCATCTTTGTCATCGACGTTTTATCCTACGACTGGAACTGCCCCAAATTCATCACGCCGCGCTTCACCACCGGGGAAGTACAAGATGCCGTGGCGCCGCTGAAGGCGCGCATTGCCGAACTCGAATCCCAGCTCAAACTGCAAACACCATGAACCCACGCCCACCCCTGCCACCCTTCACCGAAGAAACAGCGATCAAGAAAGTCCAGGCCGCCGAAGACGCCTGGAACAGCCGCGATCCTGAGCGCGTCTCGCTGGCCTACACACCCGACACGGAATGGCGCAACCGCGATGTCTTTCTCAATGGTCGTGCCGAAGTCGTCGAGTTTCTGAAAAAGAAGTGGCTGAGGGAGCAGGACTACCGCCTCAAGAAAACGCTCTGGGCTTTCACGGGAAACCGCATCGCCGTGCGCTTTGAGTACGAGTGGCATGACGAGGCCGGCCAGTGGTGGCGCAGCCATGGCAATGAGAACTGGGAGTTTGATAAGAACGGCTACATGGCCAGGCGCTATGCCAGCATCAATGACCAACCGATTCGCGAAGAGGAGCGTAAGTTCCGCTGGGAGCGGGCCTGAGGGTTCGCGACCTTAACCTCTCCATGAACACTGTCATTCTCATCACCGGAGCCACGCGTGGCATTGGATTCGCAGCAGCGAGGCAGCTGATCGCACGCGGCGCGAAAGTCATCATCGCCAGTCGCGATGGCGCACGCGCTGCTGAGGCCGCTGTACGGGTGGGTGACGGCGCCTGCGGCGTGGCTCTGGACATCACGGATCAGGCGAGCGTGGAAGCTGCGGTGAAACAAATCGAGGACCAGTTTGGTCAGCTCGATGTACTGGCCAACAATTCCGCCATCCTGCTGGATCACTATCAGAGTCTGCTCGAACTCAAGCCCGAGGTGCTGATGGAGACGCTGAATACCAATGTGGTCGGCACGCTGCGGGTGTGTCAGGCGTTCGCGCCGCTGCTCGCCAACTCCAGTGCGCCGCGCATCGTCAATGTCTCCAGTGGTGCGGGGCAGCTGGATGGTGAGCCGCAGTCTTGGGCACCGGCTTATTGCATCAGCAAGACCGCGCTCAACATGCTCACGCAGCAGCTTACCGCCGCATTGCCAGACGTGATGGTGAACAGCATGTGCCCCGGCTGGTGCCGCACGGAGATGGGGGGCAGCGAGGCACCCCGCACGCCGGATGAAGGCGCGGACACACTGACATGGCTGGCGCTGGATGCGCCCCATGCGCTGCGCGGGAAGTTCGTGAAGGATCGTGCGGTGATTCCTTGGTAACAGACGCGCTACGGCGGCGTTCTAGGTGCCATGCAAAAGACCTTCCTCATCTGCTGGGCCGTGTGCGGCGTGCTCATTTCGCTTCACGCCGCCGAACTGGCAGGGGCTCCCGGTCCGGTGGGCACCATCTCCGGGGCCAAGCTCGTGCATCGGCTGGAAATAACGAAGCCCGGTGTGTATGAAAACTTCCGTGTCGATGCTCAGGGCCAGGGCGGCAACATCGTGAAGATCACCGCGGACGATGTCACACTGCGCAACTGCGAGATCTTCAATGGCACGGGCAACGGCGTCGGTGTGTTTGGCACGCGTGTGGTGATCGAGAACTGCCGCATTCATCATCACTTAAACGGCACCTTTGAGAATCAAAACGACGCCCATGGCATCACCGGCCGCTGGGGCGATGTGACCATCCGCAACTGTGACATCTCTCATACCTCGGGCGACTGCATTCAGTTTGATCCCGATCGGCAGTCACGCGGCAAGCGCCATGGCGGCAAGGAACTGCCCGGCTACGAAAACTCAGGCGAGCACAAGGCACCGCCGATCGACAGCCTCATCGTCAAGCCCCGGTCTTGAGCTCGTCACTTGAGCTGCGCCCGCTGCGACTTCGTGAGGAAGTTCAGCGCCTTGGCCGGATCCGTGCGGATCCATGCATTCACCTTCGTGGCCTGGGCTGGGGAAAGCGTCAGTTTCTCCGCCGGGGTGCCGCCGATCTGTTTCTTCTGATCGCTGACGGGTGCCTTGCGGTAGCCGGAGATGGTGCCGATCTTGAGCCGCGTGGTCTTCGCGGCGGGAAGATCTGTTGCGTACACTGAGACCGCATTCGCGCATTCCACCTTTTCCGCTGCGGTGATCAACTGGGGCAGTGAAATGACCGCCGGATCATAGTTGACCAGCGTGACCTCATGCCCGGCCATGAAACCTGCTTCGGTGGTGATCACGCCTTCAATCTGACCCAGCGCCATCTCGCCGGTCCAGAAGCAGTACATGGCAAACACGGCCTGCTTGAGCCGTAGCGAGTGCTCCGCGGCCAGCAGTGTCAGGTAGGCGGGCACCGGCCTTTTCGCCTGCGTCAGTGTCGCGATCATGCGCTCCGCGATGCCGCCGGCATCCCAGACCTGGTCTTTGCGCGGGATGATGTCCTCCGCTTGATCATTGAGGAAGCGAACCACCTGATAGTTCCACGCCGGCTCGCCAAAGCGCTGCATCACCACGGCGTCCTGTCCGCCTTTGTTGTTATGAATGAGCAGCGGGGTGAACTCGGTCTCCACGGCCTCGACCAGCAGCGGGTTCGACATCACATCGCGGCCGAACTGCTTGCAGCCCGCGCAGCCAGGGATTTCCTGAAACAGGGCAAACACCGGTTTTCCTGTCTGGGCACTGGAGGCCAGCGCGGTTTCCAGAATCCGGCTCCAGCGCACTTTTCCAGCCTCCTCGGGCTGAGCGGGGGTGCTGGCAGTGCAGGACAGTGAAGGCAGCATGAGGGCGAGGGCAAAAAAGGCAGGCTTCATGACCATGGGAGGTGGAAGCCCGGCGAATATTTCACGAAAGACTTGGCCGCGCCAACGTTTGAGGGGCTGCTCATGAAAACACGCGCACTCCTCTTCCTGGTAATGGCACCGCTTGTTTCAGGTCAGGCAGCCACTGCGCCGAAGACCAATGTGCTGCTGATCGTGATTGATGATCAGAACGGTTTCGCGGGCCGCACGGATATTGCATCGCAGGCAGTGACGCCGCAGCTGGATCGTTTTGCGAAAAGTGGGATGACCTTTGCCAATGCACAGTGCGCTGCGCCGGTGTGCAATCCTTCGCGCACGGCCTTTCTGTCCGGCCTGCGCCCCTCCACCACGGGCATCTATGACAACAGCCAGGACTCTTTGCCAAAAGATCATCTTCTGATGCGCTCGATCTCGCTGCCGACGTACTTCCGCGATCAGGGCTATCACCTCGCGGGCGCAGGCAAAGTTTTCAGCTCCGCCATCGCCGCTGCTGCTGGCAAGCGCATCTGGGCTGAGAGCATCGAGCTGGGCCGCAAGGCCAAGAAACATGCTCCGGCACCCCCGGAAGGCGAGGGCATGAATGCCATCGGCAAGCATGCTTGGGGGCCACTCTACAAGAGCAAGGAGGAGATGGAGGACTGGAAGCTGGCCGGATGGGCGGCGGAGTTTTTGACGAAGCCGCATGAGGAGCCGTTCTTCCTGGCCTGCGGCATCGTGAAACCGCACACACCTTGGTATGTGCCGCAGGAGTACTTCGATCTCTTCCCACCCGGGAGCATCACCGTGCCTGATCTGGCTGCCGATGAAAGCGCAGGACTGCCGGAGTCCGTGCGTGAAAAAACGCACAAGACCGAGGCGGAGCTGATTCAGCGGCGCAAGCAACTGATCTCGGCCTATCTCGCCTCCTCACGCTATGCGGACGATTGCGTGGGGCGCATTCTGAAGGGCCTCACCGACGGCCCAAACCGTGAGCACACGATCGTCGTGATCTGCGGCGACAATGGCTATGAATTCGGCGAAAAGCACAACTGGTCCAAGGGCAGCCTGCGCGAGGGCTCAGCCCATGTGCCCCTTATCATCTCGGGGCCAGGGATTGCCGCGCAGCAGACCTGCATGCATCCGGTCAGCCTGCTGGATCTCTACCCCACGCTGGTAGAGATGGCCGGACTGCCCGCCAAATCTGGCCTCGATGGCGTGAGCCTCATGCCGCTGCTCAAAAATCCTGCGGCGGCTTGGGATCGTCCCGCACTCACCACCGCCGGCTACAAAAACCACGCACTACGCAATGACCGCTGGCGCTACATCCGTTATGCAGACGGTGCGGAGGAATTGTATGACTACACCACTGATCCTCTGGAGCGCAGCAACCTCGCCACCAAGCCGCAATCTGCCAAAATCAAATCCGAACTGCAGCAGTGGCTGCCAAAGCATGATGAGCCGCGCAATCCGGACTCGACGGGTGGCAAGGGGGAGGACTGAGACACTGAGCGCATGATCGCCATGATGCGAAAGAGTACCGATCTGGCTTCGTGAAGTACACGTCGCAGCCCGACCACGCACATGAAGACTCCTCTCATCACTCTGCTTTCCCTCCTCGTCTTTTTGATTTCGTCCTTGGCCGCGAAGCAGCCCAACGTGATCATCATCCTCGCGGATGATCTCGGCTATGGCGATCTCGGCTGCTATGGGCATACGCAGATCAAAACGCCTAACCTGGACCGCATGGCGGCGGAGGGTGCCAGACTCACGCAGTTCAACTGTCCGGCACCGTTTTGCGCACCCACGCGCGCCGCGCTGATGACAGGACGTTATCCGTTTCGCTGCGGCATGACGGCCAATCCCGCGCCGGATGGCGGACCGGTGGCAGATGCGCTGCATCTGCCTGAGAAGGAGGTCACGCTGGCGCAGGTCCTGAAGTCCTCTGGCTATGCCACGGGCATGGTGGGCAAATGGCACCTGGGTCACAAAGCGGGCTTTCTGCCCACGGAGCGTGGCTTTGATGAGTATTACGGCATCCCGTACTCGAATGACATGCGGCCCGTGCAGGTGCTGGAAAACACGCAGGTCATCGAATACCCCGTGGTTCAGGCCACGCTGACGCGGCGCTACACGGAGCGCGCACTGGGTTTCATCGAGCGCAGCAAGGATCGGCCCTTTTTCCTCTATCTCGCGGAGGCGATGCCGCACAAGCCGCTCGCGGCCTCCGAAGCGTTCTACAAAAAGAGCGGCGCAGGACTTTATGGGGATGCCGTGGCAGAGCTCGACTGGAGTGTGGGCCAGGTACTGGCGAAACTGAAAGAGCTGGGGTTGGATGAAACCACGCTCGTGCTTTTCAGCAGTGACAACGGTGCTTGGTTCGGCGGCAGCACCGGAGGACTGCGCGACATGAAGGGCTCGCAGTGGGAAGGCGGCTATCGCGTGCCGATGATCGCACGCTGGCCCGGCAAGATTCCTGCCGGACATGTGAGCGATCAAATGGCGATCACGATGGACCTGTTTGCCACGGTCCTGGAGGTAACGGGAGCCAAAATGCCGGATGAACGCGTGCTGGATGGCCGCAGCATCATGCCGCTTTTCACCAGCGCTGCCATGTCACCGCACGAGCACCTCTTTGGACACTTCAACTCCAAGCTGGCCAACATCCGCGATGCACGCTGGAAGCTGCACGTGCTGCCAGCCACGCAGTTGAAGCTCAAACCCGGCTCAGATGGCAGGTGGCTCGATCCTCGCGCGCCAGATGGAGTGACGATTCTCGCGCCTTACGAGCAGTACAACATCGACGCCTTTCCCGGCCTCAACACCGGGGACGCCGCGGCGAAGATGCAGCTCTTTGATCTGCAAAACGACCCTGGTGAGCAGCACGATGTGGCGGCGCAGCATCCCGAAGAAGTGAAACGGCTCATGGCCGCCTATGAGGCGATGAACAAGGACGTTCCTGTCATCGAAGAGGTGAAACGCATGCCGTACAAAAAGTAGTGCCGTGAACATCTGACCGCATTGCGTTGAAAGAGCGCGGCTTGATCCGCGTCCTCACACTCCCGACCATGAAACTCGTTCTGACCCTTCTCTTTGTCCTGACCCTGCATGCTTTCGCGGATCTCGCGGGCGGCAAGCCAAACATCATTCTCATCATGACGGATGATCAGGGTTACGCTCAACTTGCATGTCATGGGCATCCCTGGCTGAAGACACCGAACATCGATGCGCTTCACGCCCAGAGCCTGCGCTTCACGCGCTTCCTCGTCAGTCCCACATGCTCGCCCACACGCAGCGCCATCATGACGGGCCGGCATGATCTCAAAAACGGCATCACGCACACCATTCTTGAGCGCGAGCGCATGACGCTGAACGCCACCATCCTGCCACAGGTCCTTAAAACAGCAGGCTACACTTCTGGCATCTTTGGCAAATGGCACCTCGGTGATGAAGAAGCCTATCAGCCGAACAAGCGCGGCTTTGACGAAGCTTTCATTCACGGCGCAGGCGGCATCGGCCAGGCCTATCCTTGCTCCTGTGCGGATGCGCCGGACAACAAGTACACGGACCCCGTCATTCGTCACAATGGCAGCTTTGTGAAGACGCACGGCTTCTGCACAGACGTCTTCTTCACCGCCGCACTCGGCTGGATGAAGCAGCAGAAGGACAGCGGCAAGCCGTTCTTCACTTATCTGACCACCAACGCTCCGCACGGCCCGTACATCGCACCGGAGAAGAATGCCAAGCGCTTCACCGATCTTGGCTTCGGCAAAGATCAGGCCGGATTCTACGGCATGATCGAGAACATCGACGAAAACATGGGCCGCCTCGCGAAGAAGCTGAAGGAGTGGGATCTGTATAAAAACACCGTCGTCATCTTCATGTCTGACAACGGCACCACGGGCGGCGGCTCAGGCGTTCCCGGCAAGGATCTTGCGCCCGGCTATCCGTTCTTCAACGGCGATCAAGTCGGCCTGAAAGGCTCCACCGATGAAGGCGGCGTGCGCGTGCCGTTCTTCATCCGCTGGGATGGACATATCAATGCTGGGCGTGACATCAGCACCGTCGCCGCACACATTGATCTGCTGCCCACCTTTGCCGCGCTGGCTGGTGCAGAGTTGCCGAAGAACCAGGTGGAAGGCCGCAGCCTGCTGCCGCTGATTGAGGGCAAGGCCGACAAGTGGGAGGATCGCTTCCTCTTCACCCACGTGGCCCGCTGGCCCACAGGCACGGAGCCGAACACGCAGGAATTTCTCAACTACGGCGTGCGCAACCAGCGCTTCCGCTACGTGGGCCCGCGTGGTGGCGCTGGGAATCCGAAGAAGAAACAACAAGCCGCCGCCAAGCCCACGAAAGGCGCGCTCTATGACCTCGAGGCCGATCCGTATCAGAAGACGGATGTCAGCGGCGACTATCCCGAAGTGGTGCAGAAAATGAGCGCCGCCTATGACAGTTTCTGGAAGGAAGCACGCCCACTCATGGTGAATGAAACCGCGCCCATGTCTCCCACAAAGCCCTACTGGGAGCTTTATGAAAAGCAGCTCAAGTCCGGTGGCATTCCCGACTGGTCTCCGCCTTCGCTCTAACTGAGCACGGCGCTGCCCTGCCGCGGCTGATACACACAGGCCGGATCTTCCGCGAAGGGATCTCCCGTCACGCCATAGGCGCGTGCCCGGGAGCCGCCGCAGACGGTGCGGAATTCGCAGCGCCCGCATTTGCCGCCCAGCGCATCGTTGTCGCGCAGTGAGACGAAGAGCGGATGGTGCCGGTAAATCTCTGCAGGGTGCTCGTCGCGCACATTGCCGCAGTCAAAGGGCAGGAAGCCGCTGGGAGACACCACGCCGGTGTGGGAGATGAACATCACCCCGCGTCCATCGCGAATGCCAAGCGGTGAGCGCATGCCAGGGCGCTGCCTGCCACCCGCGCCATGCTTCTGAATCAGCACGCGGCGGAAGTGGTGGCCCTCCGTGGTTTTGATGGCGAAAGGGGCCTTGCCAACAAGCGAGGCCATGTCTTGAAACACGTGTTCGATGTCCAGGGGATCGGGCAAGTCGGCAATGCCGGCACGACCGGTCGGCACCAGCAGGAAGACGCTCCACATGGCGGGCTTCAGCTCAAACATGAGTTTCTTGAAGGCCTCATACTCACGCAGATTGCCGCGCGTGAGCGTGGTGTTGATCTGCACGCTTAGATCTGCCGCATGGGCTCGATGCACCGCCGCGATGGTGCGGTCAAAGGTGCCCTTCACACCGCGAAAGGCATCGTGCGTCTCGCGTGAGGCACCGTCCAGACTTAGCGAGATGCGCTCGACGCCCGCCGCTTTGATCTCCGCAAAATCCGCATTCATGAGCCGCGCCGTCGCCGAAGGGCTCAGGCCCACATGCAGCCCGGCAGCCGTCGCCTCTCGCACGAGGTCCAGCGCATCCGTGCGCATCAGCGGATCACCGCCGGTGAGAATGAGCATGGGTGGATTCAGCTCCGCGAGCTGGCGGATCAGCCGGCTAGATTCCTCACGATTCAGTTCATCGGGATGACGATGCGACTGCGCCTCGGCACGGCAGTGCTGGCACGCCAGCGCACAGGCCCGCGTGATCTCCCAAAAGACGAGAAAGGGACGTTCATCAAAGCCGTCATAGGCCATCGAGGCCACCTTGGACCACTCGGGATTCATCAGCGCAGGGTTCATGCGTGAGACTAACGGGAGGAGGACGTTGCAGTCCTTTCTATGCGTGGGGAATGTTGTGCTGATTTTGCGGGGGTGTTGGAACCCGCCGCAGCTTAATCCTCCTCATCCCGCTTCACAAAACGCCGGCGGTGCCACAGCAGCCAGAACAGCGCCAGCAGTGCCCACGTCAGTGCAGCGTAGATGTGATGGGACATCGTCGTCGAAGGCACCCAAGCGGGCGTGGCGCGGGTGATGGCGGCCAGAACGCCAAGGAAGATCAGTAAGCGCACCCACTTGCTCGTCACAAAAAAGCCGTCGAGATCGCCGCTGTGGCCAAACAGTACGCGGCTGCCAACAATGAGCATGAGCATGCCGAAGCCGCCGATGTAGAGCAGGTGCTCCACGCTGACATGCTGGGTGTAGAAGAATCCGGCCAGCGCCAGACCGAGCCAGCCGAGGATCAGCGACCAAAACAAACCCGTGGTGAGTGAGCCGCTCTGCGCCGTCTTCCAGCGCACTTCCATGAGCAAATAGCCTGCCGCCACGAGCGCGCGCAGTGCATAGCCTGCGATGATCTGGCCGCAGGCCTCCAGCAAGAAGCTGCCCACGAGCAGGATTGCCGCCATGAGAGCGCGCATGAGCTTTGTGCGGCTCTGCGCCGCCGTTTTCGGATCACCAAAATCTCCGCCGAGCATGCGTGGAAACACAAACGCGCCGATGCCCAGCACCGGCGGCAGCAGCAGTCCCTGATAAAGCAGCAAATTTGCGAGACGAAGGCGCTGTGGATCGATCAGGGTCGCTGACGACAGCAGCAACGACGCACCTGTGATGCCACAGATCAGGCCGGTGAGAGCGAGCAGCAATTGAGGAGGAGGCGCCTCCTTGCGAAACTTCACCACACGAATCACGAGGCTAAGCAGCAGCGAACCAAGCAGCGCGATGAAAAACATATCTCCCCAGGCCATGTGCAGGGTGAGATGGGAGATGCCGCAGGCCTGATGCAGCGCGAAGAGCCAGAACAGCTCCAGAGGCGTGAGCTTCGGAGCAGTGGCCATGCGCGGCCCGGCGGTGCCGAGAAAGCCGACGACGAACGCCGCACCAAAGGCCTCGATCATGATCCGCGCGTGAACGAAGCTGGGATAAAAACCAAGCTGCTGCGCATAATACAGCGGCCACAGCGCCACGCCGATGATGCTCCACACCGCACCGCTGAAAAAGAACAGGCGGTAGGGCTCCGACGCGAGCCAGCGCAGGCCATCCCGGCGCGGGCCGGTGGCCTTGTGTTTCTTGTGCTTGCAGGCGGGGAACTGGCTCATGCGGCAGGCTGCTGATAACGTGAATAACGTGCGCGTTGTTCCGGAGTGAGGTTGGCGGGATCAAAGCGGGGATCGGGCACCTGGTTGATGCGCGAGTAGATCACGTTGGCCATGTCTGCCGCGCAGCTTTTGATGTGCTCCGCGCGCTCTCCGGCAAAGAGATCATCCACCGTGCTGCGAAAGAGCTGCAGCCAGTGATCAAACTGCGCACGGCCCATGGCCGTCTGCGGCACCAGCTTCGCATGCGCGGCGATGGGATTGCCGGTGAAGCCACCGGTGCGAAAGAGCACCGTCTCCCAGAAGGCGTACATCTTGGGCAGATGCGTGGTCCAGTCTGTCTTTGCGACGTCGTTGAAGATGAACCCCAGCACCTCGTCGGTGCGCACGCGGTCGTAGAAGGTGTTCACCAGAGTTTCGATTTCGGCGCGTCCGGTGATGTCAGGCTTGGCTTCAAACATGCATTTACCATGCAACATTAAGCGCACCTGTCGCTTCTCTGTTTGTGCGGCCTTGTGCGCAGGAATTGGCGCGTGCTGGCTGCGCGCAACAAACGCGCACCTCTGCGCAGGATCGGCGCATTGATGCATCGGCGATGCAACTTATTAAATAGCCCAACCAAACCATGAAACTTATTCTCTCCTCCATCGTCACCATCACCGCTGTCATGACCCTGCTGGTCAATGCCGCCGCGCTCGCGGTCGAACCCGCTGCCGTAGCCACTGAAACAGCCTCCAACACCGTCTGCCCGATCAGCGGCAAACCGGTCGATCCTGCCATCACCGCCGACTACGAAGGCCGGAAATGGTCCTTTGCCCAGGAAGCCTGCAAAACCAAATGGCTGAAGGCCCGCGAAGACAGCCTGTATCAAAAGCTGGGAGGCAAGGCCGCCATGGAGGCTGCGGTGGACGCCTTCTATGTCAAAGTGCTGGCCGATGACCGCGTGAAGCATTTCTTCGACGACGTGAGCATGGACAAACAGCGCCGGAAGCAGAAGGAATTCCTCAGCGCCGCCTTCGGTGGTCCGCTGCCATGGACCGGCAAGGACATGCGCAAAGCCCACGAGGGCATGGGCCTGACCGAGGTGCATTTCAACGCCATCGCTGAAAACCTCGTGAACACTTTGAAGGATCTCAAGATCAGCCAGGAACTCATCGACCAGGTCGTCGCCGTCGCGCTCACGACCAAGGACGATGTGCTTGGCCGTCCGAAGAAGGCCAACTGAGAGCCGTCCCTCTCTCGTTGACCCAAACATACCGCCGTAGTGAGTGCCGGGAGTCGCTCGCTGCGGCGGTTTTGTTTTATTCAAGCGTCCTCGGGTGGAGTTTGGAATTTCCCGCAGGGTGTATAGATAGGATTTTATCCCAATTAAATAATGGGTCTGCCTAGGAAACAGAAAGGAAACAGTTGAATTCTGGGGCGGAATTTCGTAATTCTGGCCGTATATGCTCCGACGATTTTTTGTCCCTGTTTTAACCCTCGTGCTGCTGACCTTGGTCGGATGGTACCTTTTTGGGACAAGAGAAATTGCCCCACCTTTAGTGTCCAAGCCCCCTGCGGACGCCGGGGCGCTCAAATCCAGCCCGCCGAATTTAAAACCTGCCCCGACTGCTGCCCCCGCCGTTTTTGGCACCCGCGAGGCCAATCCCGAGGTCAAAGCTCAGCCGGCACCGTATATCGCGCCGCAGAAGCCGGCGGATCTGGCGGCCACTACGGAGCGGGCCCGCTTCCTGCAAGACGCGCGCATTTTGCAGGAACGCGCCACGCCGCCGGATGCGCAGGGAAACTTCACCAAGAAGCGGGTGGTGGAGGCAAAGTTCAAATACCCGTTCCTGCGCATTGAGGAGTCATGGAAACGTGATGCGGCGACAGGTGTGGAAACCATGCAGGAGCAGAAGGTGATGGTGGCGGACCATTTTCTCCTGACGCTGAAAGACGGAGTGACCGCCGGGGAGCTGCAAACGGTGCTGGACGGCCTGGGCGGCAAGGTGCGCAGGCATCTGCCGAATTCGCAGGTTTACATTGTGGAAACGGGCACTTCTGACCTGGACTTGTACGACATCAAGCTGAAGGATTTCCGGCTGAGCGGGGCTGCGATGCAGATCGTGGAACCGGACTACGTGGTCTTTGCTTCGCTGACGCCGAACGATCCTTCCTTCTCCTCCCTGTGGGGCATGAACAACACCGGCCAGAGTGGTGGAGTGGGCGACGCGGACATTGACGCGCCGGAGGCCTGGGATGTCGCCCGGGGCAGCTCTGCCGTCGTGGTCGGCATCATCGACACGGGAATTGACTATACCCATCCTGATCTGGCGGCAAACATGTGGCTGAATGCCGGCGAAATCCCGGGGAACGGGATTGATGACGATGGCAATGGCTACATCGACGACATGCGGGGCTGGGATTTCGTGTCGAATGACAATGATCCGGCCGATGACCATTATCACGGGACGCACTGTGCAGGGACCATCGGCGCGGTGGGAGACAACGGCATCGGAGTCGCCGGGGTTTGTCATACGGTGCGGCTGATGGCGCTGAAATTCCTCTCCGGCAGCGGCGGAGGTTCGACCTCAGACGCCATCGAGGCCGTGCTGTATGCGACGGCGAACCACGTGACCCTGACATCCAACAGCTGGGGCGGTGGCGGCTATTCGCAGACCTTGAAAAATGCGATCGACGCCGCAGGGACGGCCGGCATTCTGTTTGTGGCGGCGGCAGGGAACAGCGGCATCAACACGGACCTGTCTGCCTCCTATCCCGCCTCCTATGACTCGGCGAACATCATCTCCGTGGCCGCCAGCGACAACGCGGATGTGCTGGCCAGCTTCACCAACTATGGTGCCACCACGGTGGATCTGGCGGCACCTGGGGTGAGCATTTACTCCACCAGTCCGGGTGGTGGTTACCGCACGCTGAGCGGCACCTCCATGGCGTGTCCGCACGTGGCAGGCGCCTGTGCCTTGATCAAATCAGCCCGTCCCGCGATGAACTGGTCGGACATCAAGAGCTCGCTGATGAGCAATGTCGATGGGGTGGCGGGGATGACCGGCAAGGTGGCGGCGAACGGGCGCATGAACCTGGCACGCGCCTTGATCATCGCATCGGAGCCGTATGTGACACTGACTGCACTGCAGGCCTCCGACAGCGGCCTGCAGGGAGGTGCTGGCAACAACGACGGTGTGCTGAATCCCGCCGAGGACATCACGCTGGCGGTGACATTGAAAAATGTGGGGGCGAAAACTGCCAAGGGCGCCGCGAGCACGCTGACGGTGACGTCTGCGGGGAACAAGGTGACCGTGCTTCAGGGCAGCAACTCGTGGGGCGATCTTGCCGTGGGTGGCACCGCGTCCACCGGAGGTACGCCTTTTCTCATCCGGATCGCCGCAGACACCCCTACGCCGCATGTTTTTTCGCTGATTTTGAACACGACGGACACCGACGGCCACGCGTGGACCTCCCAGGCACAGCTCACGGTTTTCACCAGCAGCACCGTGTCCGGCCGGGTGACGGCGGTGACGGGCGGCTCGGGCATCGCAGCAGCTTTGATCAACTACACCGGGACGTCCACGGGCAGCGTCGTGACGGCGGCCGATGGCACCTACAGTGTGAAACTTACCGACGGAACTTATGAGTTCCGCGCCACAGCGCCCGGCTACAATCCGTCCGCGAGCACCTCCGTGACTGTGCCGCCAAATCCTGCCGCGGTTGATTTTGCGCTCGGGAAATCTCGCATCCAGGTTGCACCTTCCACCCTTGCCTCCACCCAGTATGAGGATGCGGTGGCCACGAAAACCCTGACGCTGACCAACAATGGTGACCAGCCGCTGACATTTGACGTCAATTCGGTGCCGCGCAGCTCGGTGCTTTCACTGGACCCGGGCACGGCCAGCATTCAGGCTCCGCCGATTCTGGGTGTGCTGGATGCGGCGGCCGAGACGCAGCCTGCAGGCGTGAAGCAGCTCATGCGCATCGCGTCGGGATCGACGCCACTGCCATTTTCGGACGGCTTCGAAAGCGGCACCTTGAACGGATGGGCAACCGGTTCCGGTGCCGGCACACGAGAAATCGTGTCCAGCACGGCCGCCTCAGGCAGCAAGAGTTTTCACTACAACTACCAGGGAAGCACCGATCACTTTCATGGCATCAACCGTGACTTCAGCCCTGGCTCCAAGCCCAAAACCATCTCCTTCTGGGTGAGATCCGGCTCCACGACCACTCATGATGGCTACTTCGTGCTCACAGACGGCACCTATGGTGATGACTTGATCTGGTTCTTTGCACGGGGTTCAGGCAAGTTTTACGTCAATGGCGATGTCGGTGGCGACGAGACCTTCAGCTATCAGGCCAATGTGTGGTACCACGTCGAGTTTCAGGATCTCGACTGGACGGCGAAAAATTTCGACTACTACGTCAACGGCACGCTGGTGAAGGCCAACATTCCATTCCGGAATGCGGCGTATGTGGACGAAGTTTCTCAGCTGTGGCTTTATAACTTCAGCACGGGGTCCGAAGCCTGGTGGGATGACATCCGCATGATGGATTCCAGCCTGAGCTGGCTGTCCCAGACACCCACCGGCGCCACGCTGGCACCCGGGCAGTCCACCACACTCACCGTGACCTTTGATGCGACCGGCAAGCTTGCGGGAGATTATCTGGGCCAGATTGACATCAGTTCGAATGATCCTGCCAACCCCGTGGTGTCCGTGCCGGTGACCATGACGGTGCAGCAGCAGCCCAACACGCCGCCCGTGGCGGATGCGCAGACCGTCACGTTCAATGAAGATACACAGGCGGTCATCACGCTTACAGGCAGTGATGTGGATGGCAACGCCCTCACCGCGCAAATTCAGACGCTGCCTGCCCAGGGCAGCCTGTACCAGACGAGCGATGGCACCAGCATGGGCGAACGCATTGTCACAGTGCCGGCGATCGTTTCCAACAACGCGAAAAAAGTCATCTTTGTGCCGCCGCCGAACGAGAACGGCACGCCTTATACCAGCTTCCAGTTTGTGCTGAATGACAAGCGCTCCCAGTCCACAGCGGCCACGGTGACGGTCAATGTCACGACGGTGAATGACCTCCCGGTGGCCTTCAATGATTTTGCCTCCGGCCTGCCAGGGCAGATGATCACGCCCATCACGGTGCTGGCGAATGACATCGATCCCGATGGCCAGACTTTGACAGTCAGTTCCTTCACCCAGGGTCTCAAAGGAACCGTGGCCAGCAATGGGGACGGTACGCTGAGCTTCACCCCCAGCGGCAGCTTTACCAGCGGGCAGGACTCCTTTTCTTACACCATCAATGATGGTGCCGGAGGCAGCGCCACCGCCACGGTGACCGTGTACGTGGGCCTCTTGGCCGCCGGGCCCTGGCCCATGGTTGGCGGCAACACGGCGCACACCGGCTTTTATCCGGGCACCCTGAACGGGCAGACGTTTTCGCAGGCATGGACGCTGCAGGTGGCTCCGCAGGCACTCAATCAGGTGTCCATTGGGGAAGGAAGAGTCTTTGCGACGCCGAACATCTATTACAACGAAACGCAGGTTAGCGCGGTGGATCTGGCCACAGGGCTCCTGGCGTGGAAAAAAACATGGCCTGTCCAGGCCTACCAGATGAATGGCCCCGCCTATTTTGGCGGCGCATTATATGTGCAACGTTCGAAATCTACCACCTACACGGATTCTCCTGAGATAGTCAGCATCAATGCGGGCAGTGGTGCGCTGAATTGGTCCTCCAATCTCTCAAGTTTGTCGTCCGGCTATATGCCCGCGACAGTCACTGACACATCAGTGTTTATGAGCAGCGGCTTCAGTATCGGCGGCGTGGCCTGCTTTAACCGCACAACGGGCAGCCAGCAGTTCTTTAACAACACTCTGGAGACAGGCGACGGCTGGACGCCCGGTGTCTATAATGGCAAGGTCTATTCCTTCGTCACCAGCAAGTTCCGCCAGCACAACATGGCCACGGGTGCTGTCGAATGGATGGTGGATCTGATTTGGGCAAACATGCACACGACCATATCTCACACCATGGCCATCGCCTCGGGTGCAGCATTCGTCGTAAATGTCAGTTCCGCATCGAGTGGTGAACTCGTCTGCATTGATCTGACCACCCAGGCTGTGCGCTGGCGTGTGCCGGGTGTCCTGATCGGCACGCCAGCCGTGGCTGGAGCGTCGGTCTATGCCTTTGACACTTCAGGGAATGTCAAGGCCTACGACACCGCCACCGGCACCCTGCAGAAGACCTACACCACGGGGATCGGCACCTACGGCACCTACCAGCCCATTGTCACCAACGATGCTCTCATTGCCTCCTCCGCGACGAGCACTGCCGTTCACGATCTGAGCACCGGCACAAAAATCCAGACAATCGCCGCCGGGGGCATCCCCAGCCTCAGCAACGGCTATCTGCTGCTGGCAGGAACCGATGGAGTTTTGCGGTGCTACGCCGCATTGATCAACACCTCCCCCGTCGCCACGGCGCTGACCGCTACCTGCGTGGAGGATCAGACCGTCACCCTGACACTTCCTGGGACAGACGCTGACAGCGATCCCCTCGCCGGTCTCATCACTGCCCTGCCAGCCAAAGGCACTCTCTACCAGACCACGGACGGCGTGCAGGTGGGGAATCCGATCACCCAAGTGCCCGTCATCGTACAAAACCCGGCGCGCAAGGTGATCTACCGCCCTGCACCTGATGGTTTTGGCACCCCCTACACAACGTTCAAATTCAGGATTAACGACGGCAAGATCAGTTCCACCGAGGCCGCAGCCACGATCAATGTCACTAATGTCAATGACCCTCCCATCGCGGTGAATGACACGATCTATCTGCGACCAGGCAACACCCTGGCGGCCTGCCTGCCGGCAGCCAATGATGTGGACGTGGATGGCGAGGTGCTGCAGACCGTCTCCTTCACCACTCCGTCCAAGGGCTCTCTCACTCAGAATGGAGATGGCTCCCTGCGCTATGTGCCACAAGCGGATTTCCAGGAAGGCTCCGACAGCTTCCAGTACACGATTCAAGATGGTGCGGGCTTGAGATCTACAGGAGTCGTGCAGGTTCTCGTCAGTGCCTCCTATGGCACGGAGTGGACGCAGTTCGGCAATGGGCCGGATCATACTGGACGCTATCCTGGTTCGCTTGGGACGCAGACCTGGGTCCAGCGGTGGGAATACGCTTCCACCATTGCCATGACACCCCTCGCAGTGGCTGGAGGAAAAGTCTTCGTGGCTCCTACGGACAGCGTCAATGGATACAGCTATTTGATTGCGCTAAATGAAAGCACTGGCGCAGAAGTGTGGCGCGCGCAGATGGCCGCAGGCGGTGTGAATCCGCCCAGCTTTTATCAAGGCAAGGTGTACATCCAGCATGCGGTTACCAATGACTATCGCGTTCGTTCGTTCGATGCGGCAAGCGGTGCCGCCCTGTGGAGTACTTCGTATGGAAGTCAGGGTTACCGACATTACTCGCCGGCGGTGTCGGATCTTGGTGTGTGTATTAACGGAGGCACTTTCGGGGGCATCTACGGGTTTGACCGCACGACGGGAACACAGAAGTTTTTCAACTCGACTCTGGCTCAATATGATCGTTGGACACCCGGAGTTTATAACGGGCAGGTGTATTCTTTTGTCGAAGGCAAGCTGCGCCAGCATCATCCCGACACCGGCGTCTCTCAATGGACGCTGGATCTCGGATGGAATTGGTCCGGCTGGTCGATGGACCGGGTTATCTGTCTGGACTCTGGCAAAGCCTATGTCGTAAACAATACTGCAAGCGGCAGCGAGCTGGTATGTGTCGATCTTGCAGGGCCGGCGGTGACGTGGCGTGTCTCAGGGGCGTTCACCGGCACTCCCGCCGCCTCCAACGGCGTCGTGTACGCATGCAGCGGTGGCGTGGTGAAAGGATTCAATGCTTCCAGTGGCCGGTCAGTGGCCGATTACACCGCCGGCACGGAAACCAGCCTGAACGGAGCTCCTGTAGTCAGCAACGACCTTCTGATGATCGGTTCCTCCAGCAAGACCTATATCTTCAATCTCGCTACGCGCGCATTGATTCAGACGCTGAGTTTCGGCAGTCAGATCGCCGTCGCCAACGATCTCCTTTACCTTTCCGGCGCGGATAACAAAGTGCACGTCTATGGCAGAGGCGTACCGACGAATCTGGCACCCGTTGCGCAGGCGGCTCAAGTTGGTATTCTTGAGGAGGCGGAGGTCGCCATCAAACTCGAAGGCACGGATGGCAATGGAGAAGTGCTCAGTTATGTGGTTCGCACACTTCCGACACAGGGGACTCTGTATCAAACGACCGACGGTTCCACCAAGGGGGCCGTGATCAACCAAGTGCCGGCCCAGGTGCTTAACAGCACTGGTGCCATCATTTACCAGGCCCCGTTCAATGTATTTGGTGCAGGCGCCGGGTCGTTCACCTTCACGGCGCATGATCAAATCTCCTCCTCCGCTACAGCCACGATCACCGTCAACATCACGCCGGTCAATGACCCTCCAGTGGCAGTCTCTGACCTTGTGGCCCTTCGTCCGGGCGAGCCCCTGCTGAATTTCCGCCCCGAAGCCAATGATCGTGACCCGGACGGGGATCTGCTCTCGGTGGTGGCTTTCACCCAAGGCACTTCGGGGCAGGTCACGCAGAGTGCAGACGGCTCTCTGCAGTATGTTCCCGATGAGGGCTTCACCACGGGCACGGATGCCTTCACCTACATGATTCGCGATGCTGCAGATGTGCATGCCACCGGCACGGTGAGCATCACCCTCAGCACCACCTTGGGTCGCGCCTGGCCCACCTTTGGCGCGGGTCCGGATCACACAGGCTTCCAGCCCATCCGGCTCGGCACGACGATCTTCACGCAGCGCTGGCAGTCAAACCAGACCTATGCCGCCAGACAGCTCGCCATCGCCGAGGGGCGCGTTTATGCCAGCCTGATAAACTTTAATGGTCTGACAGCTCAGAGCTTGGTCGCAGTGGACACCGCCTCGGGTGGGGAGCTGTGGAGGTCAAACTTTCCCTCAGGGACCTCCACAAATCCCCCCACTTGGTTCAATGGGAACGTTTTCATGCAAAACGGCAACAGCTACAACAGCCGGTTCTACAATCTGAATGCGACAACCGGTGCCACACTCTGGAATTCCCCTTTTTCCGCTCAATTTGAGACCTACTATGCCCCTGCAGCAGATGCCTCGGGTGTCTACATTAATGGTGGGAACTACGGGGGCATGTATGGTTTCAATCCATCATCCGGGGCGCAGTTGTTTTTCCAGAGCCTTGACCAATATGACCAGTGGACGCCCACACTTTACAATGATGGTCTGTATTCCTTCGTGAAAGGCGTCTTCCGCAGTCATAACAAGACCACTGGTGCCACACTGTGGAACCTGAATTTTGGCTGGTCAGGGGGGTATTCCATGAATCGGACCGCAGCTTGTTTGAACGACCGGGCCTACCTCGTCAATGACTCCGTGACCATTCCGGCTGGTGATCAAGAACTCATCTGCGTGGATCTCGTCCTTCATTCGGCTGCATGGAAAGTGCGGGGCAAGTTTACTGGCACACCTGCTCTGGCACATCAGTCCGTGTTTGCCATCTCCAATGGCAACTCCATCAAATCCTATGATGCCACCACGGGTGCTTACATTGGAGTGTACCCTCTGCCGGGGACGGACACCGGTCTCACCGTGCAGCCTATTGTCACCAACGATTCCGTCATCGCCTCTTCGGCCACGAAGACCTATGTCTTCGATCTCGGCAGCCATGCCCTGCGCCAGACCATCGCTTTTGGCGGCAACATCAGCCTCGCTGGTGAATCCCTCTACATTGCCTCCAGTAACGGCATCATTCGTGCCTTCGGTGTGCCAGATGCACTGAACCACTCACCGGTGGCTCTGGCGCAGACCGCCACAACACCGGAGGATACGCGCGTAACCTTCACGCTGCAGGCCACGGACGCGGACAATGACTCTGTGAACTTTGTGATCTCCACCCTGCCAACCCTCGGCACCTTGTATCAAACAAGTGATGGGACCTCTGTCGGCACCCCCATCACTACAGCAACCACCCTGGTCACCAATGCAGCAGGCAAAGTCATCTACCAACCAGCTGCCGACCGCTTTGGCTCACCTCTGACGAGCTTCCAGTTCGCGGCCAGCGATGGAAAGGCTGTTTCCGCCCCAGTCACGGCCACCGTCATAGTCCAGCCCGTCAACGATGCGCCCATTGCGCGTGCGGATGCTCGTGTGGCGCAGCCGGGGCAGATCGTCAGCCCTCTACGTGAACGGCTCAACGACTTCGATGTGGACGGGGATTTGCTCACCGTTGTTTCCTTCACGCAGCCGACGCTTGGCACGGTCGCCTTCAATTCAGACGGCACGCTGTGCTATCGTGCGCCTTCAGATGTGGCCGTGGGAAGCACCCAGTTCAGCTACACCATCACCGATCCGTCAGGGGCCACCGCCAGTGCGAACGTCGTCATCTCCATTGTGGAGAACATCACGGGGGCCTGGCCCACCTTTGGCAACAGCCCCGCACATACGGGCTACTCCTCATCCGCACTTGGCCGCACCGGCTGGGCTCAGCGTTGGAGCTATAGCACGGGCAGCAGCGGCAACAACCTGCAGCCCGTCGTCAGCGCCAGCGGCAGGATTTTCGCCTCCTTCCGCGACTCCTTAAGCCGCGTCGTCGCCATTGATGCCAGCAGTGGCGCCCAGCTTTGGTCAAGCAGTTTCGCCAGTGCCTACTCCATGAATCCGCCCACCTGCTATGACGGACGTGTGTATGTGCAGCGCGGCAATCATAGCGGCGACTCCCAGCTTATTGCCTTGCAGGAAGACACCGGCACCACCGCCTGGTCTGCACCTTTTGCCGCGCAGTCGGAGAGCTACATGGCGCCAGCGGTGACGAATCTCGGTGTTTTCGTCAATGGCGGCACCTATGGCGGCATCTATGGTTTCGCTCTCGCTGACGGTTTGCAGAAGTTCTTTCTGACCAAGCCACAATCATCCGGATGGACGCCCTCCATTTTGGACTCCGAAGTTTACGCCTTTGTGAATGGCGACTTTGTCCGCCATAATCCTTCGACTGGTGCCGTCCTTTGGACCCGGTCTCTTGGCTGGGGCGGTTTTGGTTACAGCATGGACCGCACCACCGCGCTGGACAGCCGCCGCGCCTATCTCGTCAACGACAGCCCCACGACCGTCTATTACGATGAAGATCTCACCTGCATCAATCTCGACACCCAAACTGTCGTCTGGTCTGTGAATGGCGACTTCACCGGCACTCCTGCCATCTCCAACGGCACCGTCTTTGCACTCAGTGGGAACGTCGTCCAGGCTCGTCTGGCAGCGGATGGCAGCCTCATCACCACGTATGACACGCCATCCGGCACCTACCTTTCCGGCCAGCCCATTGTCACGGATGACCTCGTCATCGCCGCCTCTGACAGCAATACGTTTATCTTTGGCCGCTACGACAGCACATTGATCGCCACGCTGAACCGCGGAGGAAGCCCTGCCGTGGTCGATGATGCGCTGATCATCTCCAGCCCGGCCACCGGCACCGTCTCCGCATGGGCTGCGCAGCCGGCGATCACCTTCACGCCGCCCGGGGGCAGCTTTGACCAGCCGGTGGGCGTGATCATCGGTGCGGCGGATCCCACCACCAGAATCCACTACACTGTCGATGGCTCGGCACCAGATTTCACCAGCCCATGGCTTGTCTCCGGGGCTCCCGTCCGCATGAGCTGGAGTGGCAAAATCCGCGCCATCTCCGTCAAAGGCTCGGAAGTCAGCCGCATCCATGAGGCTTCCTTCACCATTGCCGACTCTGATGGCGATGGCATTGCCGACTGGTGGGAAATGCAGTTCTACGGCAGTCTTTCCGCCGCCACGGCCGCCTCTGACAGCGATGGGGATGGAATGACCGACCTTGCCGAGTTCAAAGCTGGCACGGACCCTCGTTCCGCCTTGGACCGACTGGAGACGGCGCCCAGCATTTCGCATGCTGTACCCGGCAACGAACTGGTGTTGACCTGGAAATCCAAGGCCGGACGCCTCTACATCGTGGAATCGTCCAGTGATCTCAAAAACTGGGTTCCCGTATCGGCGGTTCTGGAGGGCACGGGTGCCACGATGAACCAGAGCATGAGCATGAATTCGAATGCCACCTTGTTCGGGAGAGTTCGCGTGCTGCCAGCTTTGATGTCGCCGTGATCCGCCCGTGGCACGAGGAGAACAACCGCGTGCCGAAGCGGTAGAAAAAAGATGCTGAATTGACTTGGCGGGAGCGTTTGATCTTCCGCCATGAGGTTTTCTCTTTTCACCGCCGCTGTTTGTCTCGCCACATCACTCCATGCCGAAAAAGTCGGCCCCTGGGATCTTGATGCCCTCAAAAACAACGTGCCCGCCATGAAGTGGGTGCGGCAGGATCAGCCGATTCATTCGCTGACCTATGCGGGCGAGAAGTACCAGGGCCATGACACCGAGGTCTTCGCGTTTTACGCCTCACCGATCACCTTGGGAGAGAAGGTGAAACCCGGCACCAAGTTCCCCGGCGTGGTGCTCATTCACGGCGGTGGCGGCACGGCCTTTGCCGACTGGGTGCACCTGTGGGCCAAACGCGGCTACGCAGCCATCGCGATGGATTTGAGCGGCTCGCGCCCACCTGAGCCCGAGTTTGATCCCAAGACCGGCATGGCGATTGGCAACGGTCACCGCGGTGTGCGCACACGCCTGCCGAATGGTGGCCCGATGCACGGTCATCCCGAAAAATTCGACAGCATCATCACCCCTGACACCAGCGACGACTGGCCCTTCCACGCCGCCGCGAGCGTGATGCGCGCGCACACCCTGCTGCGCAGTTTTCCCGAAGTGGATGCGGAGCACACCGCTGTGACTGGCATCAGCTGGGGTGGGTACACGACCTGCCTCGTGGCTTCGTTGGATGATCGCTTCAAAGCCGCCGTGCCCGTCTATGGCTGCGGCTTCCTGCATGAAGGCGAGTCCGTGCAAAAGCCCAGCATCGACAAGCTGGACCCCGAGCACCGCGCGCTGTGGGTGAAGGAATACGATCCCGGCAGCCTGCTGCCACGCTGCCATGTGCCCATCCTCTTTGTGAATGGCACCAACGACGTCCACTACGTGCTCGACAGCTACATGAAGAGCTACAACGCCGTCCCCGGCGAGAAGCACATCCGTATCCAGATCAAGATGCCGCATGGACATCCTCCTGGCTGGGCTCCGAAGGAGATCGCACTGTTCATCGATTCAAAATGCCGTGGCGGTGATGCCCTGCCCAATCCGGGCGCACCAAGCGTGTCTGGTGAGAACGTCACCGTCACCTGCGAGAGCAAAGTGCCTCTCAAGAAAGCCGAGCTCAACTACACCACCGACACCGGCCTGCGCTCCAAGCGCGAATGGAAATCTGTCCCCGCCACGATCAAGGACGGCACCATCACCGCCCTCAAACCGCCCGCCGAGGCGAACACCTGGTTCATCACCGTCAGCGATGAACGCGATGCGATGGTGAGCACGCCTGTGCAATTTGGCCCGTGATCCAAGATGCGGGTGTTCGTGACGTATAGAGGTCATGAACAAATTCTGCGCCCTTTTTGTGACGCTTTCCCTCGCAGCCTACGCTGAGTCGCTGCCAGTGATCGAAGTGGAAGGCCAGCCGCTGGCGGCGAATGCGCAGCGGGTCGTTCAGGCGCTGGATTTTCTCGGCAGGCCGTTCGCGGACGAAATGCGCACGAAACTGCAGACCGCCATCACGGCGCGTGATGGCTCAGGCGTGCAGTCTGCGCTGGATCCGCAGGTGCTGTGCGTGGTGGACATCAGCCCCGAATCACGCGTGAAGGCGCAGCGCGGCCCGGCCACCGCGCAGGTGCAGCAGGCAGGCTACACGCCTGTGCTGATCAAGGTGATCAACCACGCCACCAGCGTGGCGCGCCTGCAGATCGGCAGCCCGCAGGCCGGGCCCTCCTACGCTGGCGTGGCCAAGGGCACCATGGAACGCGAGCGGCAGACGCATCTGCGGGAGAATGAGAACACGCAGGGTGCCGACCGCTTTCTGGAAGTGAGTGTGTACGATTCACCGCCGATGACCGCAAACCTCAGCGGTCTGGAAGTCGAATACGCCATCGCACTTGTCTATTCGAGCGAGGCGGGCAAACGCGAGGCCACACTCGTATTCGACATCGGCCAGGGAACGCAGGATCTCGGCTTCCGCGCGGAGGTCCCGGTCCTGTTTCAGGTCTCACCGGCAGTGACGGTGAAGCTCGACATTAAGGACTTCGACGGCAGTGACACCACAGCACGCCTGACCTTCACCAATGCGCAGGGGCAGGTCTTTCCGCCGCAGGCACGTCGTCTTGCGCCGGATTTCTTTTTCCAAAAACACCTGTACCGCCCCAGCGGCGGCAGCGTCCTGCTACCACCGGGAGAATTCACGATGGAGGCCTCACGAGGCCCGGAATACCGCACGGTGAAGACAAAGGTGATGATCCCTTCAGCGAAGGAGACCACGCTTCCCGTGAAGCTTGCGCGCTGGATCCATGCGGCGGACTTCGGTTATTACAGCGGCGATCATCACATCCACGCGGCGGGCTGTGCGCACTACACCTCGCCTTCCGAAGGCATGCGGCCGGAGCACATGTTTCAGCAGGTGAAGGGCGAGGGGTTGAATGTCGGCTGCGTGCTCGCCTGGGGCTACTGCTTCGACTATCAGCGCCAGTTCTTCGGCCCGAAGGTCGATCTCTTCAGCGAGCCGCTGACGCAGATGAAATATGACATGGAAGTGAGCGGCTTTGGCTCGGCGGCGCTGGGCCATGTGTGTCTGCTGAACCTGAGGGAGCTGGTGTATCCTGGTGCCGATGGCATCAAAGGCTGGCCCACCTGGACCCTGCCCGCGCTGCGCTGGACCAAGCAGCAGGGCGGTTTCACCGGCTACCCGCACTCTGGCAGTGGCATGCAGGTGAACTCCGCCACAGCGGCGAAGCGCCTGCTCGATCTCTACGATGCCAGCAAGGATGCGCGGCTCACGGCAGCCGAAGCGCAGAACGCGCTGCTGCCGGAGCCGTTTGATAAAATCGATGCCGACCACGATGGCGGACTCAACGAAGCCGAACTCATCAGCAGCCATGAGCGCGTGCTGGATCTCCTGCCGAATGTCGCGATTCCCGACGCGGGCGGCCATGAGATCTTCGTCACCACCGCGCATGGCGTGTGTGATTTCATCAGCGCGATGGACACAGCACGCCTGCTGGAGTGGAACACCTGGTACCACCTCATGAACTGCGGCTTTCCCCTCAAAGCCGCCGGCGAAACCGACTTCCCCTGCATGAGCGGCACCCGCGTGGGCCAGGGCCGCACGTATGTTCAGCTCGGCAAGACCGACCGCATTGATTTCACGAAGTGGTGCGAGGCCATGGCTCACGGTCGCGACACCTATGTGAGCGATGGCTACGCCCACGCATTGAACTTTGCGGTCGAGGGACAAACCGCAGGCGGTGAAGTGAAGCTCGCGCAGCCGGGACGCGTGAAGGTCAGCGTCAAAGTGGCGTTCAGTTCTGAGACACCGCTGGAGATCGCCTACGGCGGCGCGACACCCGTCGCAGGTGCACGTCTGACCGGTGACACGGTGAACTATCATGATGTCACCGCAGCGCAGCCCTATGCCGGCGGCAAACGCAAGGTGGAGCTCATCGTCAATGGTCAGCCCGTGGCCATGCGCGAGGTGCCTGCAGATGATCAGATTCATGAGATCACCTTCAGCGCCGACATCCCCCGCAGCAGCTGGGTGGCGGTGCGGCAGTTTCCACAGCTTCACACGAACCCGGTGAACGTCTTAGTCGCAGAACAACCCATCCGCGCCTCACGCCGCAGTGCGCAGTGGTGCCTCGGCTGCATTGAGCAGCTCTGGCGCGTGCGGGAGAAAAACATCGCCCCGGCAGAGCGGGAAGACGCCAAACGCGCGTATGAGGCGGCGAAGGAAATCTATCGACGCGTCGCCTCTGAGGCTCCGGCAGGCAGTTGAGGAAAAAGTCAAAATTCGCTGATGAGTGTGGATCGTGACTCACGTTGCATCGGGCTCATGAATTATCCGACAGCCGCAGAGATCGCTGAAATGAAGACGCGAGGCTATGAAGCCGAAACGAGCAGGCTGGCAGTGCAGCAGATGGAACGGGGCAAGGAGGCGCTGAAACTATGCGAGGTCATTGAAACGGCATTCCATGGAGTGACGCTCGGCTCAGGTGTCGGCCTGCTTCAGGCCCAGGGTCTGGATGATTATGCAGATGAGGTGACTTGTGCTGCCTATCGAGAAAAGGATGAAAAAGAAGACTGGAGGCGCATCACCGCCGAGGAGCTGAATCGCTGCCATAGCAGTCTAAGCTTCTTCGATGCTGAAGGAATGCGGTTTCATCTGCCTGCCTTTCTTATTTTGAATCTGCAGGGCGGCGATCGCATGGGCATGACATTTCATCTGGCCCATGCAGCTGTAGTCGATCATACCAAATTCGATCTCCTGTCACCTGAGCAGCGACTTAGTGTGCGGAGCTTCCTGCTCTTTCTCTTGAACGACCCCGACGAGGAATTTGATCGCCCTCACATTCAACACGCACTCGATCATTATTGGGTCTGTCCGCCCTCATAAAAACCAAATTTGATGATGGGCGGGCCCCTTCGTCATCGTTGCATCGGGCTCATGAAACGGAACATCTCCCGACGCACTGGACTCAAGCTGATGACAGCAGGCACACTCATGGGGCTTGGTTCCCGTGACAACGCACCTGCCGCTCCGGCCAAACCCGACGCACCAACGGATGCCTGGGCCAAAACGCATGACCGCGTATTTCTCGGCGGTGAATTCTGGGCGAATCCCATGGAAGACTGGCGCGTGAGCGAAGGCGGTGCGGAGTGCCTAAGCATGGGCGGTGGCCGCAGCGTGCATTCACTGACGCATCAACTGACGCAAGGCGGTAATTTCACGATGAGCGTGACGCTGACCCGTCTGGAGATCGGCAAAGCCGACGGCGGCGCGGGCTTCCGCATTGGCCTGCGCAGTGAAATCAACGAATACCGCAGCAACTGCTTTGTGCAGAAGGGCATCAATGCCGGGTGGCAGGGCGATCAACTGGTGCTGGGACCAAAGACCGTTCAGCTCAAAGACGGCAATGCTTTGAAACAGCTGCGGCTGACGCTCAAGGGCGCGACTGAAGGAGACAAGTGCGTGCTGACACTCACGGCGCATAACGCAGACTCCGGCGTGGAGCTGGGGACGATCTCGCACCCCTTCGGTGCAGAGGAGATTCTCGGCAATGTTTCGATCGCCAACAACTTCGCCGCCGGCGCTGTGGCGGGGGCAAAGAAAAACAAGGGCAAGGCGGGTGCAGCAGGAGGAGGACGCTACCGGTTTCAAAACTGGACCATGGCAGGCAGCGCCTTCACCGTGACGCCGGGCAACCAGTTTGGACCGCTGCTGTGGTCAATGTACTCGCTGAGCGACTCACGCACGAACGAGGGCTTTGTGATGAAGCTCAGCGCGCTCACAGGTCCCATGGGTGCGAAGGACAGTCAGGTGGTCGAATTGCAGGTGCAACAGGGCGGCAAATGGAAATCACTTGGCGAGGCGAAGCTGGATCCTGATGCATGGGTGGCGACCTTCCGCATTCCCAAATGGAATGAGAAGCAGGCGACGCCGTACAAGCTGGTGTATCGCGAAAAGCATACGGACGGCAGCGAGACGCCGCACGAGTGGACCGGCACCATCAAGGCCAACCCTGAAGGCCGCCCGCTGCGCATGGCCGCACTCACCTGCCAGAACGACTACGGCTTCCCCTATGCGCCTGTGGCGGAGAATCTGCTCAAGCTCGATCCTGATCTCGTCTTCTTCTCCGGCGACCAGATCTATGAGAACCACGGCGGCTTTGGCATCATCCGTGAACCCGCTGAACCCGCGATCCTGAACTACCTGCGCAAGTTTTACCAGCACGGCTGGGCCTTCCGCGAAGTGATGCGCAATGCACCCACCCTGTGCCTGCCGGATGATCATGATGTCTTGCAGGGCAACATCTGGGGCGAGGGCGGCAAGAAGATGGACGTGGGCGATACGGGCGCCTCCTCAAAGGGCGGCTACATCGAACCCGCGCGCATGGTCAATGCGGTGCACAAGACGAATGTGGCGCATCATCCGGATGCGTATGATCCCAAGCCGGTGCAGCAGGACATCAGCGTGTATTATGGCGACATGGTCTATGGCGGCGTGAGCTTCGCGATCATCGCTGACCGCCAGTGGAAGAGCGGGCCGGAGCATGTGCAAACCGGCGGCGCACGTGCCGACCATGTGCCCGATCCGAACTTTGACACCTCCACGCTCGACAAACCCGGCCTCGTGCTGCTCGGCGAACGGCAGGAGGAGTTCCTCAAAAAGTGGGCGCAGGACTGGCGCGGGCACACGCTGAAGGCCATGCTCAGCCAGACGGTGTTTGCGAATGTGGCCACGCATCATGGCGGGCCGGATGGTTACCTGAAGGCCGATCTCGATTCTGGCGGCTGGCCGCAGACGCCGCGCAATCGTGCGGTGGAAATCATGCGCCCCTCCATGGCGCTGCACATCAATGGCGACCAGCATCTCACCACCCTGACGCAGTACGGCGTGGAAAAGCAGCGCGACAGCAGCTGGTCCTTCTGCACGCCTGCCATTTCCGCCGGTTATCCCCGCTGGTGGCGGCCGGATGAGCTCAAGATGCCGCATGAAAACCGGCCCAAGCATGGCCTGCCGGACACAGGCGAGTTCATCGACGGCCTCGGCAACAAGGCCTACGTCTACGCCGTGGGCAACCCCGTGGTCGGCCAGGCGGCAAACCGCTACGAGAAGGCACATGAGAAAGGCAGCGGCTTCGGCTTCATCACCTTCGACACAGTGAAGAAGACTTACTTCATCGAGTCCTTCCGCTTTCTCATCGATGTGAAAGACGGCCAGCCGGGCAATCAGTTCCCCGGCTGGCCTGTGACGCTGCAGCAGAAGGAGAATCGCGGTGAGAATGTGATCGCGTGAGGAAAGGTACGATGGTCACTCCTGCCAGCGCTGCCCGTGCTGGTCTGCTTACAGAACCAGAGCGCCATGAGTACAAGCTCCTGTTTTAACGCGTAGAAATGAACCACCATGAGACTCCTCACGCTGCTCCTCGGCATCACCGCCACTGCCTTTGCCGCTGACTCACCCAAGCTTCATCCCAAGGCGGCGGCGCTGCCCTTCACTCATCAGGGGCCGTTTGTCACCACGGCAGACGGCGGCGTGATGTGCATTGATGCCAAGAACGCGCTGCGCAGTACGGATGAAGGCCGCACTTGGAGCACCACGCCGTTGTTTGCCGAACCGGCGAAGTTCAACGTCAGCAACGAGCGCGCGCTGCTGCGCACCCGCGAAGGTGTCATCATCTCCGCCTGGATGAACGGTGCGGAGCGCAAGGAGCCCAAAGGCTGGCACTGGGGCGAGCCGGGCGTGGACTGGCACGCCTTTGTGCTGCCGACGTACTCCTGCCGCAGCACCGATGATGGCAAAACCTGGGAAAAACCCGTGCTGCTCAGCACGCCATGGTGCGGCTGCATTCATTCGATGATCCAGATGAAGTCGGGCCGCATCGTGCTCGTGGGGCAGGAGATCATCCCGCAGTGGCGGCATGCCACGGTGATGTGGGCTTCGGATGATCTCGGCAAAAGCTGGCAGCGCGGCGACATGCTCGACTACGGCGTCGGTACGCACGATCACGCGGGCTCCCTCGAAGGCACGGTCATTGAGCGCAAAGACGGCTCGCTCTACCTGCTGCTGCGTACGGAGTCCGGGTTTCTGTGGGAGGCGACTTCGCGCGATGGTTTGAAATGGGAGGGGCTGAAGCAGACGAAGATCGCCTCCGTCACCTGCTGCCCGCAGATGGCGCGTTTGAGCGACGGACGCATCGCGCTGCTGTGGAATGCACCGCCGCGGCATGATCCGAAGAGCGGCTCCAGCCGGGTGGAACTGTCGCTCGCCTTTTCGGACGATGAAACGGCCACATGGTCCAAACCCGTCATCGTGGCGGCGAATTACGTGCCGGGTGGCCGCGTGTCCTATCCCTACCTTTACGAACGCAAGCCCGGAGAGCTGTGGATCACCACGATGCAGGGCGGCCTGCGCATGAAAATCAACACAGCAGATCTCGGCGCAGGCGAGATCCCGGTCTTTGTCCCGCCGCCCAAGGCGGAGCCGAAACCGGGCGGCATCGTCATGTTTGGCGACTCCACCACCGCGCCGCGCGGCAGCCTGAAGGTGTATGCCACGCGGGTGGAGACCATGCTGCAAAGCATCGGCTCCTCGCTCGGCGTGCACAATGCTGGCATCCCCGGCAACACCACGCGTGATGCGCTCAAGCGTCTGCAAACCGATGTGCTGAAGTACCAGCCACGCATTGTCGTGATGCAGTTCGGCATCAATGACTCAGCCATGGATGTGTGGAAGAACCCGCCCGCCACTGAGCCTCGCGTGCCGCTGGCCGAATACCTCAGCAATCTGCGCCGCATGATCGCCGCCGCCCAGGAGGCGAAGGCCAAGGTCATCCTCATGACCACCAATCCGCTGCGCTGGACCTCCAAGCTCCGCGAGCTGTATGGCAAACCGCCCTACAATCCCGCTGCGGAAGATGGCTTCGATTCCGCCACGCTCGCAGGTTACAACGAAGCCCTGCGCAAGCTCGCCACAGAGCTGAAAGTGCCGCTGGTGGATGTCCGCGCGGCCTACCCGGAATTCGCAGCCAAGCACCAGACCACCATTGAGGGGATGCTGCTGGACGGCATGCACCCGAATGACCTCGGACAGCAGCTCGTCGCGGAGCTGCTGGTGCCGGCGATCCGCAGAGTCTTGCGGTGAGTGGAATGTGGGCGGTCAAACTTGCCAGAAAATCGCCCTTGCATTGTTAACCTTTTGGTTAACTAATGGCGCCACACCGCCATTCCACACCCATGACCACCACCGAATCCGACACCCTCAACCTCACACGCCTGTTCAAAGCCCCGCGCGAGCGCGTGTTTGCCGCCTTCACCACCCCCCAATATATGGACCAATGGTTTGGCTGCGGCGGCAAAACCACCACCTGCACCACGGACTTCCGCGTTGGCGGCAGCTACCGCCTCGTCACCCATTCCCCGGAAAGCGGCGAGACCTTCATTGTCACGGGCGTCTATCGTGAGATCACGCCGCCGGCCAAGGTGGTTTTCACCTGGACATATGAAGGCGATGAGGAATGGGCAGGCTGCGAATCGGTCGTGTCCGTGGAGTTCATCGCCAGCGGGGATCAAACCGAGCTGCGCCTCACCCAAAGCGGCTTCCCATCAGCCGAAAGCAGAGGCAATCACAGCCAGGGCTGGAACACCTGCATGGACAAAATGGACGCCCTGCTCACGGGCCAGCCAGCGCCAGCGTGCTGAGTCGGCGCATCGCCTAGGCAACATCTGCGGAGAAGCGGGCCCCAAACGGGTCCGCTTCTCTTGTTTTCAGTGCGCCGCGACGCACCTTGGGATTGCGCCGGAGCGTGGTCTCGTTTAGCTCTGCCGCTCTCAATTCTCCCCTTCTAAATCATGTCCGCGAAGATCATTTATACCCTGACCGACGAAGCCCCCCTGCTGGCCACCTTTTCGTTCCTGCCCATCGTGCAGGCCTTCACGAAGCCCGCCGGTATCACGGTCGAAACGCGCGACATCTCCCTGGCAGGCCGCATCCTGGCAAACTTCCCCGATTTCCTGACGGACGCACAGAAGCAGCCCGATGACCTCGCCTACCTCGGCAAGCTCTGCCAGGAGCCCACCACGAACATCATCAAGCTGCCGAACGTCTCCGCTTCCCAGCCACAGCTCAAGGCCGCCATCGCCGAGCTGCAGAGCAAAGGCTACGCCGTGCCGAATCTCCCAGAGAATCCGCAGACCGACGCCGAGAAAGACATCAAGGCCCGCTACGCCAAGGTCATGGGCAGCGCCGTGAATCCTGTGCTGCGCGAGGGCAACTCCGACCGCCGCGCGCCGAAGGCCGTGAAAGACTACGCCCGGGCGCACCCTCACTCGATGGGCAAGTGGAGCGCTGATTCCAAGACCAGCGTGGGCACCATGGGCAAGGACGACTTCTTCTCGAACGAAAAATCCGTCTGCGTGCCTGCCGCCACCGACGTGAAGATCGAGTTCATCGGCAAGGACGGCACCACCAAGGTGCTGAAGGACAAAACCCCGCTCAAGGCCGGCGAAATCCTCGACGCCACGCTCATGAGCAAGAAGGCGCTCGTCGCTTTCATCGAAAGCCAGATCGCCAAGGCGAAGGCGGACGGTGTGCTCTTCTCCCTGCACATGAAGGCCACCATGATGAAGGTGAGCGATCCCATCATCTTCGGCCACGCCGTGCGCGTGTTCTTCAAGGACCTCCTCGCCAAGCACAGCGCCGTGCTCGCTGAAATCGGTGTCGATCTGAACAACGGTTTCGGCGATCTCGTCGCGAAGCTCTCCAAGCTGCCAGCGGACAAGAAGGCCGAAATTGAAGCCGACATCCAGGCCGCCTACGCCAACGGCCCGGCGCTGGCTATGGTAAACAGCGACAAAGGCATCACCAATCTCCATGTGCCGAGCGACGTCATCGTCGATGCCTCCATGCCTGCGATGATCCGCGGCGGTGGCAAGATGTGGAACGCCGCGGGCAAGGAGCAGGACACCCTGGCCGTCATTCCCGACAGCTGCTACGCCGGTGTGTACCAGGCCGTGATCGACTTCTGCAAGAAGAACGGAGCGCTCGACCCCAAGACCATGGGCAGCGTGCCCAACGTGGGCCTCATGGCCCAGGCCGCCGAAGAATACGGCAGCCACAACAAGACCTTTGAAGTCCCTGCTGATGGCACCGTGCGCGTCACCGACAGCTCAGGTGCCGTGCTCCTAGAGCACGCCGTTGAAGCTGGCGACATCTGGCGCGCCTGCCAGACCAAGGACGCTCCTATCCAGGACTGGGTGAAGCTCGCCGTCAAACGCGCCCGCGCCTCCGGCACCCCCGCCATCTTCTGGCTCGACAAGGCCCGCGCCCATGACGCCCAGATCATCGCCAAGGTGGAGAAGTATCTCAAGGATCACGACACCAGCGGTCTCGACATCCGCATCATGACGCCCGCCGAAGCCTGCACCTTCTCGCTCGAGCGCATCGTCAAAGGGGAAGACACCATCTCCGTCACCGGCAACGTGCTGCGCGACTACAACACCGACCTTTTCCCCATCCTCGAAGTGGGCACTTCCGCCAAGATGCTCTCCATCGTTCCGCTCATGAACGGGGGCGGTCTGTTTGAAACCGGCGCCGGCGGCTCCGCGCCGAAGCACGTGCAGCAGTTCCTCGAAGAAAACTACCTCCGCTGGGACAGCCTCGGCGAGTTCTTCGCACTGGCCCCGAGCTTTGAGCACATCGCCGAAAACTTCAGCCTGCCCAAGGCCAAGGTGCTGGCAGAAACCCTCGATGCCGCCACCGGCAAGTTCCTCGAAAACGACCGCAGCCCCGGCCGCAAGCTCGGTACCATCGACAACCGCGGCAGCCACTTCTACCTCGCCCTCTACTGGGCCCAGGCCCTCGCCGCCCAGACCGCCGACGCCGAACTCCAGGCCCACTTCAAGCCCATCGCCGAAGAGCTCACCGCCAACGAAAGCAAGATCGTCGCCGAACTCCTCGCCGTGCAAGGCAACCCCGTCGAAGTCGGCGGCTACTACAAGCCCGACCTCGCGAAAGCCGATGCCGCGCTGCGCCCGAGCGCAACGTTCAATGCGATCTTGGCGAAGGTGTAATTAGTAAGCCGTGCTCGCTATGTAGGCTCATTGGTGTCTGCGTTTACAAGCGCAGACACAAAAAGCCTCCATTCTTGTGGGACACTCATTCTGGCATCAAAGATAACGGATTTGACTGCTCGTGTTATGGTATCTGCACTCATCGCTCTAAATGCTTGTTCGGAGCACAGAAGATCTAGCGTGCCGTAGGTAACAAGGGAAGGAAACGACTGTGAAATGATTCTGCGCGCTTTCAGATCATCGATTGCGGCACATCCGCCATGGATTGCACACGCAATCGTGGCTGCCTCGCCGTCGCCTAAATCATCTGGGATCGGAGCAGCCACGAGGCGAAGGAAGTCTTCTGTTTGTTCCTCGGTCATGTTAGCGACTTTAAGCACCCCGGCTCCAGTTAATTTACAAATGGCGAGCGCATCATCTTTGTTCAAACGTGACTGTCGCCCTATATCGGCTATGACAGCCTTTTCAATCAAGAAAGGACGATGAAGAGCCCGGTACAAGTCTTCTAAGCTACCGCTCGCGATCAAGTTGACCACCACACTCGTATCCAAAAAGAGTGGTGCGTCAGCGTCTCTAAGTTGGGAAGGTGATTTCATCGTTCATTTCCTCCCCGCCCATCGAATCAAGATACTTTCGAAGTTGCAGACGATCAAGCACAAGCATTTCGCTTAATTGGCCTTCAGAAAGCACCCCTCGTCTATGAGCCTCTATTGCAAGTAGTGCTGAACGAGGTGGCGACATCGAAATTGGGAGCATGGGAGCCAGTCCGGTTGCCGACTTCGCCTTCTCGGGAGAGAAACCGCGATCTTTGAGCGAATCAAATGTTCCTTTAGGAATCAGAGCAAGGCTTTCAAGGCGTCGGGCCATTGCCTCAAATGATGTTCCGAACGAATGGGCCAAGAGCAAGAGATGCCGGACAGTAAAGGCCCCACCACGTCCCACAAACTCTCGAAATCGGCGCCGAACAGCCGATGCAGGCATGAGAAAAGCTACAGAAAACAATGTTACAAATTTTTCTTCACGCGTAGCATCCACACCACCAAGACAAACATCGGCAGAATTTCTTGTGCACATAAAGTGTCCAAGTTCATGGACGATTGTCAGAATCTGACGTTCAGTTCTATGGTTAGAGTTTACGAGAATGCAGCCGCCTATTGATCGATCATATACAAATGCGCCAGAAATCGAGCCATCTAGCGGACGGAAAAAAATCCGAATTCCTAATTCCATTTCGACCAATGAAACAATGTCGCTGATAGCAGACAGTCCCAAACCAAGACGCTGCCGTAATTCCAAAGCGAGGTCTTCGGCTTGTTGGTCAAGACTGCCCGGAAGAATTACATATTCTTGAGGGTAGGACAAAGATGCACTCTGCCCCATTCGCGATTCGATCTCAGCAGCCGAGGTAGCAAGTTTAGTTAATATGCGCATTGCATCGGCTGCTGGATTTTCAGATGCGTCGTTTCGCTCAATTTTGCGAAACTTCGTCTCTAGGTCTACATGAATTGCTTCTGTGCGAAGAAGATCATTGATACTAACTCGATATAGTCCAGCAAGTTCACGCAGTTCTTCGCCACGAATCCTTCGCTGCCCTTGTTCAATAGCGACTAACGTTGTCCGTGAGATGTCCGCCTTACGTGCCGCCTCCTCTTGTTTGATTCCTACATTTGCACGAGCGATACGAAGTCTCTCGCCCAACTTGATGGGGTTGATAGCATCAACGGCGTTCATAACGCGGCTATCTGTTGGTTGATCCAGGCATCACTGGGAAGACTGCCTGTAAATGTGCGCCATTCACTCCTATGTGCTTTTAGAAGCCCGAGTAAATTATAGCCAGCATCGTCAAGTTCATCAGTATCAAATGCTTCAAAAAGTGTCTGTCTAAACATTATATCATCATGTGTCGAATCCGCTGCACGTGCTAATAGCTCCATAGCCATTACCGCATGTGCTGCAATATCAAAGTCATTTTCGCTTGGTCCGCGCCGTGCATCGCCGCATATTGCTCTTTCCAATGAAGGTGCTTTCAGATAAGGCCAAAAATAATGATCAGTTGGCTCCTTCAAACCTGCTGAATGGACTGACATCCGGCGAAGGAGGCAACCTGCACAGAGTCCGCAGTGCAAAATTTTACGTCTTTCTGTGCGAATTTGCCGTGGACCCTGTGAGCACGAGTGTGTAGAAAGCCAACCCTCATGCCTGTCATGTTCGAACAAGCGTAGTAAAACCTGCCCTTTGGTGCGCCACACTTGAGGATGTTTGATTTCGATCTTTTCTCCCCAGAATGCATTAAAAAATGCGGTCATTCGCCGAGTAAAGCCAGGATGAGAACCTCGATGAGGCGACTCTCCGCCAACAGGAATCAAGGAAGGCCCAAACGAGCCTTGACCGGCCTCCGGTATCACAATATATTGTGAACTCGCCAAATGAGCAGTCAGGCCCGCAAGTACCGAGAAAATAAAGGTTCGAGTGCGATAAGTTGGCTCGGCGTGGGTTGTTGCAGCGATGTGAACTGGCACTGAAACACGCCTGTATCGAGACCCATCAGAATCATATATCCAATCCCTATTTCCAGAGAGACCCTTATTGGCTGCTGTGATTCGAATTGGGGTGAGGTCGAATCCATCAAGCTTAAGCAATTTAGACTGCGCAAAAGAGTCTAGTCCATTGACTATAAGGTATCACAACGGTATTTTCTGCACTCAAATCAAGTTCGTGCTGGTCTAACTTTGGAAGCTTTTCATCACGTTGGATAAATTCAAAGCTCCAAGAATCACCGGTCAGGAAGTTTAGGGCATCTTCTAGAGAATCCCTAATAGTGGCGCGCTGCCAATAGCTGGGATTTCCGACCGGCATAACAATACGAATTCGCCGACACCAGCCCTTACTTAAGTGCCGCCGAATAGATCGGTCGGCAAATGACACCACACCAACCAGCAACACTAACTCGTTATCGAGTTCACTGACTGGTTTAAAGCAGAAATTCTCAAGGCGTTTTGTACAGAGTTTAACATCACGGCCAATGAGGCATGAAAGATGGCTACCTTTGGAAGGATTAATTTTATCAAAACTAGCCTGAACTTCAGTGACTTCAGTCATGACTATTAATAAGATAAGAGGTTTTCGTCCAATGAAACCATGGACGCCACCCGTTTTGGCTTTGCGAGATGCCCGCCATTCTCAATCAGTTCACGCGCAATTTCTCCAGGCACGACTAATGATGCGCAGCGTCTAATTTCCTTTAGAGTATTATCCGCCTCCCTCCCTTTGCCCTCACGCTGCACATGCCCATGCGCGGCGTTTACCATGGCTGAAAGACGTTGTTTGATTACTGCCGTTATCGCGTCTTTAAGTGTCTCAGAAGATAGGGTTTTGGTTTTAACCTGCATCCTTACGCAAGTTAACAACTGTTCTTCAAGGACACTGCCGGAACCACCGAGGGGCACCGAAGAATTGGCATAACGCACATTGCCTCCAAACAGGTCGGATTCAGCTTCGGCGGCTAAGCGGCGCAATTCGGACAAAAACTTCGGCGTAAATTCAGAATTGCAATCCTGTCTCAATGCCTCGGTACACCGCTGTTCAGCAGTCTCACCTCTTTCTGCTTCTCTGAGGCAACTGCGCAAGAACCGTTTCCAGACGGCTCGAACAGGTGCGGATTTATGAAGGTCATCACGCATAATGCATTCTCCCAATGCATGAGACAGCGGATGTCTGACAATGTCAAACTCGAAACAAATATTTTAGCGACAATGTCAAAGTTTCGCCTCACTCAAACTTGATCGAATACAAATCCGCATCGTTCAGCACAAAGCGCAGCTTCACGACTTTCCCCGCGAGCGCGCTCACATCACTACCGCTTTTCCAGGTCACGGTGCGGTTGATGGAATCACCGAAGACGGGCTGCGAATCGGCGAGCGCGAATCCAGAAATGGGCTTGCCAGCGGCATCCTGAATCTCCACCTGAATGCCACCCGCAGCGGAAGAGGCGAAGTTCATCGTGAGCGCCTTGCCGGTGAAGGTGAGGGGCTTCGTGGTCAGCTCGCCACCACTCATCGGAGCGCGGATGGAGACAAAACCGTCGAGGCGCAGGGTGTAGCGGCGGAGCTGGCTGCTCTTGCCGGTCCAGTAGCTTTCGGTGGCGTAGAAGCTGAGCTCGTTGGGCGCGCCTTCGAGCGCCGACTTCGTCTCCACAGGATGCCACGCGATGTACTGATGGCCGTAGTTCCAGGTGCCGGGGCGTTCGATGCCGGGCGGCAGGAAGGCGTCGTTCCAACGCTTGAACTTCACGCCGTCACGGCTGCTCATGAACAAACCCTCGGTGATGGCCATGCCGTAGCGGTCGCTGGCCTTGGAGCGCCATTCGCGGTGCTCGCGCTCTGGCAGCGCGCGCATGCTGTCGGACCAGCCGCGCTCGGTGTAGCGCGTGGGAAAGCCGAGCAGCAGATGCGGCGCGCGGTGGTAGGGCTTCACCTGGTTGGTGTAGAGCTGCTCGCTGGGGGAATCGACGTAGCTCAGATCGTGCTGGTTTTCCCAATGAATGAAGTCTTTCGAGGTCGCGGTGCGGATGGCGCGGTCTCCCGTGGGCTTCCAGTTCTTTTCATCCGTGGTGCCGCCGGTGAAATAGCGCCAGTAGGCACGATACTGCCCGCTGTGCGCATCCCAAAATGCGAGGTTCTGCGAATCAAACGCGCCGTCCGTGATGACAGGCGCATCTGCCATCGGCGACCAGCGCAGGCCGTCGGGCGATTTCAGCGCGAGCAGTCCCTTCGGCGAATTCGAGCGCACGATGGCCTTGTACTTCGCGTCCGCAGGCGCGGCGGGATTTTCATCTTTGAAGACGGCAGGATGACCGCCATCGGGGTCCACCTTGCCCATCTTGCCATGGGGAATGACGATGTTGTTGGCCTTCGAACCCTTGAAGTCATGCAGGCCCAGCTCCGGCTTGCGCCAGTGGATGCCGTCATCGCTCTCTGCGTAGCAGGTGAAGAGCGGATGCTCACCGGTGTTCACTTTGCCCGGTGCTGTCACGGTGAGCTGCCAGCTCTTGTAGTACATGCGGTACTTGTCTCCATCTTTGAAGACACTGTGATACCCGCTGCCGCTGCCCTCCCACGGCAGGTCATGCTCCAGAGCGATCTCCTGAATCTGCGGATGATGCAGCAGTTGCTCCGCCTTGCCGCTCAGTTTGGCGATGAGGAGGTCATCCACAAACAGCTCGCGACGGGAGCCGATGTCGATGGCGTCGGCAGCAAATGCAGAGAAGGAGCAAAGAACCAGGCAGGAGAAGAGAATCAGCTTCATGGCAGAACTACGCAGCCAGATAGTCAAATAATCTCTGGTATGACAAACAGACCAGAAGGACAGGCAGACAGCTTCATGGCAGCACGAAGCAGCCGGCGGTAAAATAATGACGGGTAAAAGGATGTTTTGAAGGATTCGGGCCTTTTCATCATTTTACCCCTCATCATTCTACCAAGTCTCATGCGCCAGCCCTCCCGCACCGAAGACCCCACACCGCAAAGCCGATGCCGCTTTGCGCTCGCGTGGTGTGACATCACGCCTCCAGCGGACATCTACTACCGCATGTGGGGCGCGGCGAAGCATGAGCGCGCCACCGGGGTGCACCGGCCGCTGCGGGCCACGGTGGCGGTGTTTGAGTCCATGGATGCAAAGCAGCGGCAGATCCTCCTCGCGCTGGATCATTGCGTGATGGGCGCCACCGAGCACGAGCAACTCGTCAAGCAAGCCGCCGCGATCGGCGGCGTTGCGCCGGAGGAGGTGCTCGTGGTCTTCTCCCACACCCATGGCGCGGGCCTCATGGGGCTGGACCGCGCCGCACTGCCAGGTGGCGATTTGATCCCGCCCTACCTGCATGCGCTGGGCGAGAAAGCAGGCCAGCTCGTGCGGCAATGCCTCGCCTCGCTGGTGCCGGCGTGCATCGTTTATGGCCGGGGCCGCTGCAGCCTGGCCACGCAGCGCGATTTCTGGGACGGCAGCCAGTTCATCTGCGGCCACAATCCCGGCGTGCCTGCGGATGACAGCGTGATCGTGGCACGCGTGACGACGGATGACGGGCGGATGCTCGCCAGCATCGTGAACTACGCCTGCCATCCCACCACGCTCGCGTGGGAGAACACGCTCATCAGCCCCGACTACATCGGCGCGATGCGCGAGCTCGTGGAGCGCGAGACCTCCGCGCCCTGCCTGTTTCTGCAAGGTGCCAGCGGCGAGCTCGGCCCGCGCGAGGGCTTCGTCGGCGACACCGCCGTCGCGGATCGCAACGGTCGCGAGCTGGGTTACGCCGCGCTCTCCACCCTCACCGCACTGCCCGCCGCAGGCACCACCTTCGTTTATCAAGGCCCCGTCGTCTCCGGCGCGACCCTCGGCGCGTGGAAGCACGAGAAGATCGATCTGGACACCAAAGCCGGGTGGAAGCTCCAGCGCTGGCACGAACCGCTGCACTACCGCCCCGGCCAGCCCACCGTGGCGCAGGTGCAGGCCGAACTCGATCAATTCCAGGCCGCCGAGGCCGCCGCGCGCGCCGCTGGCGATGAGCCCCGCGCGGCCGAATGCCGTGCGATGAGCGAGCGCAAAACCCGCCTGCTGCATCGTCTCCACCAGCTTCCGCCGGGAGACCGCTACCCGCTGCAAGTCGTCGTCTGGCACATGGGCGATGCAGTATGGGTCGGCGTGCAGGGAGAGAGCTACAGCCTCCTGCAAACCGAACTGCGCCGCCGTTTCCCGGATCAAGTCATCATCGTCGCCACCATCGCCGCCGACTGGGGCGCCTCCTACCTGCCACCGCGTGAGCTTTACGACACCGGCATCTATCAGGAGACCATCGCTGTTGTCGCAGCTGGCAGTCTGGAGCAGTTAATCGAATCCCTTTCCAAACGACTGCAAGACCTGCCATGAGACTCCATTTCGTGGACATCAATCAAGCAGTCGCCGACGCCCTTGCGGCTGCGTTTGCCAGTCACGAAGAGGTTGAAGTTATCTGTGGCGACATCCTCGCCGCAGCTTCGCATTGTGTCATCTCTCCTGCCAACAGCTTCGGGTACATGGATGGCGGGATGGATGCGGCCTATTATCATTTCTTTGGGCCATCGATTCAGTCCACCGTGCAAACAGCCATTCAACGCAGACCCGAGGGAATGCTTCCTGTGGGTGCCGCGCTGGCAGTGAGCACGGGCCATGAAAAGATTCCATACCTGATCGTAGCTCCAACGATGGAAATACCCGAAACAGTCCCAGCCTCCCACGCGGGCAGGGCATTGCGTGCAGCGTTGCGATTGATTGACCGCGAACCTTGTCTTGATGGCGATGTCTTTTGCCCAGGACTGGCAACCTTGGTCGGAGGTGTTGATCCAACCGATGCCGCCGCCAGCATGGCATCTGCCTATGAAAGCTGGCTTCAAACTCGAACCCAAGACTTGCCCACCACTATCCACCCATGAAAATCACCGCCATCGAAACACTCGTCTGCCACGCGCGGATGCGAAACTGGATCTTCGTCAAGGTCGTCACGGACCAGCCCGGTCTCATCGGCTGGGGCGAGGCGACGCTGGAGTGGCACACGCGCAGCATTGTTGGTGCCATCGAGGACATGTCGCATCTCCTCATCGGCGAAGACCCGACGCGGGTGGAGTACCTTTGGCAGGTGATGTACCGGCAGCACTTCTGGCATGGGCACGGCATCGTGCGCGCCACGGCCATCGCAGGCATCGACCTCGCGCTGTGGGACATCGTGGGCAAGGTGGCGAACATGCCGCTCTCCAAGGTCTTCGGCGGTCCGGTGCGTGATTTTGTGCGCACCTACTGCCACCTCGGCGGCGGCAAGATGGAGGACTTTTATCAAACACCTGCCGACAACGCCAAACGCTTCGCGGAGCTGGCACAGGCCGCCGTGGCAGATGGCTACACCGCCTTCAAAAGCATGGCGGTGCCCAGCACAATGCCCATCGAGGGCCAGAAGCCCGTGCGCGCCGCTGCCGCCGCCGTGGCCGCCATGCGGGATGCCGTGGGGCCGGACATCGACATCATGGTGGACTGCCATGCGCGGCCCTCACCCGCAATGGGGCTAAAGTTTGGCAAAGCCCTGGATGATTTCGGCCTCTACTTCTTCGAAGAACCCTGCTGGCCCGAATGCGTGGACGGACTCGCCCGCATCAATGCCGCACTCACCACACCCGTGGCCAGTGGCGAGCGCGTGACGAACCTGGAGGCCTTCAAGGACATGTTTGAAAAACGCGCGGTCGAGATCTGCCAGCTCGACATCACCCACTGCGGCGGGCTGAGTGCCGCCAAGCGCATCGCCGCGCTGGCAGAGGCGCATCGCATCTCTCTCGCACCGCACAATCCGCAAGGACCCGTGAGCACCGCCGCCTCACTGGAGTTCGGCTTTTCACAGCCCAGTTACATCATCTGCGAAACCGTCCACAACGATGTGCCGTGGCGCCAGGACGTCGTGGAGGAAGGCTTCATCATCGAAAAACAAGGCCGCATCGTCCGCCCGAACACCAAGCCCGGACTCGGCATCACGATCAACGAAGCGGAAGTGAAGAAGCATCCCTTCCAGCAGGAGATCGTGCTGCGTGAGTTCAGCCCCGATGGTGGCGTCGCGGACTGGTGATCTTCACGCCATGAAACCCACCCGCACACGCTTCATCGTCCTCGCAGGCATCTGCGCGGGGGCGGCGCTGGCGTATTTCACGCGCAACGGCGTGGGACCGGCGGAGAGCACCATCCGTGCGGAGCTCGGCATCACCAAGGAGCAGTCGGGCATGCTTATGAGCTCGTTCTTCTGGCCCTATGCGCTGTGTCAGATCCCTGCGGCCATGCTGGCGCAGCGGCTGGGCTCGCGCTGGTCGTTGTCGCTGTTTGGCGTGCTGTGGTCCTTGGCGACCGCGTGTCTGGCCTGGGGAAATCTGGCCGTGATGACGGGCGCACGCGCCTTCATGGGCATGGCGCAGGCCGGACTGGTGCCCGTGGGCACCACGGTGATGGCGCGCTGGTTTCCACGCACGGCCCAGGCCTCGGCCTCGGGTGCTTTCAGCGGCTTCATGTCCGTGGGCAGCATCATCGCCGCGCCGCTGACGGCCTGGCTCGTGGTGAGCATCGGCTGGCGCTGGATGTTCGTGTGGTATGCCGTGCCCGGCGTTCTGTGGGCGGCGTGGTTTGCGATTTGGTACCGGAACCGGCCTGCGGACCATCCGGCGGTGAATGCCGCCGAACGCGCACAGATCGAACAGGACGCTCCGCATGAGCCCGCAGAAACTCCGCGCGTGCCGTGGGGGCTGCTGCTGCGGAGTCCGGCGCTGTGGTGCCTGTGTATCCAGCAGTTCTGCCGTGCGGCAGGGTACATTTTCTTTGCCAGCTGGTTTGCCACCTACCTGCAGGAGGCACGCGGGGTGACCATCCTCGGTTCCGGCTGGCTCACCACACTGCCGCTGCTGGCCGATGTGACGGGCTGCATGGCCGGCGGCCTGCTGTCAGATGCGCTGCTGCGCCGGACGGGCAGCCAGCGCCTTGCGCGGCAGGGCCTGACCGCCACCGCCCTGCTGCTGTGTGCAGGTTTGATTTTCTGCGCCTGGTTTGTCGCGAATCCGGTGATCGCCGTGCTGGTGATCAGCGTGGGCATGTTCTGCGCCGCCACGGCCAATCCCTGCCTCGGCGCCACCGTGATGAACATCGGCGGCCCCCATGTGGCCACCCTCAGCGCGACGACCAACATGTGCGGCAATCTGGGCGCCGCAGCCTTCCCCATCCTCGTGCCCTGGCTGCTCGCCCACGCCGGTGGCTGGAATGCCGTGCTGGCCGGCTTTGGCGCACTTTACATCATTGCCGCCGCGTTCTGGCTGCTGATTCGCAATGAGCGCATCTCTCAGTGACCGAAAGCGCACAGGTGCTTGTTCGTGCGCACATAGATCACGCCATCCACAATCGCAGGCGAGGCGAACACAGGCGCTTTGAGATCATTCTTCGCCAGCACCTTCAGCGTGTCAGTCGCCGCATCCATCACCGAGACGACGCCACGCTGGGACGTCACATACACGCGCCCATCCGCAGTCACCGCAGAAGCATAGTACTCGCCGGAAGCATCAAGCCGCTCTGCTTGGAAGATCGGGCTGCCACTCTTCGCATCATACGCTGAGGCCAGCCCGCCACCTTTCACCGTGAAGACGCGCCCGTTGGCAATGACGGGAGAAAACACATACGGCAGTTGCTTCGTCTGCCGCCAGATCACATGCGTGTCCGTGATGTCGCCGCTGCCACCGGCCTTGATGGCAAAGAGCTGGTTCGCCGCCTTGGCGAAGATGTCGCGCATGGCGTCATACTCGGCCTGGTTGACCGTGCCGTTCTTGTCCGCATCGATGATCGTGAAGCGGTCGCGCAAGGGGCCCTCGGGAAACTCCTTCTCGCTGAGCAGACCGTTTTTGTCCGCATCATGCGCAGCAAGGAAGGCGTCATGCGGCTCCATCTCTACACGGTCATCCGGATCCCCGCCCGCGTTCCAGCCGCAGACGATCAGCACATCCCCCACCGCAATGGGGCTCGTATTCGACACACGCGCCATGCCGCTGGCAGACCAGCGCAGCTTGCCGTCCTTGAGATCATAGCTGCGCGTCCGCAGCGATCCGCTCACGATGAGTTCCTCGATGCCATCATGCTTCCACACGAACGGCGTGGAAAAACTCCGGCGGAATTCGCTGCGATCCACGCGCCACACGGGCTCACCCGTCTTCACATCCAGCGCGATCATGTAGCTGCCCACATCCTGATCCGCCACGATGATCACCTTGCCATCCGCGATGATGGGCGAGGCACTGGTGCCAAACTCCACGATCGGCGCAGGCAGCGGCTTCTGCCACAGCACCTTGCCATTCCAGTCATACGCCAGCACACCGTATGAGCCGAAGTAAGTGATCAATCGCTCACCATCCGTGCAGCACGTCGGAGTGGCCGGGCTTCCGATGCGGTGCGCGCCTTCCACCTTTTCCGCCGGGGACGCCGCACGCCACAGCTCATGCCCGTCCTTCCGGCTCAGGCAAAGCGTCACCAGCTTACCGCCATCCAGCCCCGTGAGCGCGATTTTGTCCTGCCAGAGGCACGGCGACGAATGCCCAAACGGCACCTCCACCTGCCACTTCACATTCTTCCCCGCACCAAACTCCACCGGTGGGTTCCCCGTGCCGAGCCCAAGCCCGCCCTCACCCCGAAACTGCGGCCAGTTGGATTCAGCAAGACACGGAGTGATGAATATCGTGGAGAGCAGGAGATGGCGGAGTAGCATGGACATAAGAAGCGGGCGGCAGGCCCGAGTCTTTCGCGCAGAACACTTCATTTCAACTCCCGCTCCAGCCAGGGAATGATTTGAGCGGCCCAACGGCTGCCATGCTCACGCAGGCCTGCGCCGCTGAAGTGCACGCCCTTGCCACCTCGCTCGCGGAGTTCGCCCTTGAGGGCATCGCTGTCCGGCCCAGCGAGAGCGATGCCGTCCCGCCACAGGGATGCCTGTGCCAAGCGGATGTCGGGGGAGCCTTCATCTCCCGGCACATGGTAGCTGGCCTGGGCGACAAACCACGGAGCCTGCCAGCCGATGTCGCGGCGGGAGCTGGCAATGATTTTTTCCAGATGCTCGCGATACATCTTTCCTGGCAGTGTGCGATTTGGGTCCTTCTGGTTCGCATCACTCTCGCCCTGATGCCAGAGCACGGCACGAAAGCCATGCTGGCCGGCGCCCTGCATGAGCTGAAGCAATCTGGCATAGGCCGTGCCGTTGCTTTCCCACTCGCCGTCGGGGAGCTTCTGCACACGGGATTCGATCGTTGGAGGTTGCGGAAACGGCACGCCTTTCGGCAGCCATTCCCGCACACTGGTCGCCCCGATACCACAGGGGATGAAGGCGACCGGCACCTTGAATTTCTCCACCAGTGCATCGCCAAGCGGCGGCATGAAGCTGCCGCCCTGGCCGCTGGCGCCGGGCTGCGGATCGTTCGCAAGCTGCCAGCGCCGGCCATCACAGACCGAGACACGACCTGTCTGCGTGGATTGCTTTTCTTCACCGTGGTTCGCCGAGTTTGACTGACCGGCGACAATGAAAATCTCACCAATGCCGACGTGTTCGACCGTCGCCTCTTCGATCACCTTGCCGTTCAGCTTGGTGCGAAGTTCGAGCCGGTGCCAGCCACCTGCGGGCAGTTCATATCCTGCGCTGAATGACAAATCATTGATCGCTGCCTTGAGCGGTGTCCAGCCACTGGTTTGTCCATTCACCACGGATCGTACCAAGACCTCGTTCGGCATCTGTGCGAACACGCCGGAGATCGTGATGTTCCCTTGGTGAGCATCCCTGCGTTGAAAGACCTGGTAATCGAGCGGTGCGTTGAGTTTGAGCTGGGCAGGCGCGGCTTCGGGTGGTGTGGTTTGCGCATGCAGCTTGCACAGCGCAAAGAGGAAGACAGACAGGAGCAGAAAACATTTCATGGCAGGATCGCAATGTAGCGCAGTGCCGTGCTGCTGCACAAGGAGCACGGAATTCATTCCGCGCTCCCCTCCTTGAGCCGCCCTCACTCGATCCGCCACGTGGCCTGCCTCAGCACCGCCAGCTTCGGCTCCTTCATCGTCTCATACCACACGCTCAGCAGCGTCCCATCGGCCAGCTCGACGGTGCTGGGATAACCGAGATCACCGCCAATGCCATCGCCGGAGAGGATCATGGCTTCGCTCCAAGTCTGCCCGTTGTCGCTGCTGATGCGGGCCTGATTGCCATAAGGCTTGCGGCGGTGGCCGTAGGTCATAACAAGGCGGCCGTCGCGCAGGCGCAGCAGATGGGTGGGCAGCCCCCACACACCGATGCTGTGTGGTTCGCTCCAGGTCTTGCCGCCGTCCTTGGACTCCGTCTGCAGCGTCTCGCCCTTGTTGGCGTCATTGTGATTGCGGATCTGCGCAATCAGCGTGCCGTCCGCCGCCTCGACCGCATGCAGTTCGTGATACGACCTGACGGCGTTGTCTCCTTTGCGCGTGGGGATTTCCGCCAGCCACTGCCAGGTTTGGCCGTCGTCCTTCGACTCCGCCACGCCGACCTTTTTGTCGGTGGTCCAGAGTTGTTTCCCCGCATAGAGCAAGCGTCCATCCTTGAGCTGGATGGGGCCATGCGGGCTGTTCACGATGGTGGGGATGCGGGTGGACCAGGACTTGCCGCCATCGGTGGAGCGGATCACCCATTCGCCGAGCTCCGCTTTGCGCTCTTCATCATTGAGGCGCTCATGCGCAGCCTTCCACTTCACAAACTGTTCCTGCGGCATGGTTTTCGAGGTCCAGCCCTTGTCCGTGTGCTCGGCAAAGGTGCTGGCCTTCTTGAAATGATCTTCATAGGCCAGCGAGGTGAAGGTGCTGACAATGAGAGAGCCCTTGGCCGTCTCCAGCACACCGGAGTCGCGATCATCCGTTGCCGTGTCCAGCAGCACACGCGGCCAGGTCCAGGTGGCGCCGTTGTCACGCGAGGTCATGGCATGCACCTGCCCAAAGGGACACACATGCGATTCACGGCCGCCGGACCACGAAACCCACAGCTCGCCATTTTGTCTGCGCACCACGGTCGGCCAGCCATGATAAAATTCCGGCTGCTGGGAGATCACCTTGGTCTCAATGATCTTCGCTACAGGCGCGGCTCCCCGGGCGATGAACGGAAAGGCAAGTGCGGAGGTCGTGGTGGCAAGAAAGCGGCGTCGATTAGTCATGATGCTGGAGATTACGCGAGCGCTGTGTTTGCTTTCGCAGCAAACCCTTGGTCCGAACACCGAACCAGTGTGAGAGGTGAGGCAACCATCACTCCGCCGCTTTCCTGCGCACAAACTTCTGCACCCGCGCACCGGTTCCTTCAGCGACATAAACCGCACCATCCGGGCCAACCGCAATGTCATGCCCGAGCTGAAACTGCCCGGCTGCTTTGCCGTGGCTGCCAAAGGTGTCCAGCACCTTCCCGGCAGGATCCAGCTCCACCGCCTTGCCCCGCATCTGCGGCTTCAAGGAGGGAGAACCGCCATCAATGACGAACAGATGGCCGTCAGGAGCAGTAGCAATGCCATACGGTTTGCCGATCTGCGGGCCTTTCCATTCATGCTGGAATGCCCCCTTCGCATCGAAGACCTGCAGCCGTTCATTCTCGCGGTCACAGACAATGACGCGTCCCTGCGCATCCACGGTGATGCCATGCGGCAGATGAAACTCACCCGGCCCACGGCCTTTCGTGCCCCATTGAAAATCAAAGCGGCCGTCAGCGGTGAATTTCATCACGCGCGTGTTTTGGTAGCCGTCGCTCACGTAAAAAGAGCCGTCTGAAAGCACCGCCACATCCGTGGGCAGATTGAAATGCTTGTCATCGCTGCCGGGCACACCCGCCCCGCCCAAGCTGAGCAGCACCTCGCCAGTCGGCGAACATTTGAAGACCTGATGCAGGCCCACATCCGTGAGCCAGAGATTGCCCGCGTGATCCACCGTGAGCCCATGCGGCATGATGAAGCGCTTCGCCCCCCACCTATTGAGAAGCCGTCCCGTCGCGCCATCAAACACACTCACGGTTGGCGCAGCGATGGCCTCTTTGGGAAACGGCTTGGACCACACCCGGCCGCTGCGATGAAAAACGTACACGCGGTTCTGCGCATCGACACCGACCCCGGCACAAAGGCCGAGCACATGCCCTCCGGCAACTGCGGCCAGCCAGGGACAACCTCATGCTGGGATTGCGCCAAAGACGCCGTGGCGAAGAGACCGAGGAAGAGGATGAAGCGCATGGCAGGAGTTAAAAACTCACTTCAGTTTCGAAACCTTCACGTCATCCACATCCGCCGATTTGTTCACGGCGAGGGTGATCATTCGTTTCGTTGGATGGGCGATGCCTTTGCTGCTGAATGAAACGGCTTCCAGATCGTCGATGCGGACGGTCATCTGGTCGCCGACGATCTTGATGTTCATGCTGTGCCATTCGTTGGGCTTGAGGTCGAGCTTGAAGGATTTGGTTTTGGATTTGAGGAGAGCGGCGAGTTCAGGTGACTTGTCGCCTTTCTCGCGGCGGGCGCGGATCTCGTTGTCCATGCCGCCGGTCTTCGAATCGGTGATTGTCACCGCCTTGTTGGTCACACGTGCGATGCAGAGATGTCCCGCGTGCACGGTCTTGAGCTCACGATCCACGAAATCGACACCGAGATCATCGCCTTCTCCCAGCCGGAACTTCAACTGCACGATGCCGTCCTGAAACTCCGCCGCGTGAAAGATCGCCACGCCATGATCAGCCTCGGCATGCTTGGTCACATGCATGTAGCCGTCGATGAGATCCACCTGCTGATGCCCCTTGGCGCGCCACGCGCTGTTGCTGGTCCAGCCGTTGCCGATGTCCTCCTTGCCCGGCGTGGCTTCATCACGGGAGAAGTCGTCGGAAAAGACCGGGATGATGAAGTCGGCGCGCAGAGAGAGGCAGAGAGTGAGGAAGATGAGGAGGCGTTTCATAAGCATCATTATTTGGGTGGATTGGGCACGGTGCTGGCGGTGTATTCGGCGGCGTCGATGGAGCCGTTGCCATCCACATCGCGGGCTTTGAACCATGCGGCGGCATCGGCGGGATCGCGTTTGGCGCTGAACTCCTCACGACTGAGTTTGCCATCATGATCGATGTCGAGTCTCTTGAACTGCTCGGCGCGGTTGGGATTGTTTTTCGCCTGCGCCTTGCCCTTGGGCCTCGCCTCACCAGCGATGGGCAGCGGCAGATAATCGAAGTCGAGGATCATCTTCCTTTGGAGCGCAGTCTTCAGCTCCAGCGTGGCTTCCTCCAGACCTTTCTGGCCGTAGAGATTGTGCAGCTCATTCGGGTCTTCCTTGAGGTCGTAAAGTTCATACACAGGGCGCGGACTCGTGAACCAGAGATCTTCAAACTCGGTCGCCAGCGTCTTGTCCTCGTGCGCTTGGGTGATGTCCTTCCAGCTCGGATCGCCCGCACTGTCCACAGGCGTGTAGCGCAGGTTCGGGGTGACGTTGTAGATGAGCTTGTAGCGCGCGCTGCGCACGCAGCGGCTGTAGTCCACCCCGCTGGCGGTGGTGCTTTCATTGAAGGTGGCGCTGCCATGCGGACCGCGTTCGGCAAAGATGTGCTGGCGCTCTTTTTCAAACTTCGCGCCTTTGAGCAGCGGCAGAAAACTCACGCCACTGATGCGCTCGGGCACCGGCAGTCCGGCGGCTTCGAGGCAGGTGGGCGCGATGTCTTCTCCAGAGATCAGCGCGCTGGAGTCGCCTCCCGGTTTGATCACACCCGGCCACCACGCGAGCAGCGGCACGTTCAATCCGGGATCATGCAGCGAGCCTTTGCCGCTGGGGAATGCCATGCCGTTGTCTCCCATGAAAATGATGAGCGTGTTCTCCAGTCCGGCGCGCTCTTTGACGATGTCGAGCACGCGCTGAAAATCGCCGTCGCAATGCTCGATCTCCCCTTCGTAGGCGGAGAGATCGCTGCGCACGCCAGGCAGGTCCGGCAGAAAACCGGGCACCTTGAGCTTCGCGGGGTCAGGCGGATTTTTGCCGGTGTTCCAGGCATGATGCGGATCGCTGAAACCGACCCACAGGAAGTAAGGCTTGTCCTTCGGACGCTGGTCAAAGAACTCATTCATCTTCGCCGGCACATTCTCCTGACCGCTCGCATCGACATAGTTAAAGCGATCCTTGAAGGTGACCATGTGATGCTCATCAAACACCTGCGCGGATGCCTCCGGGCTGCGCCCCGAACCATCGAGATGATACGTCCGTCCGCAGCAGCCAACAAAGTAGCCTGCGTCCTTCCGCAAGATCTCCGGAAAGGTGATCTCATCCCGCGGCAGCGGTGATGAAAACCGCGTGATGCGGCAGGCCACCGGCGAGCGCCCGGTCATAATCGTGGCACGCGAAGGCACGCACTGCGGCGCACCCGTGAACATGCGCCGGCACATGATCCCCTCGGCGGCGAAGCGGTCAAGGTTCGGCGTCTTCATCTCCTCACGTCCGTAGCAGTGGATGAAGGGGTAGCTGTGATCGTCGGAGAGAATGAAAAGAATGTTCGGCGGGGCCGAAAATGACGACTGCAAAACGCAGAACGACGAAACAAGGATGAGCAGAAAAGAAAATCTCATGGCAGGACGGGCTTGGGTTCAATGTCACTGGGGTTGATCCATCCGGCTTTCATGGGCTTGCCGCTCATGAACTTCTCGTAGAATCCAACATTCGCTTTGGAGGCGTGCTCGTATTTGTCGAAGATCTCGCCCTGGCCAAACATGCGCGGATCGCCCTGTGCTTTGAGCTCGGTGTGAAGCTGCTCACGCAGTGCTGTGGCGCGTGGATCAGCGGGCGAGTTCTTCACGAAATCGGGGTCGGACTTGAGGTCATAGAACTCCGCACCAGGGCGCAATCCAAAACAAAGCTGCCAGAACGGATCGGCAGGATTTTTGCGGTGCGCGTCGATGATGAAACTCTTCGTGGCTCCGGCATCGCAGTCCATGTAGCCGGTCTCGGGATTGCCGCCGGGCCAGCGCGAGGGCTCGAAATTTTCGATGAAGACGCTGTCCTTCGTCACAATGGCGCGAATCGGATAGCCCCAGTCATGCGGGCGGCCCACATCGGTGCGCTCTTTGCCGATGAGCACATGATCACGCACATGCGCGGGCTTGTTGGCAAAGAGATCCATCAGGCTGCGGCCCGGTGACTCCGCCATGCCGGTGTCTCCCCATTTCAAACCGGCCACTTCAACGAGCGTGGGCGCGAGATCGACGAAGCTCACGAAATCGCTCAGCGTGCGGCCCGGTTGAAGAATACCCTTCTTCCACATCATGGCCAGCGGCACATGATTGGCCTGCACATTAGCGTTGCCTTTGCTGCGCGGGAAGGGCATGCCGTGATCTGCGGTGACGATGATGAGTGTGTTTTCCAGCAGGCCTCGCTTTTCGAGATCGGCGATCATGCGCCCTAGATGCCGGTCGAAGTGCTCCACCTCAAAGGCGTAGTCGAGCATGTCATTGCGGATCACCTCGTTGTCCGGCCAGTAGGCAGGCACGTGATCGATGTCCGTGAGCTTTTTACCGCCCTTCGCCACACCGCTGCCGAATTCATAACCTCGGTGCGGCTCCACGCTGCCATACCAGAAGCACCAGGGCTTGCCGGCAGGTGCGGCATTGAGGAAGTCGCTGAAGTTGGCCGCGTAGTCGCAGTTCAGGATCTCGGGTGTGGGCGGTTCGGCTTTGCGCTTGTTGTAGGGCGTGCCCGTCATCTGGCGCGGCTTGCCATTCGCATCCACCGCCACACCGGGGCCCCAGCCTTTGGTGGTGTAACCCACATTCCAACCCTTCTCCGCCAGGGCCTCGCCCCAGCCTTTAAACTCTGGCGGGAAGTAGCAGATGTGATTTGCCGCCTCCTTGAGCTGCCATGAGTTGCGCCCCGTGAGGATGCAGGCGCGTGAGGGCGCGCACTTCGCATTCGGCGTGTATGCCTGGCTGAAGAGCAGCCCCTCCTTCGCCACGCGGTCAAAGTTCGGCGTCTTCACCCACGGCGTGCCATAGGCGCTCGCATGCGGTCCCCAGTCATCAGCAATGGCGAAGAGGATGTTTGGCGGCGGCTCTGCCGCGAATGACGAAGCCAAAACTAAAAATGACGAAAGGATGAGGGCTGCTGGTTGGCGCATGGCGAGGGAACGATGCGCATGAGAGGTTCCTTCGGCAAATTGAAGGAGCATGCCTGATCGCAGCCGGGATCACCGTGCAAACATCTGCGCTGCTTTCTGGAGCAGCGGGTCGGCAGGAAGAATGGACTGGCCGCTGCGGATCACGGCGCGGGCTTCAGCAAGCTGATTGAGCTGGGCCAGTGCCGTGGCTTTGGCGCAGTAGGCACCCGGCAGGCAGGGATCGAGATCGAGCGCCTTGGAGGCAGAGGTCTGTGCTTCCGCAAACCGGTGCAGCTCAATGAGCGCATTGGCGCGGTTCACCCAGGCCTTGGCATACGCAGCATTGAGGGCGATGGCGCGGTCGGCACTGGCCAGCGCTTCTTCGGGCTGTTTCATCCGCCGCATAAGGATGGCTCGATTGTTCCAGGTGATCGCTGCGCCGGGCTGAGAAGTCACGATGGCATCCAGCACGCTGCAGGCCTGCTCTGCGGGCAAAAGTTCGATGAAAAGATGCGAGGTGCCATCCAGTTCGCCCATGCGGTTGGATTCATAGGCGAGCTCGAGCGCCTGATCCAGCCAGCTCAAAGCATCCTCACGGCGGCCAAGACCCATCGCGGCTTGCGCGAGATTGGCCGGAGGGCCGGGTTCGTCAGAGGCCAGCTGGTGGGCTTTCGCGGCACTGCGAAATGCGGTGTCGAACTCACGCCGTTCCATGTGGATGCAGCTTTGAATCTGATGCGCCTTCCAGTTGGCGGGGTTCAGGCGCAGCGCACGTTCAGCCTCGGCATGGGCTTTGCGCGGCTGACCGAGATTGAGCCAGGTCTGCGCGGCATTGACCATAGCATCCGTCTGCAGCGGTGAATCAGGAGCCGTCGTGCGTGGAGGCGGTGCTCCGAGCAGCGAGGTGAACATGGCCTCCAAACGTGAAGCGATGACCTGGAAATTCGCGGGCCGTGCAGCGGGATCAATGGCGAGGCACTCCCGCAGCAGCACGGCCAGCGGCTCCGGCATGCGGGCGGTGGTGCAGAGCTCCGCAGGACATGCTGCCTGCGGAAAGTGACCAAGCACCGCGCACAGCAGTGTGACGCCATAGGCATACACGTCTGCCGCGATGCTGCGGCCCGAACGCAGCGCCACCATCTCAGGAGCCATGAAGCCGTCCGTGCCGGCAATGAGTCCCGCAGGACCGGTATCGCCTCCGGTGAGCGAAAGCCCGAAGTCGCTGACCTTCGCCACGCCATCGGCGGTGATCAGTACATTGGCAGGCTTCAGATCGCCATGCACCAGCTGCTCCTCTTTGAAGGCATGTGCCAGTCCGCGCGCCATGCCGAGACCATGACGCAGAGTACTGCGCCAGTCAGTACGGCCCTTCGCTATCTCCTCCGCCAAAGTCCGCCCGCCGGTGATGTGCTCCATCACGAGGAAGGGAATGCGGTTGTGCGTTTCCACGCCGTAGGCGAGCACGAGGTTGGGATGCAACGTGAGCGCCACGGAGTTCACAGCTTCCGCCACGAATTGCTCGCACAGATCCGGATCAGTCAGATGCTGCGGCAGCGGGCTCTTCAATGCGGCGAGCGAATCCCCTCGCTGATAAGTTTCCGGTCCGAGGCTGCGGCAGAGGTACACCAGCCCGAACCCCCCATGCAGGATTTTGAGCACCTCATATTTCCCGCCGATGCAGGCTCCGGGCTGAAAGGGCACCTGCTCCAAAAAACGGCACTCGTGCTGGAGTTGGCGGGTGAGATCGGCCTCTTCCTGTGAGCCGCTGTCCAGCCCAAGCAAGTCTGCAAGACCGCCTGCCTCCAGCGCATTGCCGCGCTCCAAGCGTGCGATCACCGAACCACCCGGTGTCATGGCGGAACGCGCTTCACTCGCATCGATCAGCCCGCGCCTAAGGGCGGAAAGCAGATCACGCAAGCTGCGGGAATTGGCATCGGGTGGCATGGCGGAATTCAAGCGGGGCGGCTGAGCGCGGCGAAGAGATCGCGAACCTCCGCGTCCACCTCATCGCTGTCCGTCGCATACTGGGCGATCTCCTCGCGCAGCAGCCGTTGGTAGGCGCGCCGTGCGGTGACGAGTCGGTTGGCCACTTCTTTTTCCGTGAGTCCAAACTCGGCCGCCATGTCGCGCTGCGAAGGTGCCGCGACGCCATCGAGAATGGGCAGAAGCATGAAGCGTTTGAAAATGCTGAAGTGCGTCTGCTTGCCAGTGGCCTGGCACTCGCGGTCCAGAGCGTCCACCACACGTGCCAGGAGCATGCGCGCCCATGACTGGGTGAAGGCATCCTCCGGAGTGTGGTTGTCCACACCCATCACCGCAGCGCTGCCGCCTTCTTCCAGCACTTCATCTGCGGAAATGAATCCGCCCGCTGGCCGCCGCTGCTGCGCCTGATCATGCCGGTGCGCATTGGCGGCGTAATGCTGCAGCGCGGAAAGCATCAGGCCTCGAAAGCGCCCGCGCGCCGTCTCCGCCTTCTCAAACAACTGATGCTGCATGGAGTGGAGGAAGAAGTCCTGCACCAGATCCTCGGCTTTTTCATGGCCAAAGCCACGCCGCGCGAGATAGGCCAGCACCGGCTTGCGATACAGCTGGTACAGCGTGCCGAGCACTTCGCTCTTGGTCGTTTCATCACCGTCTTTCAGCCGCGCCAGCTGTGACCAGCGCGTCTGCGGAAACATCTCGCCGTCGTTGCTCATGCCGCGCAGGCTACGGGGCAAAACGAAAACGGCAAGCCCGCATGGAACCGGGCTTGCCGTTGTGTTTGACGCGACCTCTCAGAGAGAAGGCGGCGGCACCGGGTGGACTTCCAGGCGGATGCCGGGCGCTCTGCCAGACTCCTTGTATTCCTTGATGGCCTGTTCCGGCGTGCGCCCGCTGCCGGTTTCGCGTGGAGGCTGCGCCTCGCTGATGCGCTCCACCAGTTTCTTGGCGGCGTCGAGCTTGTCATCGGAATCCGCTGCTGAAAGCGGAGCGCTCAAGGTGACAAGCAGGAGAAGCGCGAGATGGATTGATGTTTTCATGATGAGTAGAGATGAGGTGGTTTGATGCAGGGGCGATTCAGGCAGGAATCATCGTTGTGCTGGCGGAAGACGGACGGGTGGGTTTCCCCGGCAGCCTGACGCACCCCTCGTCTGTCCCGGTCACTGCCAGCTGATCCCAGGGATCAGCGGTAGGTGGCAGCGGCACGCAGGGACGGCAGGGCTTGGGCAATTCAGGAGTGGGCGCCGGGTAGATGGGTAGCGGACACAGGGGCAGCGGGCTGATGGGCAGCGGGCGGATCCATGTGTCAGCCTGGGCGCTCGGATGAAAGGCGAGTGTGGCGGCGGTGAGGAGGCAGAGGTGAAGCATTGATGTTTTCATGGGATGGAGTGGGTGAAGGGTGGAAGGATGTGGTGAGTCTTACCCGCGGACGGCGGCGACGGCGGTGGGCCCACGAGGGCGGGGTGGGTCTTTGCAGATTTCCTTGATGCGATCGGAGAGCGACTCGCCGGCCTGGGCTCCGGTGATGGAGGAGACGGCGACAAGGAGCAGCAGGGTTTGGATGAGTTTCGTTTTCATGGGATGCGGATGTTGTTTGTATTTTGTTGGTTAAGTTTGATCGGCTGATTTGCCTCTCTGCAGATGGATTACCGGTCCGTGCGCCGACTCTGCGTGAGGCCTGAAAATAATTTCACTTCGTGACGCAGAGACGACTGCTCCCTGTTTGCAGGAGGCGGATTGACGGCTGCACCGCCGTCGATTATTCCTTGGCATGTGTCAGTGCCGGATCATCACCCAGCGACAACTGCGCTGCTCCGGCTCCGATGATTTCACCCTGCACTGATCATGGCTTACGACTGGGATGATGACTTCCAAAGGTTCTGCAACTCCGCCAGCCGCGGACATGTGGATTCACCGAGTGAGGAATGGCTGACGGAGAAGCTCAATCAAGCCGCTGCACTGGCCAAAACGGGCAACCTGCGTGATGCCGCAAAGCTCATTGAAGAGATCCGCGCACGCGTGGTCGCCGTGCGTTTGTTTTACAGCTGGGACGACGGGATTCTCTGTTTTGGCAATCTCATCAGTCTGATCCGTCGCATGTCACCGGAGACCCAGGTGCCGTCCGAATACCAGAAGCTGCTGGATGCCCAGCCCAGCCTGAAATGGGACGAAGACATGACCAAAAAACAAAAGGCCTTTTGGTATGGCTCTGCCAATGCCGATGTGGGTGGCACCCTCATGAACGGACCCGCCTCTGGGTCGTCTGGAAAGTCCGGCTGCGCAGTGATCGTACTAGGTCTGCTGGCAGGCAGTCTGGGACTGGCAGTGCTCTGCCTGCTGTGCCACTGAGGCCATCAAAGGCCGGTGTCCCACACCATCACCGAGCAGTCATGTCCTCCGCTCATGACACGTCCACCGGTGGGCGTGATCGCGCAGGCATTGACCGACATGCCCGGCTCATGGCCGCGCAGGCGCTGCCTGATGCTGCTTTTTGAATCGGCACCGACTTCGATGACACAAACCTCGGCGCCAGATCCCGCCGCCGCCCATTGGCCACCTGAAGCGAGCTGGAACCCCGTGAAATAATCGTCATTGGAATCAGCCAGGCGATCGATGATTTTGCCTTCCGTGACATCCATTACGCACAGCTTGGACCCCGAAAGCACAAGGGCCTTCCAGCGCACGGACATAAAAGCGACCGCACTGATTGCACGTGCGAGAAAGTGGGCCGTTTTGGCCAGCTGTCCGTTGCTGGTATCCCAGACTTTGACCGTGTCTGCATGATCTCCGCCGCCCGTGAGCGCCCACGCGCCATCAGGGGAAAGGGCCACCGCAGCCACACCCCCGTTAAGCGTACCGCCAAAGAAGCCTCCAAACTTCCGCACATGCGATCCTTTGACCGTGTCCCACAGCCGTGCGGTGCCGTCGCCACTGCCGGTGATCAACAGCCGTCCATCAGCCGAGGCCGCGAGACTGAAGATGGTGAAGGAATGCTTGCGCAAGCAGTGAAGCACCCGGCCGCTCGCCAGGTCCCAAATCCACAACGCACCGCTTTGACCCGCAGCGGCCACCCGTGATTCATCGCCCAGGAAGATCACGGAGGTGAGAAAGTTGCCATCCGCTTTCAAGGGCGGCAGTTCCTGTCCGGTCTCCAGGTTCCAGACGCGCACGAAAGAGTTCCAGCCGACAGATAGCCCGATGCGTCCATCACGCGAAATCGCCAAGGCCTCCACGTTGTTGTCGTGCGCCCGCTTGAACTGAAACCGCAGGCTTTCCTGCGTCTTTGCCCCAGATGCGGGAGCCGGCTGAGCCATGGTCGCCGACTGGCGCTGCTCCTGATGAAGCTCATCCAGAGAACGCAGCAGGGCCTCCCTCTTTTCCTCCACGTCTTCGACTGGCGCTGTCGGCAGATCATCACGCTCGCCAATGCCGGAGCAGGCGATGGCAAAGGTTTCCTGCAACCAGCGCCACGCGCGGTGCCGCTTGGGCTCGGCATCGGTTTTGCGGATTTCGTCGGCAAACACGGCGAGCAGCTTGTCCTCGCTGTCGAAGAGCGTTTCGAGAGGCATGTCCGTCTCCAGCATCTGCAGGACAATGGAACCCAGCTGGCCGGCCATCGCGTGAAAATCGCGCTCACTGCCTTTGAGGCTTTCCAGCTCAGAGACCAGTCGTTCGATGCGTCGGCTGACAGCGAGCGCCTTGCGCCGGCGGTATTCACTGCGCGGTTCAAAAGGCATCAGCGCGTCGCACTGCGGACAGGCGATGGTGTAGTCTTCCAGCATGCGCCGCGCATTGGCGGGATCCTTCAGCACCGACATGCTGCCGATCATGTGCCGCGCACTGAGTTGGTCCGCATTGAGCTGCATGCTGCGTTGGCAATGCGGGCACTTGATCTGCCATTTTTTGTCGGACATCGGGTGCGGCGGGGTGGGGTTCAGAACTGAGCCGCAGCACACGCAGCAGCAGGTTCAAACATACCACGGATGAATCATTGCACCACCTCGCTGATTTTCTTCACGATGAAGACCGCCACATCACCGCGCTCTGGGTAATGCTTCGTGGCATGGACGCCGCTGACGGAAACAACCACGCCATCTCTGATCCACGCAAAAGCCGCTGGCGGCAGGAGCACCTGAACGCGCTGCTTTTCACCGTAACGCAGCACCCAGCCGGTGGTTTCACCACCGATGGCGACTCGCTGCTCGAGCGTGCCCATGAGCTGAACTTCAGGAACGGCTGCTGGGCTGGGGACAGAAGGTGCGGGCTGGCCCTGAGTCACAGAGCAAAGCAGGCAGGCAAGGAGGAGGGTGGCAAGAATGGAGTGTTTCATAGGAGTGGTGGATAGTTGTGTATGGATTACCCGCCTGAGATCCAACTCTGCGTCGACTTGGAATTAATTTCAGAACTCATTGCGCTACTCCTTCTTGTTCTTCTTCCTGGCCTTCTTCGCAGCCTTGCCTTTGCCCGAGGATTGGAACTCGCGATCAAGCTCAATGGGTCGGGCGTCTTTGAATTGGTCGAGAGCGGTTTGCAGTTTGGTCTTGGCGGCGGTCGCTTCGCTGCTCAGCGTGGTAGCGGCAATATCCTGCTTCTCCAGTTCATCCGTACTCAGATCGTAGAACTGGCCGGTGCGATACAGTTTGAAGCGCTGGTCAAAGGTGTACTCACGCACGGTCATATCCTGGCTCTGCCGCGGTGAGTACCAGGTATAGAGCCACTCGCGCGGCGTGCCTGCGTCACCTTTGAGCTGCGGCAGAAAGCTCACTCCATCGGTGCCTTCAGGCACCTTCACACCTGCGGCGGCGCAGAGGGTCGGGAGAAAATCAGTGCTGCTGACCAGATCGGCGGAGACGCGGCCCTGCTTCATCACGGCGGGCCAGCTGACGATCAGCGGCACATGGGTACCGTGCGATGTGGTGCTGCCTTTGCCGCCCTTGTAGTCCGCGCCTTTGAAGCGGCTGGTGATGCCGGAGTTGGTGCCATTGTCGCCGAGGAAGAGCAGCAGTGTGTTGTCGCGGATGCCGAGTTCTTCGAGCTTGGCAACGACACTGCCCACCAGCTTGTCCATGTAGGCGGTCATCTCGGCGAAGTGCTTGGGCGACTGCTGCTTGTTCTCGCTGCTGATCGTCGGATCCCAGTCCGGGCTGTCCGGCGTCGGCTGGAACGGATTGTGCGTAAGGATCATCGGGTAGTACAGAAAGAAGGGCTTCTCTTTGTTCCGGGTGATGAAGCTGAGCGCGAAGTCGTTCACCAGCGCGGGGCCGTACTCGCCGTGAGTAAAATCTTTCTCCACGCCGTTGTATTCCAGGCCGGGGTTCGCGTAGCGCGGCGGGCGGCGTGTCTGCTGCCACAGGCAGGATTCGTCGAAGCCGAAGTGCTGCGGTGAGTCCACTTCGTGCCCGAGCTGCCACTTGCCGCAGATGCCGGTGGCATAGCCAGCGCCTTTCATGAGATTGCCAAAGGTCGTCTCCGTGCGCAGCAGCGTGCCGAAGTTGATGTAGTTGCGCACGTTGTAGCGTCCGGTCATGAGCTGCACACGCGTGGGCGTGCACAGCGGCTGCACATGGCAGTTTTCGAAACGCACCCCGCTGGCCGCGAATTTGTCGATGTTTGGCGTCTGGTATGATTCCCCGCCATTCGCCGTGACGCACTCGTAGCCGAAGTCATCGACCATGATGAGAATGATGTTCGGCTGTGCCGCGAATGACGAATGCCAGAGAACGAATGTCGAAAGGATCAACAAGAAGCTTTTCATGGCTCGTGAGTTTCAGGCTTCTGCCAAGGCGTGGCGCCGCCGATCTGCACGTGCGTACTCAGGGCGGTGGAGAGTTCTTTGAAAACCTTGGGTGCCTTGCCGCTGAGGTTGTTTTTCTCCTGCGGATCGTTCTTGAGGTTGTAGAGCTCCAACGGGCTGTAAGGCGTGTTTTGCATCAGCTTCCACTCGCCCCGGATGATGGCCTCGTAGCTTTTTCCGCCGTAGGCCGCACCACCTTCACGCCGGACGAAGTAGAGATCTCGCGGTGCGTCGATGCTGCCACCGTTGAGGATCGGCACGAGGCTGATGGCATCAATGCCAGGTGAAGCTTTCGCACCAGCAAGTTCGAGAAAAGTGGGGAAAAGGTCAAAGTTCAGCCCTGCGTAGTCGCTGCGTGATCCTGCCTTGATGTGCCCCGGCCAGCGCAACATGAAAGGCACGCGCAGGCCGCCATCGTAGTGGCTGGTCTTGCCATCCCGCCAGGGGTCGTTGTTTTGCGCATGCGGCAGCGAGCCGCCGTTGTCAGAACCAAAAGCAACGACGGTGTTTTGATCGAGCCCGGTTTCCTTCAAGACGGCCAGCAGTTGCCCGATGCGATCATCCAGATGCTCCACCAGCGCGACATTCATCGCGCGTTTTTCATCCAGCTGCGGAGCGCGCGCCTTCACCTTGGCCACCCATTCCTCCGGCGGCTCGATGGGGAAATGCGGCGCATTGAAAGCGAGGTAGAGAAAGAAGGGCTGCTTCTCCTTCGCCCGTTCACGAAAGTAATCCGCCGCCCAGCCCGCGAAAATGTCCGTAGCATGGCCCTGCGGGTCGATGACCTCCGCATTGCGGCGCATGTAGTTGTGCCCCTGACGCAGATGCGTCGTGTAGCTGTCCATCATGTCGCCGAGGAAGCCGTGAAACAGGTCAAAGCCACGCTCATTCGGCGTATTCGGGGATTCCAGCCCAAGATGCCATTTGCCAATCACCGCCGTATGATAGCCGACCTTCTTCAACTCATTCCCAATCGTCGGAATGCCGGGCGCAAGATAACCCCACGAGTCCTCCGGGTTCGTGCGAATGACGCCGGGAACCCCCACGCGATCTGGAAAGCGCCCGGTGAGCAGCGCGGCCCGTGAAGGCGAGCACACCGTGCAGTTCGCCCGCATGTTCTGGAAGAGCATGCCCTCCGCCGCCAGCTTGTCGATGTTCGGCGTGTGGCAGTCCGAGGGATGGTAAGTCGAGACATCACCGTAGCCGAGATCGTCAGCGTAGATGATCAGGAAGTTGGGCCGCTGCTCCGCAGCGAACAACGAAGCCACAATGAAGAATGACGAAACAATGAGAGTGAGGTGCTTCATGGGTGGGGAAACTGATCAGCGGAAATTTGTTGGTAAATCAGCCATTGATTGCAAACACATGGGTGGGATGAAAACAAATCTCGTCGCCTTCATTGATGGCGGTATGCAGATGAGGCTGGTTCAAGAGGCGTCCTCGATAATCTCCGTAATCATCATTCACCTCAATCACCTCCACCCACATACGTTCGCAGTCGTTGTCATGGCGTTCTGACCATTCGTCTGCAAATCGGAATATCAGCTGCGCTACTTGTCCTGTCTTAAGTCCGTCGCGATCCTTCGCATCCGGAATCTTGCAGAACTCTGAATACGCAGTGGCATCATCAAGATAAAAGCCGTCATCTTTGAAAACAGGGTAGGGATGATGCCGTGACCGTACCCACGCGGCATGTGAGTTAGTGCGTTCGGCTTTCCAGCCCGGAGGCAGATCGTTCAGCTCTCCGACGGTCGGATCGAGCTTGAACACTGTTTCCAAGCACACAATCTTTATATCGGATTGCTCAGGGTCTCGATCAGGATGGAATTGCCATGAGCCATCATCCCAATCGTGATAGACACGAAGGATCGGCTCGCCTTTGAAGATGTACTGGGATGCGAAAGTCGCGGTGTTGGTCGCATCCTTGAACGGCCAGTCCTTACTCATATCCATATTACTTCTGTTTCTTTTTTTGCTTCGGCGCAGGCTCCGGCACTGGCGGCAGTCCATCATCCGGCTGGTTCCAAAGGCGATAAGGATCATCGAGGCGGCGCATTTCGGCAAGAAGCAGCGCCTCCATCTCAGCGAGCTTCGCGGCATGCTGCGGATCACTCGCGAGATTGGTCTTCAGCGGGTCTTTGCTGCCGTGCTCCTTGAGGAGTTCGTCGGGATTCGCGGCGAGATTGAAAAGCTGCGTCTCATGCACGGCGCCGTTCATGGCATCATACTTGATCAGCTTCCAGTCGCCCTGCTGCACGCAGCGCATGCCGGGCTTGGTGCCGCCGCAGTAAACGCCGTACATCACATCGCGCACGGCGGTCTTTTTACCTTCGAGCACCGGCTTGAAGCTGACCCCTTCGTTGCTCTCCGGTGCGGGGATGCCCGCGATGTCGCAAAGCGTGGCCACGATGTCGAGCAGGTAGATGTTTCCCGGCACGCGGGAGCCGGGCTTGATGCCGGGGCCTTTGACGATGAAGGGCACGCGCCAGGTGTGCTCGTAGAGGTTTTGTTTTCCCTGCAATCCATGGCGGCCGATGGCGATGCCGTGGTCAGCCGTGTAAACGATGTAGGTGTTGTCGAGCTCACCCATGGCTTTGAGCTTCTCCAGCACACGGCCAATCTGGATGTCGATGTTCTCATTGCAGGCGAACTCGCGGCCGATCTCGTTGCGGATGGTGGCTTCATCGCGGTTCTTCCACACACCGCTGACTTCCACTTCATCGCGCACGTTGGCGTCGCCGTTGTTGAAGGGATGCGCGGGGAGGTAGTTCGCGGGAAGTGCAGGCTGCTTGGGGTTCAATGCAGGCAGCGTGTTGGGATCTTCATGATTGGTCGCACCGTATTTCGCCAACAACTCGGGACGGCCGTCGCGGGTGTCGTGCGGATGGGAGAAGCCGAAGTTGATGAGGAAGGGATCGGTGTCCTTCTTCGACTCGCGCTCGTTCAGGTACTCCATCACTCGGTCGCCATGCCAGGTGCTGCCGGTCTCATCGGTGCCGCCGCGCTTGGTGGCATCATGCCGCACGGTGAACTGTTTGTTCGCGCCCTCATAGGAGTTGCCCTGCTTGCAGGTGCGCATGGTGTCGTAGCCGGCGCGATTGAACACTGCGGCCAGCGTGTTCAGCTCCAGATTCGGCGGGCAATGCTCCTTCGCCCCGGGGCCGATGGGCAGATGCCACACGCTGCGTCCGCTCATGATCATGTGTCGTGAAGGCGTGCATACCGCACCGCTGAAGGAGCCCATGTGCCGCGCAGAATCAAAGACCATGCCCTCCGCCGCAAGCATGTCGATGTTCGGGGACTGCAGCGGCGACTTCGGGTTGTAGAACTTGAAGTCAAAGGGTGACTGGTCATCCACGACGATGAAGAGGATGTTGGGACGCTTTGCCGGAGCGGCAAATGACGATGCCAAAAGGCACAATGACGAAAGGAGGAGAAGGAGGGCTTTCATGATTGGGAGAGCTGAGTGTGATCTAAAACCTGTCATTATTCGGCCTTGGCCTTCTTGCCTGCGCCTTTCTTTTTATTGGGGGTGAATTTGCGCGCACCGCGCTGGTCCATCGGCAGCAGCGCACCACCGCGGGCGTTCATCTCGGCATCGCACAGCGCACGCATTTTCTGTAGTGCCTCGGCGTGTGCCGGATCGGTGGCGAGATTTTTGAGCTCATCGCGATCCGTTTCCAAATCATGCAGAAACTCATACGCAGGCTTCTGATCGAAGTAGCGCGCATACACGTAGCGCTGGCCGCGAATGCCCTCCCAGGTGAGCGTGGGCGCGAGGTCGAGGTGCTCGCAGAAGAAATGCTCGCGCCAGGGTTTGTCGCTCCCCTTCCCTTCGATGAGCGTCGAAAGGCTGCGGCCTTCGTAGGCGTCCGGGCGCTTCACTCCGGCCCAGTCAATGAAGGTGGCAGGCAAATCGACATTGAGCACGAGGTCATCCACCACGCGGCCGCGTTGCTCCTTGGGAAGGCGCGGATCATAGACGATCATCGGCACGCGCAGCGATTCCTCATAGTGCGACCACTTGCCCTGAAAGCCGCGATCCCCGAGGTAGTAGCCGTTGTCGGCGGAATAGACGATGATCGTGTTGTCCGCGAGCCCGGCCTCCTTCAGCGCGGCAAGCACACGCGCGATGGCTTTGTCGACACCGCTGATCATGCGGTAGTAGGCGCGCACGTTCGTTTCGAATTTATCCGGCGTGTCGTAGCCCCAGAACCAGCGCTCGCGGTTGATCGAGTCTTTGAGGAACTGCGGGTGCGCCTCGTAGATGGCGGGATCTCCCAGACGCGCGGGCGGGATGGAGCGGTCTTCATACATGCCATCGACCGATTGCGGCCATGGATAGAGCCCGATGCCCGGGCGGTGATCATTGTCTTCCGCATGCGCCGCATTGAACCACAGATTCAACGCGAAGGGTTTGTCCTTGGGCTGGGATTTGATGAACTCGATGCCCTTGTCACACACGAGATCGGTTTCATGGCGCTTCGTGCCGTCCGGCATCGTTTTGAAATACGGATTGCGGCCGATGGCCTCGTACTCGTCATACTGCTCCTGTGGTTTGAAACCCTGCGGGGCGATCATGTGCCATTTGCCGAAATGGCCCGTGCGGTAGCCTGCCGCACGCAGCAGCACAGGATACATGGTGGCCAGCGCCTCCGGCTTCACCGTGGGGATGGCATCGCGCTGCGCATGAGACCGCGCCCACTGGCCCGTCAGCACCACCGCACGGCTGACCCAGCACACTGCCGTGGTGACGTGTGCATTGCTGAAACGCACCCCCTGTGCCGCGAGACTGTCCACCGTGGGCGTCTGCACGATGGGATGCCCCGCACAGCTCTGCGTGTCCCACCGTTGATCATCGGCAAAGAGAAAGAGGATGTTGGGGCGTGACGGTTCAGCAGCAGACACCGCCGCCAAACCCAGGGACAACAAAGCGAAAACAGATTTCATGAACCTCTGCGAACGAAGCCAGCGCCGCCAATCTTCCGCCTGAGATCAGGGAATGCGTGGGTCTGCAGAGAGCCCGTAGCTTTTCTCCCACCACGCCACGCGCTCGGCATCGCTGGGCTGGGCTTTCTTAACGCGGGATTTCCAGATGCGTTCGTATTCGAGGCGCTTGACCCGCTGGATGGCGCTCAGCGGCGGATCTGTGGGCGGATCTCCCTGCGCACCACGGTCCGGGCTGGTGTTGATCCACTTGTCCATGGCGCTGCGCATGGCCGCCATGCGGTCCGCCACCTTGGCATCTTTGGCGATGTTGTGCAGCCCCTGCGGATCCGCTTTGAGATCGTAAAACTCCAGTGCCTCACGGCGTGGTGCCAGCCACTGCGCCTGAAATTCATTGAGCTTGCCGGTCTCGTTCAGGACTCGCAAGAGCGGCATACCGGGATAGCTGTACTCCTTGTAACCGGACCAGTTCAGCCGTGAGCGGGAGGGCTGAAAATTGCGCACAAAGAGCGCGTCCGTCTCGATCACCGCCCGGATGCGGTCCATCGCATCACCACAGCGGTCGCGCGCGGCAAACAGCCTGCTGCGTTCGGGGAATTCACGACCTAGAATACCCCGGCCTTCCATCCATGGCGGGACGGGCAGACCCGCGAGCTGGAGCATGGACGGCGCGAGGTCGATGAGGCTGACCAGCCTCTCCTCCACGCCCCCGGCAGCCACGCCCGGGCCGCGCATGATCAGCGGCACCTGCAGCCCTTCCACACTCAGCCATTGCTTGCCCCAGGGCATCGGCCGGCCGTGATCAGCGAAGAACATGACGATCGTGTTGTCCAGCACGCCTTCCGTCTTGAGCTGATCAAGGATGACGCCGACACGCTGGTCCACCATTTCCACACTGCGCTGATACGCATACCAGTCACGGCGCACCAGCGGATGATCGGGGTAGTTGGGCGGGATCTGGATGGCCTTCAGCTTCGCCTCGTCATACTCCTCCGGAATCGGAAACGGCCGGTGCGGCTCGGTGATCTGAAACTGCGCGAAAAACGGCTGGCCGGGGCTGCGCTTCCGCCAGTCATTGCCATCATACATTTTCGCCGGATCGTGGGCAAAGTTGTAGTGCGTCTTGGCCTTGGTGACGGGACGTCCGTTGCGCACCGTATCAGGAGCCGCCGCATTCGTGACACACCACCCCGCTTCGCGCAGCAGGTCCGGCAGCGGTTTGTAGCGCGGAGGCAGCGGCTGCGGGTTTTCCACATCGTGCGGATGCAGCCCGGTCGTCGTTTGATAGCACCCCAGGATGAAGGCCGAACGCGAGGCGCTGCACACCGGCGCCGTGGCGTAGGCCCGTGTGTAGCGCCGCCCCTCGGCGGCCAGCCGGTCAAGATTCGGCGTGCTCACCTCCTTCAAACCATAGACCCCGATGTCCGGCGACATGTCATCCGCGATGATCCACACAAAATTCGGCCCCGCTGCGGCTGCCGCAGTGTGGACCATCAGAAGGACAAGACTGGTCAGTACAAACTTCATGTTCTTAAAGGAACGTGAAGGTGCGGGATTTGTGTCAGCGAGTTGAACTCAAGGTTCAGAGATCCATTTCTGCGCCTTCAGCCAGAACACCAGATCCGCAAACCACGGGTGCTGCGTGCCGATGAGACCGGTGCCGTGGTCACCATGCTGGTAGAGATGCAGCTCATGGGGCACGCCGTTTTGATGCAACGCGGCGGCATACAGCTGCGCATGCTCCACTGGCACCAGTTTGTCCTCGCTGGTGTGCCACAGGAAGCAGGGCGGCAGGCCGGGGCGCACCTGCAGCTCGCTGGAGGTCTGGCGCACGAGTTCGTCACTGGGCTTGTCACCGATGAGCATCTTGCGCGAAGTCGCATGCGGCTTGGTGATCATGCTGATCACGGGATAGCAGAGGATGGCGAGATCCGGCCGTGGACTCACGCCGGGGGTGCGACCTTCGATCTCGCCGTCTTCAGGGTGGTTGATCAAGGTGGAGACGAGATGTCCTCCAGCGGAGAAACCCATCACGCCGATGCGCGCGGGGTCGATCTTCCAGCGTGCGGCATTGCCGCGGATCTGCCGCATGGATTCCACCGCATCCTGCAGCTGCGCGGGGTAGCGATAACCCGCACTGCCAAGCCGGTAGCGCAGCACAAAGGCCGTGATGCCCTGCTCATTGAGCCAGCGCGCAAACGGTTCCGCCTGCCCCTCATAGATGCCTGAGTAGCTGCCGCCCGGAATCAGCAGCATCGCCGCACCGCTGGCTTTCTCAGGCACATAAGGCGTGAGCGTCGAGATGTCCTTCGGCGCCGTGCCCAGAGCCCCCGGAGCTCCCGCCTGCCAAAGCACAATGGGCTTCTCAGCCGCTAGAAGCGATACGCTGCTGATGAAAAACGTGAGGAGAAAAAACTTCATGAAATGGATGAATGCATGAACGATCTCGGCAGGCATCATTTTACCTCTGTTATTCATGCGCATTTTTTGGCTCCTTGCTGTCCTCCAACTTTTCGCGCCGCCCATCAAAGCGCAGGAAGAGGCGACGATGCTGCATTTCAAGCCGCGCGATCATGCGCTGGGCGATGTACACCCCTTCTTCCATCAGGGGGAGTGCTTCCTCTACTACCTGAAGCCCGGGAAGTATGAGTCCGTGCTTGCGCGGTCAAAAGACTGGCTGCGCTGGACTGAAACGCCGCTCACACACGATGAGGTCAAACCTGCGGACTGGATGAGTCCCTATTTCGTGCTCGGCGTCTTTCATGACCCGGTGGCCAGGGTCTTCCGCAGTTTCTACGGGCATGCACAGGGACGCATGGTCAGTTCTGTGAGCGACGATCTTCTACACTGGGCCTGCGCGCCGAAGGAGTTTCATGTGCCTGCCTCTGGCTACTACCAGCGGCGCCGGGATCCCTTCATCTTTTGGATTCCCGAGATGAAGCAGTACGCTTGTGTGATGACCACCTGGATGAAAGGACGCCCCAAGGAAACCTGCGGAGCGGTAAGCCTCGCCACCTCGCCCGATTTGGTGCACTGGAAAGATCACGGTCCCATTCTGGATCCTGGCACCATCGGCGAGCCCGAGTGCCCGCAGATGTTTCAGCTGGCGGGGCGCTGGTATTTGCTCGCAAGCATCTATGACCGCGCGGTGGGCCAGCCTGTGTATTGGAGCAGCACCTCTCCGCTTGGGCCGTGGAAAAACGAACCCGACGGCGTGCTGGACGGCAAAGACCTCTGTGCCGCACAAATCGCCTTCAATGGTGAGACGCCCGTTTTGTTTGGCTGGATACCGCTCACACCCGCGAAACCAGGCAAACAGCCCTGGGGCGGGCATCTTGCGCTGCCTCGTGAAGTACATGCCTTGCCAGATGGCAGGCTCGGCACGCACTTGCCTGCGAAACTGCTGAAGCACTTCGAAAAACTGCCCTGGCAGCGTGAAGCCGGTGCGTGGAGCCATTTAGTCGCTGAATTCACGCTCACGCTGCCTGAAGGCACGGGTGAGGTGCGAATCAGCCTCGCTCCTCTTGGCGAGGTCCTTTTGAAGCGCGACCAGCTTCGCATTCTCGATGCCGCTGGCGAATGCTGGAGCGAACTGCCCGTCGATCTGCCAAAGGGGCGGCTGCTGAAGGTCTCGTTGGTGGTCGAAGACGACAGGGTCGAGGTCTTTGTCCATGACCGGTATTCGCTGGCAGCACGACTGCCCGCCACGAAAGGGCCCGTGAGGCTTTCAATTCCAAGTGCGAGCGTTAAATCCGGCCGTTTCAGCGAGTGGCGATTGCCGCGTTAAACCGCATTGCTGCTGGCATTCCGGGCCATTGTGATGGAAGACACAGGATGTCAGAAACCGACCCCCATCCCTTTGCCGCCCTCGGAATTCCACCGGAGATGATCCGTGGTCTGGAGGAGCTGGGCATCGTCACCCCCACGGCGGTGCAGTCCACGGTGATCCCCTTTCTGCTCAAGGACGGCAGCGATCTCATCGCTCAGGCGCAGACCGGCACCGGCAAAACGGCCGCCTTTGGCCTGCCGCTGCTGACCAAGATGAACCCCAAGCACCGGGACATCCAGGGGCTCGTGCTCGCACCGACACGCGAACTGGCCAAGCAGATCGGCAAGCAGCTCTTCCGCTTCACCAAGTACACGGATAAAATTTTCATCGAAGTCGTCAGCGGCGGCGACAACATCGACCGCCAGACCGACGCGCTGAAACGCCCCACGCACATCGTCGTCGCCACACCAGGCCGCCTGTTGGATCTCATCGAGCGCGATGCGCTGACACTGGAGTTCGTCCGCTATGTCGTGCTGGACGAGGCGGATGAGATGCTCAGCATGGGCTTCAAGAAGCAGCTCTCGGAAATCCTCAAGCTCGCGGCCATGCGGCGCAGCACCTGGCTCTTTTCCGCCACCTTCCCCCCGGGAATCCAGGACCTCATCAAGGGCAGCATGTCCGCCAACCCGCACTCGATCCAGATTGATCAGGCGAATGTGGTCAATCGCGACATCGACCACCGCTTCGCCATCTGCAAAGGGGACGGAAAAACCGCCTACATCTTCGACTTCCTCCAGCGCCAGAAGGACCGCCGCGGCATCATCTTCTGCCGCACCAAAGCCGGTGCCATGGAGCTCTATCAGGAGCTCGCCGACCTCGGCCTGCCCGTGGATGTGCTGCAGGGCGACCTCATGCAGAAGGAGCGCGACAAAGTCATGCGCGCCTTCAAAAAGCAGCGCGTCCAGTTCGTCGTCGCCACCGACGTGGCCGCACGCGGCATCGACGTGGCAGACCTGTCCTTCGTCATCCACCACCAGCTCCCCGACCAGCTCGAATACTACACCCACCGCAGCGGCCGCACCGCCCGCGCCGGGAAGAAAGGCATGTCACTCGCGCTGATCAACGCCAAGGAAAAATGGCAGATCACCCAGCTCGAAGACAAGCTCAAGGTGAGGTTCAGCGAGTTTCGGAGATAACAGTTAGAAACCAGCGGAGACTCAAGCGAGCCGTGCGAAGCATGGCTTGAAGTACGACGGACACTCCTGTCTGTCGGTCAGCGGCACCGACATTCTCCAGATATGCACCGAGTTTCAAATTGACCGGCGAAAGCCGTCAGATTGCGGCGGCGACCTGGAAGAGTGACTTGCAAGCTCTTAGTTCCAGCGGAACGCTGACCGAAAGACAGGAGTGTCTATCGTACTCACCAGAACCCGAACCTTCCACTATATAGTGTCAGCTGAGCTGCGTGATCATTCGAATTCCCTGCATCACTCCGGCAACTCCCCATTGCACACGCCCTGCGCGCCGGGATGAAACAAATTATTCGAAAAATGCAGCCCCCTCGGCGCATTCGGCCCACCCGGAATAATCACCGCATACTTATAGCGAGGCTTGCCGATGCTGTGAATGACATTGCCGGTTATGATAACATCAGCGAGCGGTGGGTCGTCGGGCTGCTGGCCGTTGTCGAATTTGATGGGAGAGCGTTCATCACCCCAGATCCAATGCGCGTCGCCGTGGCCGAAGTCGGAGATGATGTTGTTGCTGATGATGGAGCCGCCGTCGGCGTTCTCCGGTTTGCCATCGGCGGCAGGATGCGCGCCGGCACCGGGCATGAGGCCGATGGCCCAGAGCGAGTTGCGCACAAACTGATTGCCTGTGATGAGCACGTTGCGCGAGCCGTGCATGGCCTTCATGCCGATGAAGGCATTCGTGATGATGTTCTGTGAAACGATGACGTGATCCGCATGAATGTCCAAGCCCTGCGCGGCGTTCTCGATGTGGTTGCCGATCACGCGCGTCAGATCATTCACCTCCGGGGCATTCACCACGATGCCCGAGCCCTGCTGCCAGGCATCGGTGTAGTTCGAGTCCCAGGCCTGCTGGTTCATGATGGTGCCTTTGACCGCGTTCTTCTTCACGTAGTCGCCCAGCTTGTACTTGGCCTTCACTTCCGGAGTGGGAACAAAGTTGTCCTCGATGACGCGGTTGCCCTCGATCAGTGTGCCGGTGCTGTAGCTAACGCTGATGCCGGTGCCGTCGGTGCAGTTGAAGGCGTAGCCCCAGTCCGTGCTCTGCGTGCGGTCATCAATGCTCACGCGCATGTAGTTGCGCACCACGCAGCGGCTGATGCGTGTGTCCTTGCTCTCGCGCACGCTGATGGCTCCGGCAGGGCTGCGGTTGTCGATGACGCGCACGTTGTCGAGCACAAGATCGCGGCACTTGATGGCTAGCACGCCCTCATTGCGGGATTCCATCTTCCCCTCCGGCCGCGTGAGCGTCAGGTCACGAACCTCCGCCCCCTTTGCATTCTCAATCTCGATGATCGGCTGATCTGCACTCTGCTGAACGATGCGCCCCGGCCCAAACAACCCGCTGCGCTCGCCACGGATGCGAATCTTCTCGGTAATTAAGTAATCCCCCGCCGGCACAAAGAGCATGCGGTTCGGATTCGCATTCAGCGCCTCCTGAATGGAGGGATAGGCGGCGACGGAGAGGTCGGCGGCATTGACCGTAAAGGTCGAGAGAGCGAGATAGAGTAGCAGGGCGCGAATCATGAGTGCTGAGTGAACGCGAATGAACCGACGTATTTTCAACGTCTGGTGCTTCCTCATACTCTTCCTCCCTTGGCGCGAATGTTACCTGGGGGAGGAAGAGAAGGATAAAAGGCTACTTCTTCGGCCCAATATCCAAACCCGCCAGCCACGGTGCCGTGATCTGCGGCGGCATTCCGCCGAAAGGCTGATACGCGGGAAGCTGGAGAACGCTCATGCAGTGCGCTTGCGATGCGATGAAGAAAAGCGTCTCGGCGCAGTCTTCCGTCTGGATCATGGCGCTGCGGTGCTCAGCGGTGGGCTTCACAGGGCGCTTTTCCACGAGGGGCGTGAGGGCTTCACCGGGGGCATATTCGGAAAGGACAATGCCATGCGCGCTGAGCTGCATGCGGGCGGTGAAGAGCAGGCCATGCACGGCCCACTTGCTGGCCGTGTAAGGCACGCCGGCAAACGAGTCAAAGCCATGCCCGGCCGTGGAGGAGACAACGACGATCCTGCCGCCGCCGCTTTCGGCCATCGGCTTGGAAACGGCTTGGATCATGTTCACCACGCCCATCACATTCACGTCCAGCACGCTGCGCCAGCTGGCTTCGCTGGCCAGTTTGCTCGGGTCGGCATGCGCCATGAAGCGGTCAGGGGTGTTGATCCCAGCAGTGTGAATCAAAGCGGCAACAGGCCCGTGCTTCAGCACCTGCGCGAGCGCGGTGGCCACGCTGGCGGAATCGGCCACATCACACACGATGGAGGTGATGCGCGGGGAAAGCGCCGCCGTCGCCTGCAGTGACTCCAGCGTGCGTCCAAAAATAAATGTCTTCGCGCCAGCATCCGCAAATCGCTTCGCTGCGCTCTGTCCCATGCCGCCGCCACCACCGGTGACGATGACGATCTTGTCGTTCCATTGTTTGTCCATCCGCCGACCCTAGCGGCACTTCGCGAGGCGTCGAATGAAGCGTGCGTTTTGGGTGAAAATTTTTCAGCCGTATGTGCGACGCGCCGTGAAAGGTTCTGATTGGAAACAGCGCTGCCACCGCCAAGATGACCTCATGTTCCCAACCACTCGAACCTTCCTTCTCGCCCTGACATGCCTGACCTCCGTGGCGATGGCCGACGAACCCAAGTGGATCCCTCTCTTCAATGGCAAGGACCTCACGGGCTGGACGATCAAGATCGCCAAGCACCCGCTCGGCGAAAACTTCGCAAAAACGTTTCAGGTGGAGGATGGCATCCTGAAGGTGAGCTACGACGGCTACGACAAGTTTGACCAGCAGTACGGCCACCTCTTCACCAACGTGGCCTACTCCCACTACATCCTGCGCATGGAGTACCGCTTCACCGGCAAGATGATGGCGGACGCCCCAAAGTATGTGAACCTCAACAGCGGCGTGATGCTGCATGCCCAGCCGCCGCAGAGCATGCGCTTTGATCAGGGCTTCCCCTCCAGCCTCGAAATGCAGTTTCTGGCCGATGAGGGCAAAGGCCCGCGCTCCACGGGGAATCTCTGTACACCCGGCACACATGTCGAGATGGGCGGAGAGCTGATCACCAAGCACATCGTCAAATCCAGCGCGCCGACTTTTCCTGCCGAAGAATGGGTGCGTGCCGAAGTCGAAGTGCGTGGCAATGACGAGATCATCCACCGCATCAACGGCGTCGAGGTCCTGCGCTACCAGCGCCCGCAGCTCGACGCAGCATGCAAGATCGCTCCTGCCGGCGACATCGTGGAAGCCGGCGGCGATGTGATGCTGGGCTACGGCCACATCGCCCTTCAGGCCGAAGGCCAGCCCGTGTGGTTCCGAAAGATCGAGCTGATGTCGCTGGAGAAGAAAAAATGACTGCTCGAATGAGGATCGGTTAAGCCCAGCGTCCCAGGCGCGCGGACCTCCGA
>NZ_JBYFBS010000014.1:0-181927 GCF_057652315.1 Prosthecobacter sp. Pr1 | reverse complement strand
ACAAAAGTGTCCGTCGTGCTATTTTAGGGCTTTGGAGCCGCCGGTGCTGCTGGCGCTGGAGAGGCAGGCGGTGTTGTTGCAGGAGCAGGCACTGCTGCTGGTGCAGAAGCTGGCGTGGTTGCAGCAGGTGCAGGAGCTGGCGAAGCTGGAGTCGCAGGTGCTGCTGCGGGAGCAGGAATAGCAGCTGGGGCGGGGGCAGCAGGCGCAGGAGCTGGCGAAGTTGGAGCCTTAGGTGCTGCTGCTGGCGCGGGGACAGGAGCAGCAGCAGGCGTGGTCGCCGCAGGTGCAGGCATCGTTGCAGCGGTTGGCGCAGGCACTGAAACCGGAGCGGTGGCGGCACCGATGCCGCTCTTGACTGCATTCAGTTTGATGTTGGGCATTCCAGGGACGGCGGCGGCAGGCTTGGGCTCCACTTTCGGAGCAGGCGGGGCATCCACCTCCTTGGTCGGCAGTGAGGCAGCGATCCAGCCGAGACGGTTTTGACTGATGGTCTGGAAACCAGGCATGTCAGGGAACTTCACGGCAAGCTCTTCGTAGGCTTTCTTGGCTTCCTCAGTCTTGCCCTGCGCCCACAGGAGGTCCCCCAGGCGGACTTGCGCCAAGGGAGCCGCCTCGCTGGAGGCGAATTCGTTGGTGATGCGCTCAAAAATGGCCTGAGCCTCCTTGGTTTCGCCCATGGCATCGAGCTTGGAGCCCAGGCCGAGCAGTGCAAAAACGGCCAGCGGATTGCTGGCATCCTTGGTGGTGAATTCCCTGAGGGCTTCCACTGCGGAGGTTTTCTTGTTCTGGTCCCAGAGCAGATCCGCCTTCAGCAGCAGCGCGTTGGCAGCGGCATTGGAGCCGGGATAACGCGAGATGACGAGATCGCAGTCCTCCACCGTTTTGGCTCCCGTGAAGGCTTCTGCCGCCTCATTGGCCTTGAGGGTGTTTTGATGCTTGATCACGCCAAAGGCGATGATCGCGACCACCGCGATGATGAAAAGCCAGACGAGCTTGCGGGCATTGTCCTCCAGGAACTTTTCCATGCCAGTGGCCGGGAGTTCTTGGGAGATGGAATCGAGTTGGGACATAAAGGGTGGTTTTTGAAAGCGGTGAACAGCTGGTTCAGAAGAGTGACGAAGGGAACCGAAGCCAGTCACCCGTCAAGGCGTCCTGGCATTCGGGATTCATTCGCACTTGGGAGGCTTACGCCCCCACTTTGGCACGGGCTTCATCAGCCAGCGCGGTGGAGAGGTAGCGCTCGCCGGTGGAGCAGGCGACGGTGACGATCAGCTTGCCGGCGTTTTCAGGGCGCTTGGCGACTTCGATGGCAGCGACCACGTTGGCACCAGTGCTGATGCCGACGAGGATGCCTTCTTCTTTGGCCAGGCGGCGGGCCATGGCGAAGGCTTCGTCATTGCTGACCTTGATGCACTCCGTGATCTGCGCATTTCCAGCGCTGTCTTTGAGGTGAAGATTGGTGGGGACGAATCCTGCACCAGTGCCTTGGATCTTGTGCGGACCGGGCTGCACGGGCTGGCCGGCGAGTGTCTGATTGATGACCGGGGAGGCATCAGGCTCGACGGCGATGGCCTGGAAGCTTGGCTTGCGCGGCTTCAGGACTTCGGTCACGCCAGTGATCGTACCACCCGTGCCAACGGCGGCGACGAGGATGTCGATCTTGCCATCGGTGTCGGCCCACAGCTCTTCAGCGGTGGTTTTCGAGTGAATGGCAGGATTGGCGGGATTTTCAAACTGCTGTGGCATCCAGGCGTTCGGCGTGCTGGCAACGAGTTCGGTGGCCTTGGCGATGGCACCCTTCATGCCCTGCGCACCAGGCGTGAGCACGAGTTCAGCACCCAGAAGAGCGAGCAGCGTGCGGCGCTCCAAGGACATCGTTTCAGGCATCGTCAGGATGATCTTGTAGCCCTTCGCTGCCGCGACAAACGCCAAGGCGATGCCGGTGTTGCCGCTGGTGGGCTCCACGATAATACTGTCAGCATTCAAAATCCCACGCTTCTCTGCGTCCTCGATCATGGCGGCACCGATACGATCCTTCACGCTGCCGAGCGGATTGAAGAATTCACACTTCAAAGCGATCGTGGCATTGAGGCCGGCGGTCACTTTGTTGAGCTTCACCAGCGGTGTTTTGCCGACGGTTTCGACGATGTTGTTGTAGATGCCCATGATGTTTGGAGGTTAGCAGTTGAAGACGATGCTGGCCGTTTAAAGCAACGGTGCGGGATTAGTGCTGATTGCAGAACTCTTCGAAGCGGTCCATGCCGGCGTTGATCACGTCCAGGCCGGTGGCGTAGCTGAAACGCACGGTGTGCTCGGCACCGAAGGCGACGCCGGGAACGATGGCGACCTTCTGCTTGCTGAGCAGCTTTTCACAGAAGTTCACGCTCTTGATCTGCGTCGGCTCGATGTCGACCAGGAAGTAGAAGGCACCCATGGGCTCGACCACGCGCACGTTCTTGATGTTGTTCAGGCGGCCCAGCATATACTGACGGCGCACGTCGAACTCATCACGCATGTCGCTGACGATCTGCTGATCCATCTGCAGGGCGGCCAGCGCACCATACTGGGCAAAGCTGGTTGGATTGCTGGTGGTGTGGCTCTGAATGGTGTCGATAGCTTCGGCGATCTTCTTCGGAGCGGCGGTGTAGCCCAGACGCCAGCCGGTCATTGCATAGGCCTTGGAGAAACCGTTGATGGTGATGGTGTGGTCGTAGATGTCCTTGCTCAGGGAGGCGATGCTGATGTGCTCATTGCCACCGTAGACCAGCTTCTCATAGATTTCGTCAGACAGGATGACGATGCCTTCACCCACGGCGATATCGGCCAGTGCGGTGAGTTCTTCCTTGCTGTAGATGGAGCCCGTCGGATTGCCGGGGGTGTTCAGGATGATCATCTTCGTCATCGGGGACATGGCGTCCTCGAACTCATCCGGAGTGAGCTTCCAGCCGTTTTCGCGCTTGGTTTCGACGATCACGGGAATGCCGCCGACAAGGCGCACCATCTCAGGGTAGCTCGTCCAGTATGGGGCAGGAATGATCACTTCGTCACCTGGATTCACGCAGGCGAGGATGGCGTTGTAGCAGGAGTGCTTGGCACCGCAGTTCACGCTGATCTGGGAGGGCTCATACTGCACGTTGTTGTCCACCATCAGCTTTGCAGCAATGGCTTCACGCAGTTCGAGGATGCCGGCGCTTTCGGTATAGCGGGTTTTGCCGGAATTCAGGGCTTCCACGGCAGCGGCGATGATGGGTGCAGGCGTGTCGAAGTCGGGTTCACCGGCTCCGAAGCTGAGGACGTCCACTCCCTGCTTCTTCAATGCCTTCGCCTGGGCGGTGATGGAAAGAGTCATTGAAGGGGCTACTTCGGCGATGTTCTTGGCGATAAAATCCATGGTCAGGTGTGGTTGGGCGGGTGAAAAAGGCGGGGGGCCATCTATAAAGGCGGGGGCGGGAAGTTTGTCAATCATTCCTCCCACCGCAGACAAAGGGCGGCTTGTGTCCAGCGCCACACCGCCTTAGTCGTAAAGCCCATGAGTCAACCACGCCAGCCCTCCTCTTCCCGCCAGCCCACCGTCCCCATCCGAGGCATGGCGCTGGATGTTTTGGGTGAATGGTCCGGCGGAGAACGTTTTGCCGCAGATTTGATGGACCACATCCAGCGCGACTGCGGTCTCAGCCTGCCCGATGCCGCCTTTTTGCGTGACATCGTCCTCACGACACTGCGCAATCTATCCCTGCTGGACCATTGGATCGCCGTGATCACCGAGGACAAACACCTCGACCACCGCAGCCGCTGGGGCCTGCGCATCGGCCTATGCCAGGTATTGATTCTCAAGGTGTCAGAATACGCCGCCGTGAATGAAACCGTGGCCGCCACCGGCCGCGCGCGGAGCCTGATCAATGCCGTGCTGCGTCGTGCCTGCCGGGAATCGGAAGAACTGCTGGCCATGACAGCCACGCTACCGCTGGAAACGCGCACCTCGCATCCGAAATGGCTCATCGAGCACTGGCTCGGTCTCTTCGGCGAGGCTAAAACGACTGCCCTCTGCGAGTGGAATCAGGTCCCGGCCCCGATCTGCGCCCGCATCAACCGCCTCTACCCGCAGATGAACGAGACGACGGAAGATTTCATCATCTGCGACCACCTGCCACGTGAAGATTTAAGCGTGGGCAGGGTGTACATGCAGGATCCCAGCACCGCCATCGCCCCGCGCCTGCTCGCCCCACAGAAGGGCCAGCGCGTGCTGGATGCCTGTGCCGCCCCCGGTGGCAAGACCGCCCTGCTGGCCCAGCTCATGGAAAATACCGGCGAGATCATCGCCTGTGATGTCGCCCCGGGCCGCCTGCGCCGTCTGGAAGGCAATCTGCACCGTCTCCATGTCGCCAATACTCAAATCGAGCAGCACGACTGGGCGGACCCGCAGATCCCCGATTTTGCCAGGGCCGGTTTTGACCGCATTCTGCTCGATGTCCCCTGCTCCAACACCGGCGTCATGCGCCGCCGGGTCGATGTGCGCTGGCGCCTGCAGCCCGCCGACATCACCGCTCAGGTGGAAACTCAGACGCAGTTGCTCAAAAACTGCCTCCGCGTCCTTAAGCCAGGCGGTATTCTGGTGTACAGCACCTGCAGCATCGAGCCCGCCGAAAACGAACAACTCGTTGCCAGCGTCCTCGAAGCCACCCCCGGTTACGAACCCGTCAAACTCCGCCACAGCTTCCCACCGGATGATCAAATGGACGGTGCCTTTGCTGCGGCAATTCGGCGTGTTTAAAGTTCGGGCGTGACATTCGCTCCCCCATTCTTCAAAAATCTTCCCTCCACTCATGAAACTCAAATCCATCTTCCTCGCCCTTGCACTCACGGCGCCGATCTTCGCCGCTGACGCACCGAATGCCGCCGGTCTGCAGCTCTACAGTCTGCGCAGCCAGTTCACCCTGCGCGGTGTACCGTGGACGCTCGACCGCGTGAAGGAGTTTGGCATCCACGAGGTCGAACTGGCAGGCACCTACAATCTCAATGCAGAGCAGTTCAAAGCTGAGCTCGAACAGCGCGGTCTGAAGGCCGTCAGCAACCACTTCCCCTACGCGCGCTACAAGAACGATCTCGACAACGTGGTGAAAGAAGCGAAGACCCTCGGCCTCAAGTATGCAGGCTGCGCCTGGATCGACCACAAGGACAGCTTTGACGAAGCCGAGTGCCGCGATGCCATCGCCGTTTTCAACAAAGCCGGTGAGGCACTGGCCAAAGAAGGCATCACGATGTTCTACCACGCCCACGGCTTCGAATTCGAGCCCTATGGTGATGGCACGTTGCTCGATCTCTTCCTGAAGGAAACGAAGCCCGAGTTTGTCTCCATGCAGATGGACATCCTGTGGATTGTGTTCCCAGGCCAGGATCCTGTGAAGCTGCTGGAAAAATACAGCGGCCGCTGGAAGCTCATGCATCTCAAGGACTTGAAGAAAGGCGTCGCCACCGGCTTTCTCACCGGCAAGACCGACGTGGCCAACGATGTCACTCTCGGCACCGGCCAGATGGACTGGAAAGCCATTTTCGCCGCCGCCCGCAAGAATGGCGTGCAGCATTATTTCATCGAAGACGAATCCCCCTCCTCTCTGGAGCAGATTCCCAACAGCCTGACCTTCCTGCGCGCCAACGGCTTCGAGTGATCCCATGTCACGCCGCCTCCACGCCATCATTCTGCATGGCGTTTTCATCCTTTCAGGCATTTCAGCGCTGATTTACCAGCTCGTCTGGCAGCGTGCGTTGCTGACGATCTACGGCAGCAACGTCGAATCCGTGGCGATGGTCGTGGCGGCCTTCCTCGCCGGACTCGGCATCGGCAGCATTGCAGGCGGCTGGATTTCCAAATCGACGCGCGCACCGCTCGTGCTGCTGTTCGGTCTCGCGGAACTCGGCGTGGGAGCCTACGGTCTTATCTCGCTGAAGTTGTTCGACGCCGTCGGTGCGCTGACTTCCGTGCAGTCCCACGGCCTCACCACCGGTGCGCTCGTCTTCCTGCTGGTGTTTCTGCCCACTTTGCTCATGGGGGCCACGCTGCCGCTGCTGGTGGCTCATCAGGTGCGTGACACCGCCCACGTGGGCCAAAGTGTGAGCCGCCTCTACTTTGTGAACACGCTTGGTGCGGCACTCGGGGCTTTTATTGCCGCACACTGGCTGCTCGGCAGCTTCGGCATGAGCGGCACCACGCGCATCGCCGCCTGTTTGAATGCCGCCGCTGCTCTCATTGTGCTGTTCGTCTTGAGAAAACCCGCCGCAGAGTCGGCAGACAATGCAAAGCAACCTGCGGCCAATGCGGGATGCGAGATTCCTTTCCGCACTGCTTTGCTATGGTCTGCGCTTTCCGGCTTTCTGGCGCTCTCCTGGGAGATCATCTGGTCACGGGTTTTCAACTTTGCCAGCGCCTCCAAGGCCCCTGTGTTCGGCTACATGCTCGGCAGCTATCTGCTCGGACTCGCGCTCGGTTCGCTTCTCAGTCCTTGGACTCTAAAACAAACCGGTGACCTGCGGCTCAAGTTTGGGCGCTGGGTTCTCCTTTCCAGTGTGGGTGCTTTCATGATAGCGCCGCTCACGGCCATCATGGCGACGCAGTCTTATTGGGAGTATGGGTTCTACCTCGTGATAGCAGCAGGCACGTTGCTGGGAGTCACTTTCCCACTGCTCTGCCAGGCGGCGATTCCGCCCAACAAAGACACCGGGAGCCGCCTGTCCTGGCTCTATCTGGCCAACATCATCGGCTCCGGAACTGGCAGTCTGCTCACCGGGTTTCTGTTCATGGAATGGATGAGCATGCAGATGCTTAGCGTGGCATTGCTGCTCGTTTCGTGGCTCTGGGCTGAATCCATTGGGCGATTTAAACTGCCCCTTCATCAGCGCTTGCAGCCGCTTTGCGTCATTGCCGTCGCTGTGGGCACCTTCCAAGGCTTCTACGAGCGCCTGCAGTACAAGCATGATTTCAAATACGGCATGCACTTCGCCCAGACCATCGAATCACGCCATGGCGTCATCACGGTGGACACCAGTGGTGCCGTTTATGGCAATGGAGCGTATGACGGCATGATCGGCACGAAGCTGGAGCCGAAATCCTGGCTTGTGAGACCTTACTTCCTTTCCGCCGTGCGGGATCGCATTGAAAACGTCCTCGTTATCGGTGTCGCCAGCGGATCGTGGACGCAAATTTTGGTCAATCATCCCCAGGTGAAAAAGGTCACCGCCATTGAGCTCAGCCATGGCTACCTCGATCTCATCCGTGCGCGTCCCGAAGTCGCCAGTCTGCTGACCAATCCGAAGCTGGAACTGGTCATCGACGACGGACGGCGCTGGCTGCGGCAGCATCCCGATGCGCGTTTTGACGCCATCGTGATGAACACCACGCATCACTGGCGTGAGTTCGCCTCAGCCCTGCTCTCACGCGAGTTTTTGACCGAGGTCAAAGCGCACCTCGGCCCCGACGGCATCGCCTTCTGGAACTGCACCGAGTCACCTCGTGCTGCACGCACCGGCATGGAGGTGTTTCCGCACACGATGATGATCATGAATCACTGTCTGGCCAGCAATGCGCCGCTGGAACCGAATCGGGAACGGTGGCAGAAAGTTCTCGCAGCTTATCATATTGATGGTCAGCCAGTCATCGCCGCCGATCAGATCGAAGGCGTGCTCGACTTCCTCAAGGGTGAAGCCCTTCCCGTCCCCGGCAACATGTGGCACTGGTGCCGGCGCCCGGCCATGGAGTCCGCCTGGGGTGGTGCCAAGATCATCACAGATGATAATCTGGGGCATGAGTATCCGTGATACAAAGCTCCAGTGTTTATTCCTGACACATGGACAAAGCATGACGCACCAGAGCGTCGCCAAGGCGGAACTTGGCTCGAATGCGCAAGTCTTCTAACACGGGTCTTATGGCCGGTAAAAGGCCGGTGGTACGAGCCTTTATGAGGACGCCGAGTATGCCAATGGTCCGGAGGCCGTGCGCCTGAGCAACGGCACGTCCCTCGCTTTCATCCATAAGCAATGCATCCGCATGCAATTCGATGGCGAGGCTGATGGCTGCAAATTCGCCAGGATCAAGCCGTTCGAGGGCTTCATCAGTGGTGCTCAGTTGTTGAAATGACTTCACCAGCACCCAATTCGGCAGGATTAATCCTGCAAATCGTCCGCCCGAGGCAGAGAGCCGTTCAAACTCGGTTTGCACCGCAAGAGGAATGATGACGGAGCCAAACAACGCACGCAAAAGCTGAACCTGACCAACAAGCGCGAGATTCAGCAACACCGAGGTGTCGGCTATGACAATCATGCAGACAGCAAGGCTTGGATTGACTCCATATCAGTCTGCAGATCTTCTGTGGAATAGTGAACGGGAATATCCCGATCACATAGGGCTTCCTGAAAGTCCATCCTCTCCAATCCTGCCATCCGAGCGCCTTGTGACATGCTCACTCGATTCCGTGCGTAGAGGGCGCAAGCCAGTTCCAGCAGCAAGTCCTTGGGGCTGAAGGAAGCCGTTACCGGGTCGTCTGGTAAAACGAGTGTCATAAAAGTATTCTACTACGAAGGACTTCTGCTGTCTATAAGGGTGTTGGATGTCCGAGCTGCGCAGTTGCAACCCAGCCCCCTCCCGTGCATAAAAAGCATTCATGACAGACACCACCGACCTCTCTCCCGGCAGCATGATCGAACTCGTGCGTGAAACCGTTCTGCCTGATCTGCCTGCTGATTTCGGTGCCGAGGCGGATTTCTTTGAGGCGGGGCTGGATTCGATGGGGGTAATGCAGCTGGTGATGCATCTCGAAGAACGATTCGGCAAGAAGGTGGAACCGACGGAACTGAGCCGCGCCAATTTTCGCAGCGGACAGGCCATGGCGGCGCTGGTGATGGGGCAAGCGGCATGATCACTTCTGGAATCCCGCAGTATCCCATCTCCGGCACCGATGGCTTTGTCGTGGCGCTGGATCACCTCGCACGGTCTGCGGACGGACGCGGACTGGATGCCTTGAGCGAGATTCAGGTCAGCGGGCAGCCGGATGCCGGGCGCCTGCGCTGGTTGGCGGCGGAACTGCCGAAACGCCTGCCGCTGCTGCATGCAACGCTGTGCAAGAATGGTGTCTTTGGCTTGCCCTATTGGGAATGCTCGGGGGAAGCCGCAGCCATTCCGATTGAATTCCATCGTGTGAGGGGTGTCGAAGGAATCGAAGACTCCGTGATTGAGTCGATCTCTGCATTGCGAAGCAAAAGGATGCAGGGCCATGTACGCTCATCCCTGGGGCCACCGCACGTTCGCCTGGACGTGGTGCGCACGAGTGATCAAACGTGGTCGATCCTGATGAACTGGTCACACCTGCTGCTGGACGGCACCGGGGTGGAACTGCTCTTCAAGCACATGAATGAAGTGTGGGAGGATCCGCAGGCTGTTTCGCCGCAGCAGCCAGTCGTGAAAAATGACAAGCCGTGGTGGAAGCTGTTTCAGGAAAGTGAAAGCTGTGGCAGGCACCTCATGAATTTGGGAGTGGAGCCGTTTGTTTCCGTGAGCAAGGGCAAGGTCGTCAGCGGACGCCGCTGCTGCCGGTGGGAGACGTTTTCCAAGGAGGAAACAGCGCGGATCAAGCTCACACTCAGCAAGATAGGTGGGGACATGATGCGCACGTTTTTCTATGCGGGACTGGCCGCACGCTGCCATCAGGCAGTGTTTCAATCACGGGGGAACTCTGACCTGTCATATGCGGTGACCATGCCAGTGCAACAGCGTCCGAAGGACAGCGCGGGGCGCACGGCGATTTTCCAAAATCATATGTCGATGTTCTTCTTCATTCTGAAGGATGCCGACCTCTGTGCCCTGGGCGCTGCAAGCAAGGTGCTCATGAAACAGCACATGGAACATCTCAAACTGAAGCGGCACCTGTCGTTCAATTCGCTGCAGATGCTCACGAGGCGCATGCCGGGCAAGACGATGCTGGACATGGTCCGATTTGCGCAAAGAGGTGAAATTGCCTCCTGTTATCACGCCTACACCGGCAGTTTTGGTGAAGGCATGACCACATTCTGCGGTGGGGAGATCGTCAATGCCATCCACCTGCCGACGGTGAATGCACCCCCGGGCAGCGGGTTGTTTGTGAGTGAATGCCAGGACCAGCTGACAGTGACGGTGAGCTATCTGGACACCTGCCTGAGTGAATTTGAGACGGAGCTGATGCGGGAACGCTGGCGTTCTGATCTTCTCGGTGAATGATGCAGCCATGAATCCCGACGTTCTCATCATCGGCGGAGGCAGCGCAGGCGTGGCGGCGGCTTTGGCGGCGGCACGTTGTGGCGCGGAGACGCTTCTGGTGGAACGTCATGGCATTCTGGGCGGAGCAGGCACGGCTTCTTTAGTACATTCATTCTGTGGTTTGTATGAGCTGCCGGCGACGCCAGACGCAGCACCTCGTATTGCCAATCCGGGGCTGCCGGTTGAGCTGGAGCGGGATCTGCTGGCACAAGGTATTGGTCACGGGCCGGTGAGAATGGGGAGGGTGGATGTGCTGATGCATCAGCCGCAAAGGCTGGCTTTGTATCTGGACAAGTTGTGTCGGATTCAGCAAAAACTGCAGGTTTTGTTACACACCGAGGTCGCCGGATGCGGGGTCGAAAATAAGCATATTACGGAAGTGACGCTGCAATGCCGGGGCACGACCTGGAAGGTGAGGCCGCGAACTCTGGTGGATGCCAGCGGGGATGCGGTGGTGGCGGCATTTGCGAACCATCCCTGGGATCAGACGCCGGAGCATGAGCTGCAACGTCCGGCTTATATTGTGGGACTCGGTGATGTGGATGCGGCTGTCCTCACTGGCGATGGGCCATTGAAAATCGCCGGATGTCTGGTGCGTGCGATTCAGGAGAAAAAGCTTCCGGCTGAGGCGGCGGGTGCGCATTTCCGCGCCAGTTCGGCTTTGAATGAAGCGTTCCTGACGGTTGATCTGCCAGGAGATTCTTTTGATGCGACGGATGCGCGCAGCTTGACGGAGATCGAGATGCTGGGACGTGAAGTGACTTTTGCGATCGTGGAGCATTTGAAGGCAAACCTGGAAGGTTTCAGCCAAGCGCGGATCACGACGCTGCCCGTGCGCGCTGGCATCCGGGAAAGCCGACGATGGATTGGGGAAGTTGTTTTAACGGAGGAAGACATTCTCGAAAGCCGGAACGATGCGCATGCGGTTGCGAATGCGACGTGGCCGATGGAGCTGCGGGAGACGGCGCGGGGAGCGCGACTGCTGTATCCGAAGGAGGCGAAGGCCTGTGGCATTCCGCTGGAGGCGCTGCGTGCGCGTGATTTGAAGAACGTGTTCATCGCGGGACGCTGCATTTCCTCGACACATCGGGCGCAGGCGAGCACGCGGGTCATGGGCACGGCGCTGGCCACCGGGCAGGCGGCGGGCATTGCCGCAACTTTTCCTGAACAAGACACCGCCGACCTGGCACCGCAGGTGCGAAGCATTTTGAGCCAACTGGAAACCGCCAAGTGAACATCGTCGATCTTATTTTTGCACGCAGCACGCCCACGCATTCCGCCGTGGTCAGCCCGGAACTGCAGCTTACGTTTGGTGAACTGGAGGCGCGCATGAAGGAGTGTGCGGGCCGTTTGAATGGAGATGCGAACTGGCCGAAGAAGGCAAGGCCACGCATCGGGCTGAATGCGCCGAGCGGGGCGGACTACATCGTGGTGGCGCTGGCGATTTTGCAGCAGAACGCGTGCTTTGTGCCGATCCCGAATGAGCTGACAGTCAGTGAGCGTGCGCAACTGGCCAAGGCGACGGCGCTGGATGCCATCGTGCATGCACAGAGTGCTGAGGAGTGGCGGGTGGAAGCGGTGGTGCGTGATGCGCCGCCGGCTTTTGATGAAGGGGCGCTTGAGGCTTTGAACCCGGCGTTTATTCGTTTCAGCAGCGGCACCACGGGTGCCTCGAAAGGGATCGTGATTTCGCATGAGACGCTGCTGGCGCGCATCACGGCGGCGAACGAGGGATTGCGCATCGGGCCGCAGGACCGGGTGCTGTGGGTGCTGCCGATGGCGCATCACTTTGCGGTCTCCATCGTGCTTTATTTGTATCACGGAGCCACCACGATCCTAGCTCCGGCGAGCGATCCCAAGGTGATGATTGAGATGATGCAGGCGCATGGAGCGACGGTGATGTACGGATCGCCCTATCATTACACGATGCTTTCCGGCCTGCCTGATTCCGCCAGCCTGGGTGCGCTGAGGCTTGCGGTTTCGACGGCATTTGCGCTGACGACTGAAGTGGCGGAGCTGTTTGCCGGCAAAACGGGGCTGTATCTCACGCAGGGCATGGGCATTATTGAAGCGGGGCTGCCCATCCTGAATTTGAAGCATGCGAAAGACAAGCCGACTTCCATCGGCCAGCCACTGCCTGCGTTTGAGGTGAAGCTGGATGACGGTGAACTGATGCTGCGCGGGCCGGGTGTGTTTGATGCGTACCTGACGCCGTGGCAGCCGCGCGAAAGTGTTTTGCGAGAAGGATGGTTTGCCACGGGAGACATTGCCGAAATGGATGAGGACGGCTGTCTCTATCTGCGTGGTCGTGTGCGCAGCGTGATCAATGTGGGCGGACTGAAGTGCTTTCCGGAAGAAGTGGAGGCGGTGCTGTGCAGCCATGCGGGGGTCAAAGCCGCCCGAGTGTCTGGCCGTGCCCATCCCGCGCTGGGAGCCATGCCTGCGGCAGAAATCATTCCGCAGAATGCCGAGGCGCCGCCAGCGGCGATTGAGTTGAGAAAACTTTGCCAGGAGCGACTCTCCGCGTACAAAGTTCCGCTGTTCTACACGTTCGTTTCCGAACTGCCGCTGACCGCCAGCGGCAAACTTCGCCGTTATTGACTCATGAGATCATCTCCCCGCATTGCCATTCTCGGAGCCGGACCTGCCGGCAGCGCGCTCGCCGCGATGCTGGCCCGACAAGGCATCCAAACGCTGGTCTATGATGATGAAAAACGTCCGGCGCTGCTGGTGGGCGAGTCGCTCATTCCCGCGATCGTGGCGATTCTGCAACGGATGGGCATTGAAGACCGGGTGGCTGCGATCTCGCAATTCAAGCCGGGTGCGAGCTTTTTGCATCATCTGGGCACGCGCATGAACTTCAATTTCCGGTCTGTGGAGGGCCGCCTGCCACCGTACGCGTACAATGTGCCGCGCCCCGGTTTTGATGATGTGTTGAAGGATTACGCCAAGGAGCTGGGCGTGAAGTTTGTGAAACATCGAGCCGGACTGGTGGCGCATCCGGGTGGCAGGCCTGAGTTGGAGCTGGATGCGGCGGCGCTGGAGGCCGGTGGTTACTGTGATGGCGCAAAGCCGGATCTGATCATTGACTGCAGCGGGCGGGCGCGCACGTCGGCGAAGCTGCTGGGCATCAAGGCGGCCACCGGGCAGCGCCGGGACACGGCGCACTTTGCGCACTTCACCGGGATCGAACATCCGTATGAGCCGGGGCAGATTGCGATCATGTACCACCCGTGGGGCTGGAGCTGGCGGATTCCGCTGCCGGACAAACTGAGCTTCGGCATTGTGATGAATCCCAAGGCGCTGCCGGAGTTTGGCGCCAATGGTGAAGAACGGCTCGACCGAGTGCTGGCGACTGATCCGGTGCTTTCACCGCTGACGGCCAACCGCAAGCGCGTGACGGATGTTTTCACCTACACGAATTATCAGCTGATTTCAGACCGCGCGCAGGGGCCGGGCTGGGTGTCGGCAGGAGATGCGTTTGGGTTTGTGGATCCGATGCTTTCGCCCGGGGTGTTTCTGGCGCTGGACTCTGCGGAGTCTCTGAGCGCAATGTTTGCCAAGCATGGCGAGAAGCTGCTCGATTCACCTGAGCGGTTGGCGAAGGAGCTGGGCCGCTATGAGCAGCGCCAGCGTGCCTGGCATGAGGCGTGGCATGAGTTGATCGAGTATTTCTACGATGGCCGCATCGTGGCCTTTTATGAGCGCGGCACGCAGCTCAAGGCGGATCATCCCGGCCGATTCAGCAACATGATGGAGTATATCTCCAACCGCGTGATCGCCCTGATGGCGACGGGTGCAGGCACGCTCTCCATCTGGAACCGGATGTATTTGAAGGGCTGCTCCAAGTGGCTGCTGAACAATGACCGTGCGAAGGATCTGGCGCTGCCTTAAACTGCCCCACCTGATGCTTGCACGCCTGCGCGCCTCGAACCTAGCAGCTTACGTGCTGCCCCTGCTGCTGTTCACACTGCTGAACGGTGTGCCCGGGCTGTTTCGCATCGAAAATTCCGAACTGCCCTGGCACGTGCGTGCGCCGGAGCACTGGGCCTATCCGCTGCAAACGGTGATCTGTGCGGTGGTGCTGGTGTGGTTTCGGCAGCACTACACGTTCAGACCGTGGAGAGGTTTTGGGATGGCGTTCGTACTTGGGCTGGTTGGAATTGCCGTGTGGGTGGCGCCGTCGGTGCTGCGTGAGAGCTTGATCCAGCAGGGGCATGAACCTGCTGCGTGGTGGAACTGGCTGGGACTTGCTGAACGCAAGGAGGGGTTTGATCCGATGATCGCGCAGGAGTCACCGCTGTGGTTCGGCCTGGTGGTGGGCATGCGCTTTGCACGCATGGTGCTGGTGGTGCCGTTTGTGGAGGAGCTGTTCTGGCGTGGATTTTTGATGCGCTATCTGATGACGGAGGACGAGCGGTTTGAGCGCGTTCCTTTTGGCACGCACCGGTGGAAGGTGTTTTGGATTGTGACGCTGGCGGTGATGCTGATTCACAACACGGAGGACTATTTGGGAGCGTTCGTGTGGGGGGCGCTGGTTTATTTTGTGGCGGTGCGCACGAAGAGCCTGGGGGCGTGTGTGTTCATGCACGCGGTGGGGAATCTGGCGCTGGGGCTGTATGTGATGAAGACGCAGCAGTGGGGTTTTTGGTGAGTAAGACGCAGCAAAGCGACGGGTTGGTATTTGGAGGTGGGAGACTTGAATGTCGTGGGAGGTCGTGCGGCGGAGCGAATTGCAGACGCTGCTGGTGGGCGTGGGGTGTGGCAGAGTGCTGGATTTGCTTTCCGGAGGGGGGCGCGGAGTACCAGGGTAGCCTCGCCAAGGCTCAGCAACCCTTCGCTATGTTACGAAGCCCCTTTGGGGCTGGTGTGGTGCGGAGGTGCAGTGATGAGAACGCGCATCAGGTGTCTCGGAGATTTTGTGGAAGCAGGAGGGATGCGGCAGGTGATGCTCAAACGACGAGCTGTGGGGCGGCAGGATTTTTCCAAAACGGATTTTCGAAAAGCGGACTCGGTGACGGGGTGTTTCGAAGTGGATGAGACGTTCGATTTTGCCGCAAAGGGGCAGAGATGCAGAGGGAGCATGCTCCTGCCAACGCAGAGCGTTGCGTCAGGCTTCGGTAGAACGCACTGGGTGCTGACTAAGATGCTTGTTCGGAGCGATGGAGGAAGCGGAGTGTGGAGGGATCAGGATGATCCCTCTCCGGCCAGATCAAGAGCGTTGCGTTGGGCTACACTACTGAAAATTGCTGAACCAACTGACATCAGAACCCAAGTGTCACTGGTGCATGAGTGACGTTATTTTGTGGACGTTCGTCCGGAACCGCCTGAAGGCGGGACTACAAAACGTACGCTGGATTTGCGATGTCGTGGAGCGAGGGAAAAGAGATTGTGTGAATGCCCAGAGGGGACTGATCAAGGCGCTGGGCCCAAGCTTTTTTGACAGGCTTTTGAATGAGGTGCCCGGGGTGATCAGGCAGATTTGCCGCCGGCAATCTGGGCGGCGAGTTCCTTCACTCGTGCCACCAACTGAGGCAGGCGGTTGATGCCGGCCAGACGACGCTTTTCTTCACCCACGGGGATGGCTGGAAAACCGAGATAGGTCTGCCCGCCGGGCAGATCACGGGTGACTCCGCAACGTGCGGCCAGGGTGCTCTGAGAGCCTACATGGACATGCCCGGCGATGCCCACCTGGGCGGCGATCACCACATAATCCCCAATGACGGCACTGCCGGCAATGGCGGCGCAGGCGACAATGATGCAGTGTTTGCCGATAACGACGTTGTGGCCGATCTGCACGAGGTTGTCGATCTTGGTGCCCTCACCGATCCAGGTGCGGCCAAAGCGTGCGCGATCGATCGTGCTGCCAGCGCCGATCTCCACGTCGCTGTCGATTTGGACGATGCCTGCCTGACGCACTTTGCGATGGCGACCGTTACCAAATTCATAGCCGAACCCATCGGCACCGATGACGGCACCGGAGTGAAGAAACACATTTTCTCCGAGGACGCATTCGGCATGCACGGTGGAATTTGCATGGAGGCGGGATCCTTTGCCGATGATGACATTGCGGCCGACAAAACAACCGGGGCCGACCTCCACCTCATCTGCGAGCTCCACCCCCGATTCGATGACGGCATTGGGCCCAATGCACACATGCGCGGGATCAAATTTGACACCTTCTGCGACCACTGCGGACGGGTGGACTCCGGGTGCAAAGGGGGCTGGCTGGAAGCCATACGTTTCCACGATCTTCTCGAAGCAGCGTGAAGGGTCAGAAACTTCGATGCAGGAGGCGTTGGGTGGAAACTCCTTCCAGCCGAGGGGCACGAGGATGGCGCTGGCCTTCGTGTTGACCAGCCGCTCGTTGTAGCGTGGGTCGTGAAAGAAACTCAGATCGCCGGGAATGGCTTCTTTCAAGGATGCAAAACCTGTGATCTGCCCGTCGGGATCACCGCACAACACAGTCCCCCCAACAAGAGTTGCGAGATTGGAGAGGGCGATTTTCATGAAACGTATCTTCTCATTTTTAGAGCTGCATTCCACGCCCATTTTTGACCGGCGTTAGATTTGCCGATCGAATCACTAGCTCTGCAAAGTTTCCACGCGCATCCAGCTTGGCTCACCCCGCACACACTTGAGCTGACTGATGGCGGCGAGAGCCGACTTCATGTCTCCCAGACGTGCATCGTGAATCATGAGCACGAGTGACGTTTCTCCGCTGGTGTCTTCGAGATCTTCCGGCTGGATCATGGAAGAAATACCAATCCCACGCTCGCCAAGTACTGTGGCGACCTGAGCCAGCACCCCCGGAACGTCATCAACCGTCAGCCGTAGATAGTAATGCGAGACGGTGTCATCCACGGGTTTGGATTTGCCGTAGAGGCCATGCGGCACAAAGCCGCTGTGGCGGGCTCCGTGCATCAAAACGGCGGCGGCTTCGCAGAGATCGCTGATGACGCTGCTGCTGGTCGGGTCCTGACCGGCGCCACGTCCGTAGAACAGGGTCTCGCCCACAACATCTCCATTGACGAGCACGGCATTGAAGGCACCGCTGACATTTGCGAGGACGTGAGACAGCGGCACGAGGGAGGGCTGGGTGCGCACCTCGACGAGGCCGTTTTCGTCTGCACGGATGACTGAGAGCAGCTTGATGGTGTAGCCCAGGCGTTCGGCAAAGCGGAAGTCGGTGATGTTCACGCGGTCCACGCCTTCCACATGAACCTTGTCCTGCGGAATCCAGAATCCGTAGCTCAGGGAGGCGAGAATGATGGCCTTGTGGGCGGCATCCCAGCCGCTGACATCGAGGGTGGGATCTGCCTCGGCATAACCCTTGTCCTGAGCCTCCTGCAGAGCATCAGCATAGCTGAGGCCAGCCTGGGACATGCGGGTGAGGATGTAATTGCAGGTACCGTTGATGATGCCGTGAATGGAGCGGATGTGATTTCCCACCAGCCCTTCCTGGAGGACCTGGATGATGGGAATCCCGCCTGCGACGGCGGCCTCAAAGTAAATGGGCACACTGCATTCCTCCGCAAGGGCGAAGAGTTCTTTTCCGCGCTCGGCCAGGAGGGCCTTGTTGCCGGTGACTACAATTTTTTTGGCCCGCAAGGCCGCCGCGACCAGATCGTAGGCAGAGGTGGTGCCGCCGATGAGTTCGACGATCACGGGAATGGCAGGATCATTGACGAGGTCCTTCCAGTCTGTGGTGAGCATGGCTGGGGGCACCTCCACATCGCGGGGACGGGAAAGGTCACGGACGGCGACCTTGGCGACACGAAGTTCGGCACCGATGCGTTGACCGATGAGGGAGCGATTCTTTTGCAGATTCTTGAACACTCCAGCCCCCACATTGCCTAAACCTGCCAAGCCTATGTTGATGACACGCGGAGTACTGACGTTGGACATGATGGATAAGATGCCGGAATTGGGGGGCCGTAGTCATGGCGGAGGCGCAGGGCAGGCGCAAGCGAGAAGGCAGTTATTGAGAAACTCGGCAAATAACTTAATCAATACCGAGCAAGGAGCTGAAATTGAGAGTTGTGCATCAATTTCGGAACAAAAAAAACCTTGTTTGAACCGGGGGAGACCTGATAAAGATTATTTTAAATTAATGTCCATCCGTTCCTTTAGTTACTGGTTAGCTTGCAGCATAGCTGCCGCCATGGCTGTGGGTGCGACGGAACCTGACAAGGCTGGCACGCTGGATCTGACGGTGCCGGGGACTGCCATGAGCAGTGTGATCGCGGTGCCCGAACCCAGCCGGGCCTTGCTTCTGTTTGCAGGAATCATGGCCATGGCTTTCACCTACCGGCACGCATGGCTGAGCTGGAAGCGCAGTGCGCAGTCCTGAAGCGATCCCATCTGATTTGGGGTGCCTTTTTGATTCGACGCATCCACTGCGGCGACTAGCATTGGCGGTATGAAAGTACTGGCCGCTCTTGTCCTGCTCGCCCAACCGGCACTGTTTGCCGCAGATGCAGCCTTCCCGAAACACGCCATCGCGACCGTGCATCCGCTGGCGACTGAGGCGGGCCAGCAGGCGTTTGAAAAGGGTGGGAATGCCATTGATGCGGCCATTGCGGCGGGACTGACGCTGGGCGTGGTGGACGGGCACAACTCCGGCATTGGTGGTGGCTGCTTCTTTGTCATTCATGCGGCAGATGGCACGGTGACGTGCATTGATGGCCGTGAAATGGCGCCGGCCAAGGCAAGCCGCGACATGTATGTGATCAACGGCAAACTGGATGATGAAGCCAGCAAGACTGGGGCGCTGGCCTCCGGAGTGCCGGGATATTTGAAAGCCTGTGCTGCTGCGCAAGCGAAGCATGGAAAGCTCAAGCTGGCCGATGTGCTGCTGCCAGCCGCCGACATTGCGGAAAAGGGGTTCGAGATTGATGCGGTGTATGCGCGCAAGCTGGCGGCGACGGCGGCCAAACTCGCGAAGTTTCCATCCTCCGCCGCCATCTTCCTCAAGGATGGCAAGCCGCTGGAGAAAGGTCAGCGGCTGGTCCAAAGCGACCTCGCAAAAACTTACCGGTCTGTGGCGGCAGACGGGATCGAATGGTTCTATGGCGGTGAATTTGCGCAAAAGACTGGCGAATGGATGGTGGCCCATGGCGGCATCATGACGGCGCAGGATTTTGCCGGCTATCAAGCGCCTGAGCGGGCGGCGATCAGCTCGAAGTATCGTGGCTACGAACTGATCACGATGCCGCCGCCGAGTTCGGGCGGGGTGCATGTGGCGCAGATCCTCAATATTTTGGAGCATTTCCCCATCCGCCACTTCCGGGCGAGCAGCCGGATTCATGTGATCACGGAAGCGATGAAGCTGGCGTTTGCGGATCGTGCCTACTGGCTGGGGGATCCGGATTTTGCGCCGGTGCCGAAGGGCCTGGTGGATCCAGCTTATGCGGCGGAACTGGCGAAGAAGATTGATCTGGATCACGCCACCGCTGTTTCAGGGCACAACATGCCGCCGCATTGGGAGGGGGACGTTTTCGGCAAGCACACCACGTTTCTCTGCACTGCTGATGCCGAGGGCAACTGGGTGGCGCTGAATCAAACGATCAACACCGGCTTTGGCAGCAAGGTGGTGATTCCGGGGACGGGGGTGCTGCTCAATGATGAGATGGATGACTTTGCGGTGCAGCCGGGCATTCCGAATGCCTTCAAGCTGGTGGGGGCGGAGGCGAATGCGGTGGCTCCGGGGAAGAGGCCGCTTTCGAGCATGAGTCCCACGATTGTGCTCAAGGATGGCAAGCCGGTGATCGTGACCGGAGCGGCGGGTGGACCCACCATCATCACGCAGGCGCTGCTGCTGCTGACGCACATCATTGATGACGGGATGCTGCCAGCAGAAGCGCTGGCGGAGCCGAGATTTCACCATCAGTGGAATCCGGACGAGCTGAAGATTGAGAAGGCTTTTGGCGAGGGCACGCTCACGCGAGTGAAAGCGCTGGGGCATAAGCTGGCGGAGTCCGAGGGGTTTGGGGCGTGCCAAGCTATCTATTTTGACCGCGACAAGAAGCTCTTTTTTCCTGCAAATGATCCGCGAGTGCCGGGGAAGGCGGATGGGAAGTGAATGAAGAGGAGGCTGCATCCCAAGCAGGCGAAGGCGGCCTGTAGTCCCCTCACCCCGACCCTCTCCCCGAAGTAAAAATTTGCTGTCAGCGTGTGTCAGGGGCGGGGGGAGGGAGAACCGCTTTGGCGGTCTTGGAATTATCGGACAAGCACAATTTAAGCTCACTCGTCCAAACCGAGAGGCCGGAGCTTTTACTCTTCGCGGAGTTTCCGGCGCAGGGTGGCGCGATTCATTTTCATGGCGGTGGCGAGGCGGGTGGGCTTGCCGTCGAAGCGCTTGAGCAGGGTGTCGAGCATGGCGGCCTCCACCGTTTCGAGAAGGTCGTCATACGCGGGCATCATTTCATCGGTGCCGGTGGTCTTTTGATCCAGCCAGGCGGAGATGGCACGTTTCATCGTTTCTTCGAGGTGATTGGATTCCTCGGTCTTGACGATGCTGGCAGGCAGATGATGGGGTAAAATGGTGCCGCCGCTGCAGACGGCGGCGGCGTGCGCCATGGCGGCTTTCAGTTCGCGCACATTGCCAGACCAGGTGTGGGCTTTGAGTGCAGCAAGAGCCTCAGCGGAGAGCACCTGCCCGCCGAGAAAGGAGACTGCCAAAGCGGGGATGTCCGAAGTGCGCTCGCGCAACGGGGGGAGGAGGACCTGAAGGACAGCGAGCGCGTAGAACAAGTCTTCACGCAGGTGAGGCGCGGCCTCCTGACTGGATGCGCTGAAGAGGCGCGCCTTGAGCATGCCAGAGCTGAGGCGATGCATGAGCGCCGCCTGGAGGGGCTTTGACCACGCGCTGATTTCATCGAGAAAAAGGACGCCGTCACCTGCCTTGGCGATGGCTTCATCCAACGCGGCTTCGGCACGATCTTCGGACCACTCATCGGCGCGGAATATGATCAGCGGTTTTTCAGAGCGAGCACTGTGGCGATGAATGACCTGGGCGGCGAGACTCTTGCCGCTGCCGGGGGGACCTTGCAGGAGGACGGGCGCATCGTTGCCGCTGGCCTGAGCGATGACGGCGAACGCACGCTGCATGGGCTCGCTGTTGCCGATCATGGTGGTGTCTGCACGCTGCTCGGTTTTCGCTGGTGCGAAGACTTCGCGGATGGCCCGCTGGATGTCGGCCAGATTGAGCGGCTTGAGGAAATACTCGCGAGCGCCGAGACGCTTTGCCTCTAGAGCGGTGTCCAGCGTGCCGTGGGCGGTGATGATCATCACCGGGGGTGGCTGTGGGAGAGACTGGATTTTCTCCAGGACCTTCAGGCCGCTCATGTCCGGCAGGCCGACATCGAGGATGATGAGGGCGAAGGATTGCGCCGCGAGCTTGTCGATCCCGCCCTGCCCTGAAGCGGCCACGACGGGGGTGGCCTCGAAGCGGCGTACCACGGTGGAGAGTGCTGCGGCGAGGGCGTATTCGTCTTCGATGATGAGGATGGAGGGAGTCATGCGGGAAGCAAGGGGAGCAGCACGATGATCACCGCTCCGCCCTTGGGGTCATTTTGCAATTTTAAGGTGCCGCCGTGTGCGGTGATGATGCTGGAGACGATGTTTAAGCCGACGCCCATGCCGCCTTCTTTTTCGGTGAAGAAGAGCTCGGTGCCTTGAGCCAGCGCGAGTTCGGAAAAGCCGGCGCCGGAGTCGGCGAAGCGAAGCTCAAACCATGGGCCGGCGGGGTGGCCGCTCACCATGAGTTTGCCACCGCGAGGCATGGCCTGAATGGCATTGATCATGAGGTTTCGTACGGCCTGGGCGAGGCGCTGGGCATCGCCCATGATCCAGATGGGAGAGGGCAGATTGATCTCTACCTCAACGCCGGCATGGCGGGCCTGAGCCTCGATGTTTCTGGCAACGCCGCGAATGCAGTCGGTGAGATCGAGCTTTGTGAGTTTGGGTGGCAGAGGATTCGCGAGGTGGAGCCACTGGTTCACGAGACCGGCGATGACTTCGGATTCGTTTTCGATGAGCCTGACGGCCTGGGCATCTTCCTCATTCTGTGGCGACATCAACTGCGCGTGAAGCTGAATGGAGGCGAGCGGGTTTTTGATGTCGTGGGCGAGGCTGGTGGCCACGCGGCCAAGCATGGCGAGGCGCTCGGACTGGGCGCGCTTGAGGCGCTCGCGGACGAGGAGCCAGCCCATGAGGCCGGAGATGAGCCAGAAGGCGATGAAGGCATTGAGTGTGGCGGGATCGCGCAGAGACAGTGATGACACCACGGGAGTGCGGGTGAAGATCATGTCGTTCTTTTCATCCAGCCGAATGGTGAGGCGGTCTTCGGTGTTGGCGGGAGCTGTGCCTGCCGGGCGAAACTCGATCTGCATGCCGAGCAGTTGTTCCAGATCCTGCGCGAGTTTGCCGCTGCGTGGGAGATTCATGCGCCGCACAAATTCGGCATCGGCCTGGGCCAGGGCTTGGAAGAGGTGCTTGGACTCTTCGCGCTCGCGCTGACGCAGCCACGCGAGGAGCAGCAGAGATCCCGCGATGATGAAGGCGAGAAAGCCGAGGCCGAGGGTGAGGCGGAGCTTGTGGGGAGAGGCTGACACTGCCTACGGTTCCGGCAGAGGAGCGCTTTTATCAATCGGCTTGTCTTCCCAGATGGCTTCACCTGTGGTGGGATCGTAGGTGAGGACGCGGCTCTTGCTGCCGGGGACGGGGGCTTTGTCGATCTTGGGCAGCCACTTGGCGAGTTCGGTTTTTTTGGCGGTGTGCTGGGGGGCCTTGGCGAGATTGTTCCACTCGTTGGGATCGTTCTTCATGTCGTAGAGTTCTTCGCTGCCGTCGGCATAGCGGATGTAGCGCCAGTCCTGGGTGCGGATGGTGTGATTGCCCTGATTGTGGGTGGTGATGGCGGGCCACTCACGGGGTGCGCTGGCGTCTTGAAACTGGGGCATGAGGCTGTGGCCTTCGAGGTCGGGGCGGGCGGGCAGTTTGGCGAGGGCGAGGAGGGATGGGAAGATGTCGAGGAGTTCGACGGGGCTGGTGCAAACCTGACCGGGCTTGATGCCGGGGCCGGCGAAGATGAGGGGGACGCGGGTGCTGCGCTCCCAGAGGGTGTTTTTGCCGGTAATGAGTTTTTCGCCGAGATGCCAGCCATGATCGCCCCAGAGGACGATGATGGTGTTGTCCAAGCGGCCGGTGGCTTCGAGCTGGGTCATGAGGCGGCCGACCTGGCTGTCCATGAAGCTGACGCAGGCGAGGTAGGCGCGGACTAGGGGACGCCATTCGTTGAATTTGCGCAGGGTGCTGAGGCGTGGCTCGGGGAGCTTCCAGTGGAGGAAATCGGCGAACTTGGGGAGGTCAGCGCGGTCGTCTTCTTTGACCGGCGGCATCTGGAGAGTGGCGTCTGGATAGAGATCAAACCACTTCTGCGAGGCGAAGCAGGGGACGTGAGGGAGGCGGAAACCGGCGGCGATGAAGAAGGGTTTGTCGGCAGGAGCGCGCTTCAGGGCATCGATGGCGGAGTCGGCGATTTTCCAGTCCGCGTTGTCTTCGTCTTTCTCAGGGAAGACGCCCCAATCCATGGCGAGATGGCGGTCCGGGCCGGGGAGATTGGCGATGGGCGTCTTCGGTTTGGGCATGGGGCCGCGATTGCCCCATTCGTTGAACTCGGCTTTTTGATCGCCGCCGCGCATGGAGCCGTCGTGGTAGATCTTGCCGCTGTTGAAGGTGAAGTAACCGGCTTGGGTGAAGGTCTGCGGGAGCGTCACATGGTGCTTGGTTTGCTCCACTTCGCGGATGCCGGGGGCGAGGCCGTAGATGCCGGTGCTGGAGGGACGGAGGCCGGTGAGGAGCGAACTGCGCGAGGGATTGCACAAGGGGGCCTGGCAGTGGGCGCTGGCGAAGAGGGTGCCGCGCTTGGCGAGGGCGTCGATGGCAGGGGTCTTCACCTGCGGATGTCCGCCGAGGCAGCCGATCCAGTCGTTTTGATCATCAATGGCGATGAAGAGGACGTTGGGGCGCGAGTCGGCGGCGTGGACAACTGAAAGGGGGAGCAGAAACGCGGTACAGAGACGAAGCAACTTCATGGTCGGCTTCAAACGAAGCTCGACCGATGGAAATAGCAGTGAAAAAGGCGGACAAAAAATCTCCTCTTCACTTTCCGGCCGCCCGCTCCTCCGCCTGCTTCGCCAGACGCTTGTCCCCCTGCTCCCACAAGCTCGCCGCCGCACGAGACCATAGCGTGTCATTTTCTGGCATGATGTGTACGCCGTGCTCACGCATAAAGGCCATGCTTTGGGGCAGTGAAGGGGGAATGTCATCCGGGGACATGAAGGCCGTTTCGCGCAGCAGGGCACCGGCCAGCAGGATGTGGGCCAGAGGGGTGCCTGGGTCATAGCGCAGGGCCGAGGCCAGGGCTTCCATCGAGGCCGAGTTCGGTGTGCGAAGCTGCTCCTGCGCATTCCAGTCATCCGCATCGCGCTCACGCTCTGCCAACTGGCCACGGGTGAAGCGCGAAGCCGGCGAGAGCGGGCGTTCGTAGGCCGGCAGGGCCAGCCAGAGAGCCAGCTTTGACCACTCACCTTCTTTCGGCACTTCCGCCAGCACCGCCGTGAGGCGGTGCTCTGGAGACATCTCGCGCAGCTCCCCGTTCGGCCCCGGCTCCAGGCCGGCGACCGCATAGGCACGGGCGAGCACCCATTCAGGCACCGGCACCAGTGGAGCAGCAGGGGGCGGCAGGTGCCACAGGCGTGCCACGTCATCGATGCTCGTGGTTACGATGCATCGGCCATCCGGACTGAAGCAGGCATTTGGCGTGAAGTCCGAGTTTCCCTCAAAATCCTCATGCGGGCCCAGCTCCGCGTGGTGCAGCGGCTCGCCCAGCATGAGGCCCGTCGCAGCATCCCACACACGCGCCTTCTCATCATCGCTCGTCGTCACAATGAGCGTGCCGTCCGGGCTGAATTCTGCGCCCCCCAGATGCCGGTCATGCAGCATCGGCACGCCCAGGGGCCGGCCCGAGGCCACGTCCCAAACCTGCGCAGCGTTGTCCCCGCCCACCGTCACCAAGCGCTTACTATCCGGGCTGAATGCCACACTTTGCACCTTCGTTGCAAGCAGCAGCGGCAGCTCCAGCGGCTTGCCAGTGGCCGCATCCCACAGCTTCGCTTTGTCATCCTCGCTCCGCGTCACGATGAGGGTGCCATCCGGGCTGAAATGCGCCTGCGTCACCTCCGCCTCATGCGTCAGCGCAGACACATCCAGCCGTTTGCAGGTGGCCACATCCCACAGCCGCGCCGTGCCATCCGCACCTGCCGTCAAAATGCGCCTGCCATCCTGGCTGAACTCCGCACTCAGTACAGCCACACTCAGCCCATCCGCCCCGCCCAGCGCCTTAGCATCCACCGGTGTACTGCCCGCCGCCTTATCATCCTCATGCCGCATCGGCACGCCCAGCAACTTCCCGTTCGCCACGTCCCACAGCTGCGCGCCATCCTCCAGAGTCGCAGTCAGCACGTGCGAGCCATCTGGGCTGAAGTGCGCACATAACACCATCCCTGCGTGGCGCAGGGGCTCCGTCACCGGCAGGCCCGTGGCCGCATCCCACACACGCGCGGTGCTGTCCGTGCTCGCCGTCAGCACACGCCGGCCATCGGCACTGAATTCCACGCACGACACCCTGCGATTCTCATGCCGCATCGGCACTCCGACCGGCCTGCCTGTCGTCATGTCCCACACCTGCGCCGTATCATCATCACTCCCCGTCACCAGGCGTTTTCCATCCGGGCTGAAGGCTGCCGTCAAAACTGCATCCGCATGCCGCAGGGGCTCCTCCAACGGCAGATCCGTCGGCGCGTCCCAGAGCAGCGCTGTGCCATCGGCACAGGCTGTCAGCAGGCAGCGGCCATCCGGGCTGAATTCTGCGCTAAAAACCGTCTCGGAATGCCGCAGTGGCACGCCCAGCCGCCTGCCGCTGGCCACCTCCCACACCTGCACCCTGTGCGACACGTCGATGGTGACCAAGCGCGTCCCATCGTGGCTGAAGCCCACGTTCTCCACCAGCGCCGCATGACGCAGCGGCGCCCCCAGTTGCTCGCCGGTCGTCGCGCTCCACAAAATCACCTCCTCATCCTCCCCCATCGTCATCACGCAGGTGCCGTCCGGGCTGTATTCCGCGCTGCGCACCCGCGTGGCGACGTCCCACATCTGCGCGGCCTCGCCATAGGTCGTCGTCAGCACCTGCGCGCCATCCGGACTCAAGTGCGCCACCGTGACCACCAGCGGCAGGAGCAAAGGTTTGCCGAGGGGTTTGCCCGTGGCGGCATCCCACACCTGCACCGTCTTGTCCTCGCCCGCCGTCACCACGCGCGAGCCGTCCCGGCTGAATTCCGCACTGTTCACCGTGCCCGCATGGACCAGCGGCGAACCGAGCGGGTGCTGCGTGGCTGCATCCCACACCTGCGCCGAGGTGCCGCTCTGGCCCACACTCACGAAGCGCGCACCATCCGCGCTGAATTGCACAGAGTGCACGCCGTCATCCTGCATCATCGGCTCCCCGATCTGCCGGCCCGTCATTACATCCCACAGCCGCACCGCATTCACAGAACCATTTCCATCCACCGTCAGGATGCGTTTGCCATCCGGGCTGAATTTTGCCGCGTGAAGCGTGCCCGATAGCACCACTGGCACGCCCACCCCTTCGCCCGATTTCGCATCCCACACCCTCACTGACTTGTCTTCACACCATGTCAAAAAGCGCGAGCCATCCGTGCAAAAACTCCCCTTCCACACTGTCCCCGCATGGTGCAGCACCTTGCGGGGCCAGCCCTGATTTTCCGCTGCGTGCAGCGAAAGCGTCGCATGCAGACGCGTCGCGGCCTGGGGGTTTTCCGGCCACCATTGCAGCGCCCGCGCCAGCAGTGCCAGGCCCTCCGGCCAGTTGCTGTCAGTCTCCATGCGCTGAACTGCCAGCGCATGGTCCGCGCGGCTCGCCTCATGCAGCCGCTCCGTCTGCGCCGCCAGTTCCAGCGCCTGCGCGTCCAGCTTCTTCGCCTGCACCCGCATGCGCTGCTCCTGCTCCACCACCTGCCCCATCAGCGCCCCGACCTTGAGCGATTCCTTCTTCGCGTCCTCCATCAGATTCACCCCGCCCGCCTGAGCATGCCCCAGCCGCACCCTTGTTTCCTCCAAGGCCCGCGCCGCCTCCCTGCGCGCCCGTTCCGCCCGCCAGCCCAAGCCAAGTGCAAGCACCACCACCCCGGCAGCTGACCAGAGCACCCAGCGATCCCTAGAAATACGCAGACGATTCATACGACTCCAAAAAAGCGCCCGAAGGCAGATTCAGCAACCCACCTAATGGAGCAAACGAAGTGCGCCGTGACAAGCCCGCCATGCGATAATGTCCGGGCCGAAGGCCGAGGATGGAGGGATCAAGATGTCCCCCTCCTGACGGGTATGCACTAAGCCCCGACCTGGGGCACCAGATGTTCGGCGGCTTTGGCGGCTTCGGCGCGGAGCTCGGGATTGAGATTTTTCTGCTCGAATTCACGGCACCAGCCTTTGATCTCAAGCTCGTTGAAGATCTTGCCGATGACGCGGCGGAGGAGGCCTTTGAGATTGGGGAGTTCGACTTCCTGCAGGGAGCGGATGGCGGCTTCCTTGTAGCTTTCGAGGAGGGTCATGGCCTTCTCGTGGGCACCGCTGTCGAGGGCCCAATCGCGGATGGTGGCGTTGTCGGGCTTGGTTTTGGCGACGCCGTTCCAGAGGGCTTCCATCTGGTCTTTGACTTCGCCTTTGCCTTTCTCACGCAGGAGGGAAAGGACGATGCTGGGGCGCATGTTCCATTCGTTGTCGGCGGCGGAGTCTTCGCCGAGATCGTCGAGGTCATCGCGGATCTGGTAGGCGATGCCGAGGTTCTCGCTGTAGGTGTGGAGCACGTCGGCGCATTCATCGAGCTGGCCGGCGAGAGCGGCACCGACCTTGAGGGCGACTTCAAAGGCGGGGGCGGTTTTGCTGCGGAAGATCTCAAGCACCTGGGTGCTGCTGAGAGCGACGGGATGGCGTGTCCAGAGGAGTTCGGCTCCCTGACCGATGCAGAGCTCACGCTGACCTTCGGCGGCGACGAGGATGGCGGCGCTGCGGATGTGCGCGGCGGCGTCATTATCGGCGAGGAGGCGGTAGCCTTCACCGATGAGGAGGTCGCCGATGTTGAGGGCCACGGGGATGCCGTGCTCGGTGTGCAGGGTGGTTTCGCCGTAGCGTTCGGCGTCGCCGTCCTCGATGTCGTCGTGAACGAGGGAGGCTTTGTGGAAGATTTCGACGGCGATAGCGGCTTTCTTGACGGTGTCAGAGATGGGGCCTTCGGGGTCTTCGCGCAGGGCCTGGTAGGCGGCGACGGTGAGGAAAGGACGCCAGCGTTTGCCGGCACGTGCGAGCCACTCGCGGGCGATGTCGTCGCTGTGGCCACGGGAGGGGCCCATGAGTGCATTGAGCGACTCGATGGTGAACCAGGTTTTTACCTCGTCATGCAGCGCATTGAGATTGAGGCGGCGGGTTTTGTCGTCGCTGGTGAGGTGGATGTAATCCCAGACCCAGTCGATATCGACGAGGGTGTCGATGCAGTCATCCTGAAGGAGGGGGACGGCGACGGCTGGAATGGCGGCGGCTTCGATGTAGGGGAAGGTGCGCTCAAGGACGGGCAGGCAGGAAATGCCGACAATGGCTTCGATCTTGCCGGTCTGGATGAGAGACATCACGATGGCGCTGCCTTCGGCGACGAGGACGGCGTAGCCGAGCTTTTCCGCTTCGTTTTGGAAATCCTGAATGGAGCAGAGGCCGCACTGCTTGCAGAGAAGGCCGAACTCATCAAAGGGGGCCGGGCATTTGCTTTCCACACGGAGGCACTTCGGCATCAGCAGCAGACGCTTTTCAAACGGCACGGTGGCGAGGGATTCGCGCCAGGTTTCGTTGGCGAGGAGGACGCCGACGTAGTCGCGATGGATTTTGTCGATGGCGTGGATGGCAACGATTTTATCCGTGTGCTCCTGCAGATCAGCCAAAGGCACGGGGGGGACGAGTTTCTGCTCCTCGGCATAGGCGCGAACCCAGCCCAGAATCTGATCACGATCCTGCTTGGTCTGCGGGATGTTTTTCTTCGGCTGGCGAATACGGCGGTTCAGACCGGGAATAGGCGGCGGAAGGGCGGCAGAACGGACGACGGCAGCGGACATGAGATAAAGGGGAAAGTGGCAGAATGCCGGATGAAAAGAGTGGGCGGTTTAACCGTGTAACAGGGGCTTAGTCTTGCAGATATTGCGCTAATGTGTGCGAATCTTGCGCTGCGAGAGGATACGGACTGGCTGCAGAAGTCGTTTAGCAGCGGCAAAAACCAACCTCAAACCACTGTGCCACGACCGCCTTTGGGCGTATTTTTCTTGGGCTTGGTCTCGGGAAGGCCTTCGTCCTGGAGAATGGTGTCCTGAGGGAGGGGCTCCGCACCTTCTTCGCCTTTGGGGTCGGGCTCGGCAAAAGGGGTGGCCTTTTGGTAGAGCTTGAGGCGGGTGTCGAACTCCTCCTGCAGTTTTTTACGATCTTCGTCGGGCAGGTCTTTGTCTTCCTTGAGCAGGGCGATGCAGCGCTTCTGCCAGAGCTCGGCTTCTTTGAATTCACCGTTGCGGGCGAGAGCAGCAGCCATGGTGTCGATCATTTCATAAGGCTGCTCATCGCTCTGAACGACTTCGGCCACGAGCTTCAAGGCACGCCGGGCGAGCAGAACGGCGCTTTCGCCATTGTGCAGATTGTCCTCCGGGCAGGTGGCCAGGAACCAGGCGAGATTGTTGGAAGCCCAAGGGTCTTCGGAGCGTGCGGCACGGCGATACCAGGCTCCGGCACGGCGGTAATCCACAGGGAGGCCCTGACCGGTGTAGTAGAGATTGGCCAGGCGAGTCATGGCGGGAACGAAGTCCTGCTGGGCGGCTTTGAGGTACCAAAGCGCTGCCTTGGCTGAGCTTTTGTCAATGCCGTCGCCGCGTTCGAGCTTTGAAGCATAGGCGGTCTGCGAAGGGGGATTTCCCTGATCGGCGGCTTTTTTGAACCACTCCGCCGCTTTGACCACGTCTTTCTTCACGCCTTTGCCTTCCTCATACATGGCGGCCAGACTGTGCTGTGAGAGGGCAAAGCCAAGTTCAGCGGAGCTGCGGTACCACTCCGCTGCTTTGGCGAGATCCTTTTTCACACCGACACCGTCTTCATAGAGAGTGCCCAGAACATGCTGCGCGCGCAGGTGCTTCTGCTTCGCGGCCTTCTCGACGGACTTCACGCCTTCTTCGAGATTTTTCTTCAAGCCTTCACCCGTGAGCATGCGCAGTCCCAGCTCGAACTGAGCGTCGGCATCACCGCGATCGGCCCAGTCTCGCAGATCCTTTTCATCGATGCGCTGTGCCTGCTGCGCCGTGAGAGTGGAAGCAGCAAACAGCAAAGCAACGAGGAGGCCGGCAAGGAGGGGGGATGAGGACGCATGCTTCATGGAGCGAAATTACGTCTGGCGGGGGCCGTCTCAACCATCAAAATGCAGGTGCTCGGTAAATTGGCGGCCCATCCCCGCGATGAGCGGCAGGCTAGACGGCCGCAAAATACCGCTCAAGGCGACGGCTCTTCACCTGGCAAAGGTGAAAAACTGCCACCCATGTCAAGCCCATACATGCAGTTTATGTTGGGCCGCCGTTTTGACAAAATGCCTACCTCATGCGTCAATGGGGTTGCAGCCGAAGCTGCCATTCCTTCCAGAATGGTGGCGCGGGGGACCCAAAAACCCTGAGTCGAAAGACGCAGGGCGGGGCGAAGGAAGGTGGGCAACCACCGACCAGTCCACTTCCAAGGACCAGTCCGACAGCTAACCTCGCAGGCGACATTGGAAGGGCGATCCTATGCCCGTCGCGAGTGCGCCGGGACCATGGTCTCCCCAGAACCACCGCACCCGCGAGTGGACGGGAAACCGTCCGCACACCGGGGGCCTTCGAGACCCATACCCATGAACTGCCAAGAGAACCAAAGACCCGTCACTGAGGGCTTGGTCAATCAATCTGCCCGGGGCGCGCCGCCACCGACCTTTCCACCCCTGAGCTGGATCCACGTTATCCGCCAGCCGGACCGAGAAATACAAGACCTGGATGCAGAGCAAGCGCTGAGCGCTGCTGACCAAGAAAGCGCCCTGCTCCGCCACGCCGAATAACCCACCTGCTGAAACTCCATTTCCAAAATCTGAAATCATCATGACTCATCACCATTTCAAAGCCCCCTGGGGCCGCACTTTGCTCATCATTTCCATTCTCACGACGTTCGTGATGCTTGGGATTGCCATCACGCTCAGCCTCGGCCGGCAAACACCGGGATTCATCAGCCTGCCTGCACTGCCCACACGTGCGCTGTCAGCCGTCGTTGTGCTGCTCATTCCTCTTGGAGCACTGCCGTTCATCATTCGCGGCTATGTCATCACCAAGGACGGCATCCTCATCAAACGCCTGTGGTGGAACACCGTGCTGCCATTTGAGGAAATGAGTTCTGTCGAAGTGGAACCGCTCGCGCTGTGCCACAGCTTGCGCACGTGTGGCAATGGCGGCCTGTATTCTTTCACCGGCTACTACTGGAACAGGCAGCTTGGGCACTTCCGCGCCTACGTCACAGATCTGAACCGCACCGTCATCGTGCGCATGAAGAACCGCACGGCGGTGCTCTCCCCTGACGATCCCGAGGCTTTTGCCCGTGCCGTCACCACCCGCCTCCATGCCTGAACCCGTTTGAACTCCTGAACCCTGATTTTTTTATCTCCATCATGAACTCCATTCTCTTATTTGCTTACGAGCACTGGCTCATCACGCTCTCAGTCGTCGGCGTGGTCATTCTGTACTTTGTCTCCTGCGTTTACATTCCGGAGAGCAAAGTCGGCGTGGTCATCAAACGCTTTGCCTTCAAAAACCTGCCTCCCGGTGAGATCATCGCCCTCCATGGTGAAGCAGGTTACCAGGCCGACACGCTGGCCCCGGGACTGCACTTTGGTTTCTGGATCGTGCAGTACCACATCGAGAAAGTGCCCATGGTCAGAGTCCCGCAAGGGGAGCTGGCATTGATCGTCGCGAAAACCGGCGCCGCCATTCCACCCGGCCGCATCCTGGCACGCACGGTGGATTGTGACCACTTCCAGGATGCCCGCGCCTTTCTCAAACACGGCGGTGAAAAAGGCCGACAGCTGGGTGTCATCACCGCGGGTTCGTATCGCATCAATCCTGCGCTCTTCACCGTCATCACGTCCGAAAATGCCCAGCAGCACGGGCTTGAACCGCAGCTGCTGCGCATCCGCCACGTGGATCCCGATCTCGTCGGCATTGTCACGACGCTGGATGGCATGCCCATTGAGCAAACCGAAATCGCTGGAGCCATTGTGGCCGGCCACGACAACTTTCAGAATGCGCAGGCCTTCCTGAATGCCGGCGGCCATCGAGGCCTGCAAGAGCAGGTGCTTCTCAGCGGCCAGTGGAACATCAATCCGTGGTTCGCGCAGATCGAGCAGGTGCCCATGTTTGAGATTCCGATCGGCCACGTCGGTGTCGTGATCTCTTATGTCGGCAAGGCGCACCTCGACATCAGCGGACCCGAGTTCAAGCACGGCGACCTCGTGGACGTGGGCCACAAAGGTGTCTGGGGCAAACCGCTGCTCCCGGGCAAACATCCCGTGAACACACGCATCATGCGGGTGGAACTGGTGCCGACCACCAACATCGTGCTGAACTGGGCCACGCGCACGGAGGCGCACCACTTTGATGCGAAGCTCAGCAGCATCACCGTGCGCTCGCGTGACGGCTTCGCCTTCAACCTCGATGTTTCGCAGATCATCCACATTGGTGCGAACGAAGCCCCCAAGGTGATCAGCCGCGCGGGATCGCTGCAAAACCTCATCGACCACGTGCTGCAGCCCATCGTTGGCAACTACTTCCGCAACTCCGCACAGGACTACACCGTGCTGGACTTCCTGAGCGCCCGCAGCCAGCGCCAGGGCGAGGCCGCCAGCCACATCGAAACCGCGCTGCGCGAATACGACGTGGAAGGGATCGATACGCTGATCGGCGACATCACGCCGCCCGAATCGCTGATGAAAACGCAGACGGACCGCAAGCTGGCGGAAGAGAGCCGCAAAACCTATGAGATGCAGGAAGCTGCCGAGAAGCAGCGCCAGCAGCTCGTGCGCCAGACCTCGCTGGCCGACATCCAAAACCAGGTGGTGAGCGCCGAGCAAGGGGTCAACATTGCCGAACTCCACGCCACGGCTGCCGTGAAGAAAAGCGAAGGTGAAGCCGCCTCCACCCGGCTGCGTGCCAGCGGTGAAGCGGAAGCCATCCGCGCCACGGGCCAAGCCAAGGCCGATGCCTATCAAGCAGGCGTGACCGCCCTTGGTTCCGATGTGTACGGCATGCTTCAGGCCTTCCAAATCATCGCCGACAAAAGCCTCCGCGTCGTTCCCGACGTGCTGGTGAACAGCGGGCCGAACAGCAGCGGCATCCTCGACGCGCTCATGGCCATGCTCACCAAGCAACGTGCATCCCTGCCCATCTCCACACGTGAAACGGCTTGAGAGGCAGCAGCGGCGCCAGTTGGCGCTCTGAAAAAACAGCGGGCTGCGGATTCATTTCCGCGGCCCGTTTTGACGTTCCTGCGTTCGCTTTTAGTTTCAACTATGGTATGAGGAAGCGCATGAAAGCACTTCCGCACATTGCTCTGCTCGCCTGCTTCAGTGTTCTTTTTCTTGTCGGCTGCGACGCCAACTTGAACGCCATTCCCGGCCCGCCGTTTGCCTATGATGACTTTGGCACAGAGTCGATGGCCAGCGACCTGCTCGGCCCCAAGGGCAAGGACACCCAGGTGATTGCGCGGTTTGGCTCCCCGAGTTCAGCTCCTCCGGCCGGTGGCCCTGATGTGCGTTATGTGGGTGTGGGGCAGGCCATGAACCACCTGCGCCACAGTGTGCGCAAGCTGGACAAAACACCGGAAAATCAGGCGCTGTACCAGCGCCTCGCGACCACCTACCGCCGCTTGTACCGGATATATTCCTCGAAGCGAGACGCGTTTATGGCCGTCCCCTCCGCCAGTTATGGCCGAGGCGGCATGAACCGGGCGCTCATGATGCCCCCGATGCCGCCGACAATCTGAGCGGAGCGCATTTGACAATGCCACCGCTGCCAGCCACAATCCTGCCCTGACTCCAGTGAGTCGCGGGTGTAGCTCAATGGTAGAGCAGGTGCTTCCCAAGCATCATACGTCAGTTCGATTCTGATCACCCGCTCCACCGAGCATCAAGGCGGCGCTTAAAAGAGAGTCATCAGAACCTCGCCGCATGATTTGCCAGCCGACGGTGAATCTGATTTTCGCCGGGGCGGCTGGAGTTTCGGAATGAAGAAGGCTTGCTGTGAAAATGAGCAGGCCGGTGGCGTGTGGCAGATGAAGGGGGTGGCGAACATGAGCGATTGCATACGAAGATGACTGATCATTCTCCACCGGGTCTGCAGGCTAGGCGGTCATGCGCGCGAGGACGGCGTCGTCCACCGGTTTGCAGGAGCGATAGCCTTCGCCATGCTCGGGGAGTTCGGTGAGGAAGGCGGCGCGGGCTTCGGCGGTTTGGAAATCGAGACCGATGAGAGCGCGGCCGATGCGTTCGCCGGACTGGCGATAGTTGAAGTAGCAGAGGCTGGCGCGATCGCGGATGAGGCGGGAGAGGAAGTCGTGGAGAGCACCGGAGCGCTCGTAGAAGTCGAGACGAAGGAAGACGGGATGGGTGAGGAGATCACCACGCAAAGGAATGGCGCGGAAGGCGACATCCACGGCTCCGGTGAGGTCTTCCCAGGCATAACCGCCTGCGTCCAGTCGTGCGGGGAGTGCGGCCAGTTTTTCGGAGTTTTCCGATGTGACGGTGAAGACGGGCCAGGCTTCATCGGTGCGATGCAGGCCGTATTGAAAATCGGCGATGTTGAGGCCTTCGAAGCAGGAATCCAGAAGCGCCAGCATGGCGCCGGGGCGCTCGGGGATGCGCACGCGCAGGGCGCGTGAGGCGGTGCTGCTGGAGCCTTCGGACTGGGCGATGAGACCGAGCTGGAGGAAGTCGATGTTGGCACCGGTGATGACGATGAGGACTTTTTTGCCAGCGAGAGCTGCACGGTCTTTGAGCACTGCGGCGAGGCCCATGGCACCGGATGGCTCTGAGACGCAGCGCAGCGTCTCCCAGAGCACGCGGATGGCGGCGCTGACTTCGGCATTGGTGATGGTGGCTACTCGGTCCAGAGACTGCTGGCAGATGCCGAAGGGGAGTGTGCCCGCTTTGCGCACGGCGGTGCCATCGCAGAAGATGTCGAGGTCGTGAAGTTCGACGGGTTTCTCTGCGGCGAGCGCGGCTTTCATGGAGGCCTGGCCCACGCCTTCCACACCAACGGCTTCCATGTTGGGCCAGTAGGTTTTGAGCCAGCAGGAAACGGCCGAGGCCATGCCGCCGCCGCCGATTTGCAGGTAGGCGGCATCGAAGGGGCCGTGGCCTGAGAGAACCACTTCATCTGCCAGAGTCCCCTGCCCTGCCATGACTTTGAGGTCATCGTAGGCGTGCACGTAGGTGGCACCGCTGCTGCGCTCATCTTCGCGTGCGGAGGTGACGGCTTCGTCATAGCTGTCGCCAGCGAGCATGATGCGGACGAATTCGCCGCCGTGGTGGAGCACGGCGTTTTGTTTCACCTTGGGTGTGGAACGCGGCATGTAGATGCGTGCGTGGATGCCGAGAGTTTTGGCGGCAAGGGCCACGCCCTGTGCGTGATTACCAGCGGAAGCGGTGACGACGCCTTTGGCGCGCTGCTCGGGGGTGAGCTCGGTCATGGCATTGCAGGCGCCGCGCCACTTGTAGCATTTCACGGGGGAGAGGTCCTCGCGCTTCACCCAGATTTCAGGGCCGGGCTCGGAGCCGGGGAGGATGAGACGCTCCATGGGCGTGGGCTGGCCGAAGCGGTAGACCCGCTCACGGGCAAACAAGATTTCCTGCCGTAAGCGGCGATCCAAAGGCAAATTTTCGCGTTCCATTCGTGACGGCATACATTCCCGCCCCGCATGCATCAGCAAGAGGTTTCACGATCTCAATGCGCGGCCTTTTTCTTGGAGACGGGATGCTTCCATTCCAAGATCTGTCCATCCTGCTCCAGGCGTGATTTGAGTTTTGGGTAATCCACCTGCTGCACGGGAATTTTGTCATCGATGGCCATGCAAGCCGCGGTGGCTGAGCTCTGGCTGGTGCACATGAGAACGGGCTCCATGCGGATGCTGCTGAAGGCGGTGTGGCTGGCGCTGAGGGCGAAGGTGACGAGGAGATTGTCGCACTCGCTCTGCTTTGGAACGATGGCTTCGTAGCCGATGCCGTAGGGTGGTGCGCCATCGCGACCTCCGGCGGTTTTGCCTTCGCGCGTGACTACGCCATCCTTCACGATGCGGCGGATCTCATGGGTGTCTGTGCCATAGCTGCCGAGGCTGATGGGCTTGGGTGCGTTTTGGCGACCGAAGGTGTGGTGCTCGGTGAGCACAAGGTCGCTGATCATCCGGCGGGCTTCGCGTACGTAAATCTGGTGCGGCCAGCCGCCATTGTCGGTGAATTCGTCCTTGGGCAGGCCGAAGCGCTGCATGTCTTTGCGCACCTGCTCGGGGACGCGGGCATCGGTGGCGAGGAAATGCAAAAGACCGCGATGATAGTCTTCGTGCTGTTGAGCGATCTTCTCGCGCTGCGCGTAGGAGGCCTCCGGCCATGCGTGTGAGGCGCCGGGGAGATTGCCGCCGAAGGTCGCGGTGTTGAAGTCCCATTTGTCATTTGGAAGCGCATCATGCTTTGAGAACCAGCGGAGGTCCATGTCATCGCCATTGGCGAGGCAGGCTTCGATGAAGCGGACGATGATCTCGTAGCGCTTGGGATCGTAATCCGAGGGCGGGGTGACGGGGATCATGTTGGCCGGATTTGTCGTGAGGCAGAGACGGAAGCAGTAGGCCTGGACGCCGGGGGCGGGATCGCCTGGGGTGCCGGGTTCGCCGGATTGAATGAGGGGCAGCAGGCCGCTTTCGGGATCGCCTTTCACGACGTAAGGATCGAGGGGGAAATCGCGATCCCACACGCCCTGGCCGCCTTTGAGACGACCGCTTTCTCCGGGCTGGGCGTAGCTGGCGTGGGGCAGGAATTTATCGGCGTAGTGGATGCCGTTGTAGGTTTCGCCGTACTTTGCATTGCCCTCGCGCATGAGGGTGTAGCTCACGCCGGCCTTCGCCATGAGGTCGCCTTCATAGGTGGCGTCGATGAACACTTTGGCGCGAAAGACAGTGCCGTCTTCGGTGACGAACTCGGTGATGTGTGGGCCGTCTTTTTTGACTAATGAAAGGCGTGCTTTGAAATGCACTTTTACTCCTGCATCGCGCGCCATGTCGTTGAAGACTTGCTCGGCTTTGTGGGGTTCGATGGCATAGGCGCCGCCGGTGGCGGGACCGCCGGCTTTGCTTTCAAAGGCTTTGTCCCAGGTGAGTGTGACGCCTGCGGTGGCGGCGAGCTTGGTGAAGTATTCGCGGGCGATGCCTCCGACGGATCGAGGATCTCCGATGTCCACGGCGCTGAGGCCTCCGCTGGTCATGCCGCCCAGATGACGGCCCGGCTCTGCAATGACCACTGTCTTGCCCATGCGTGCGGCCTGCACTGCGGCAGCGACGCCACCGCTGGTGCCACCGTAAACGCAGAGATCGGACTCCACCACGGCGGCGGCGGCAAGAGATGAGGAGAGAGCACAGACGAGCAGGAAAGACTTCATGGGTTGAATCAAAGCAGACGCGGCAGGATTGCCCGCCTTGCTGGTCAAGATGGCTGACCAGTGGCGAGATCGACAAAGATCACCGAGACCGATTCACCTTTGCGCAGCGTGACCTCAAGGCTGTTTTTGCCTTCGCGCAGGAGTTTGGCGGGGATGAGCCATGCACGCAGTTCGTCTGGTTTGCCGAGCAGTGATGGATAAGGTACGGGGAAAGGCTCGGAGACGTCGGCGGTCACGGTAAGAGGCTCGCCATTGAAGGTGGCGGACCATTCGCTGCTGCCGAGGGACTTGTCTGATTGAATGCGGACGCGTGCATCTTGTTTCCAGCCGCCGGCGGGCGGGGTGAGATCGAAGTTGAACTTGGCGGGTTTTCCCGGCTCGATTTTGCGTGGAACGGGGAGCGGCTTCATGCCGGGGGCGCGCCAGCCTTGGGCGATGAACCAGTGCTGCGGCTCTTGCGCGAGCGTCTGCGGATCGCGCAAAGCTTTGAGGGCTTCGAACGGTGGCTCGCCAAAGACGCCACGGCCTTCGCCCTGACCGTGCTGGCGATAGTAGGCGAAATTGAAGAGGCTGATGCCATCTGCACCACGCGAATAGGCGAGGTGCGCGGAGGTGTGGAGGTGCTCGCGGGTGGCGCGGCGGAAGGGAAAGACATCGTAGCCTTTTAAGACCTTGTCTCCTTTCCAGAGAGTGTGGCAGAGTTCGAAGTAGAGTGTGGCTCCGTGTGTCCGCTCTCGGATCGCGGCCAGATCGTGCTGCTGGGTGGTGAAGTAATGCTCGGAGGCGTTCACCATGTCGAGTCCGGCAGCGACGAGGGATTTTAGATCGAGGCCGAGTGCATCTAATGCTGGAAGATGGCAGGGCACGCGGGCACAGAGCCAGCGATGCTTGCCATTGCGGGTGGTTTGATCGAGCAACTGGCGAACCTCGCGTACGAAGCTGGTCATGATAGCGCGGCGCTGTTCAAGAGGTGTTTCTTCGAGGCGGAAGTAACCGTAGAAGCGGAGAAAATCGAGCTCCAGGCCGTCGATGTCGTAGTTTTCACAGAGCTCGCGAATGAGCGCGAATTTCTGTGCGCGCACCTCGGGCACGGCCCAGTTTTGGATGAGGTCGGCTCCGCGCAGGGAGCCGGGCTTGAGGCGGAATTCGGGATGCTCAACGTAATGTTTTGTGACGCTCATACCGATGCTGCCTCCAGGTTTGTCACCGGGTTTGGGATCGCTGAACTCTTTGTGATGGGCGTCGTTCATACGGAGGGAGATGAAGGCCGCCTGCTGGCGCTGGTGGCAGCGGTCGATGAAGACCTGAACGACATCTCCGCCGTCCAGCACAAACTGACCGAAAGGATCGGGCTTCTGGCCGTAGCGCTGTTTGATCCAGGCGTAATGCTCTGTGAGTGGCAGCACCTTGCTGGGCCACATGGGCACCATGCCAAGGCCGGGCTGAAGGAGGTGCGCGTCCACGAGGCCTGCCACTTCATCCACCGTGGCTTCGAGCATCTCTTTTCGAAAGGGTTCCCGCTCCTTGTGAAACGGGCTAATGCAGGAGGTGATGTTGGTGGTGTCGTTGCTGTAGAGAATTCGTGGTGCGGTGCGTGATGAGTCCGCGGCAGGGAGCCGGGAAGCTGCGGAGAGCAGGCCTGCGGTGTGAATGAACTGCCGACGGGTGATCATGTGGATGGTGCTTTGGGTTTAGTCATCTTAACCCTTTTGGTCCCTCATGCAGTTGCTTTGCCATGGCGGACAACGTGGCCGTGTGCGTGGCATCTTTGGCGAGGTTGTGATTTTCCTGTGCGTCGGCGTCTTCGTCGTAGAGTTCGGTGCCGACGACTTCATTCTTCATGTTGGTCCATTCGGTGTAGCGCCAGTGGTCGGTGCGTATGGAGCGACCCATGAACTTGCCTTTGCCGGGACGCAGATACTGGCTGAAGGAAGCACTGGTCCATGCTTCGATGGGGGTGCCCGCCCACGGCGGAGGTCAGGATGCCGACGGGGTGCTTGAGTTCGGCCTGGAGATCGCGTGCGAAGAAATACCCCATGGCTGAAAAATCCCCCACGGTCTCCGGCGAACAGACACGCCATGAGCCTGCGCGATCCTGGGCCGATTCATCGGCGGGGACGGGAAGCTGGTAAATTTCGAAGGGAACATCATGCACAAAGACGCGAATCTCGGGGTGCTTTGCGGCGGTGATTTCGGCATCTACGTTGTCCACGAGGCCGTGCATCTTGTCCTTGATGCGCATCTCCATGTTTGACTGGCCGGAGGCGAGCCAGACGACGCCGACGAGGACATCTTGGATGATGATCTTGTTTGTGCCGGAGATCGTGAGTGTTTGCGCTTGATCGCTGGCCTGGAGTTTGTCGAGTTTGATCTGCCATTTGCCGTCTGCACCGGCTTGGGTGGATTTGGTCTGTCCGGCAACCTCCACCTTCACTACTTCACTTGCGTCAGCCCAGCCCCAGATGGCTGCCGGAGCATTTGCCTGAAGCGCCATGTGGTCTGAGATGACCGCAGGCATTTTTAGGCGCAGGAGGCGGACAGAAGCAAAACGAGGGCTGGTTTCATGGTCGCATGATGACGCACTGCCCGAACCGATGTTTCTGGTAAAAAGAGCTAACCATTGGGAAATTGATCGGGCCTGCCAGCATCGGCAACTATGCGGCGTATGATGAATTCTCCATGAAGACCGCTTTCAAATTTCTCTCTCTCGTTCTGCTGCTTGGCTACCTCCCCCTTCACGCTGAAACCAAAGCTCCGGCAGTGATCATACCGGCGCATACGCGCACGGACGATGTGGTCTATGGACGCAAATTCGGCGTGGCGCTGACGCTGGATGTCATCACGCCGGAGAAGCCGAACGGTTTTGGCATCGTGTACATGGTCAGTGGCGGCTGGGTGTCGGGGTACTCGCCGAACACGCCGCCTTTCTATGCTCCATTTCTTGAGCGCGGTTACACGGTGTTTTCGGTGCGGCATGGCTGTCAGCCGAAATTCATCATCCCTGAGATCACGCAGGACATTCACCGGGCGGTGAGATTCATCCGGCACAATGCGGCCAGATGGAAGGTGAACCCTGACAAACTGGGCATCAGCGGTGGCAGCGCGGGCGGGCACCTCTCGCTCACCATGGCCGTGCATGGTGGCCCGGGGGATCCAAAGGCGAAGGATGCGGTGGATCGCGAAAGCAGCGCCATCCAGGCCGTTGCATGTCTGTATCCGCCGACGGATTTTCTCAACTATGGCAAGCCGGGCGAAGACGCCGTGGGTGTGGGGACGCTGAAAAATTACAAAGGGGCGTTTGGCGCAGAGTCCGACACGCCGGAAGGACGCCAGCGCCTGGGCAAAGAGATCTCGCCGATCTATTTCATTAACGCGCAGCTGCCGCCGGTTTTCATCATTCATGGCGATCAGGATTTCCTGGTGCCGCTGCAACAATCCGAGAGCTTCGTGGCCAAAGCGAAGGAGGCCGGAGCGACAGCACAGCTGGTAGTCAAACCTGGAGCCGCGCATGGTTGGGCGGATCGTCAGCCTGACTACACAGCGTTTGCGGAGTGGTTTGATGCGCAGCTGCGTGGCATCAAAAAGTGAGCGGCAGGTGGTTCGCAAGGGGAAAGCAGCTATTCACTCTGTAGGAGGATACATTGATGCTGCGATGCTAGAAGGTCGTGCGGAGGCATGGGGGCTCGCGGAGTGCTGCGGACTGGAAGTCCGCGCTCCACGATCTCTTTCTGCCTCGGTCACGAAATTCAGTGATGCTTGCCTTTAACCGAGTGCCATTCGTGACAGGTGCTACTTGGTTGGGAAGGGGTTCCGCTCTTCGAAACCGCTCTGGTGCCAGTAGGGGTAGATCTTTGGCTTTTCGCTGGCGGCATCGAGCTTGGCCACCTGCTCGGCGGTGAGGTTCCAGCCGACGGCACCGAGGTTTTGGCGGAGCTGTTCTTCATTGCGGGCACCGATGATGAGAGTGGAAACGGTGGGGCGCTGGAGGAGCCAGTTCAGTGCGACCTGTGGCACGGTCTTGCCGACTTCAGCGGCCACTTCGTCCAAGGCATCGACGACTTTGTAGAGATATTCGTCGTCCACCTGCGGACCCATGGAGGAGCTGAGCTTGTGATTGAGGCGGCTCGTTTCAGGGCGTGGCTGATTGCGGCGGAGCTTGCCGGTGAGTCGTCCCCAGCCGAGGGGACTCCAGACGACGGCACCGACTTTTTGATCAACCCCGAGCGGCATGAGCTCCCATTCGTATTCGCGGCCAATGAGAGAGTAGTAGGTCTGATTGGCGACGTATTTGGTGAGGCCAAATTTGTCGGCATGCGCGAGGGATTTCATGAGATGCCAGCCGGAGAAATTGGAAACGCCGATGTAGCGGATTTTCCCCGCGCGAACGAGATCATCCAGGGTGCCGACCACTTCTTCCACCGGGGTCATGGCATCGAAGCCGTGGAGCTGGTAGAGATCAATGTAATCGGTGCCGAGGCGCTTGAGGCTGTTTTCCACGGAACGGATGAGATGCCAGCGGGAGGAGCCGACGTTGTTTGGACCCTCGCCAAAGCGGAAGGTGCCCTTGGTGGAGATGAGGACTTGATCGCGACGGCCTTTGATGGCTTGACCGAGAATTTCTTCGGCGAGACCGTTTGAGTAGATGTCGGCCGAGTCAAACATGTTGAGCCCGTTTTCGAGGCAGATGTCGATGAGGCGTGAGGCTTCGGCGACATCGGATGCGCCCCATTCTTTGAAGAATTCTGTGCCGCCGCCGAAGGTGCCGGTGCCGAGGGTGAGTGCGGGGACTTTGAAACCGGAGCCGCCGAGTTGTCTGTATTCCATAGGAGGTGTGAGTTGAGGTTTGAGTTTGAGTTGGTGAAATTCGGAGAGATTTACGAATTGAAATGCTGCAGGCTTTTAAAAACGTCGGCAGCGATTTCGAAGGAGAGCAGACGCGCCTGCTGATCGTGAATGTGCGCGGTGGCGATGATTTCATCTGCGCCGGTGTCATTGAGCAGGACTTCGATCTGCTGGCGGAAGGTGTCCGGTCCGCCGACGGCGGAGCAGCGGGTCATGCGGGACACTTGCGTGGCTTCCACGGGATTCCAGAGAGCATTGATGTCATCGACGGGAGGCTGCAATTGTGTGGGTCTGCCGCGGATGAGATTGAGGAAGACCTGCTGAAGCGAGGTGAAGAGGCGTTTTGCTTCTTTGTCGGTGTCTGCGGCGATGACGTTTACACCGATCATCACGTGCGGTTTATCAAGAGCTGCGGAGGGCTGAAACTGGGAGCGGTAGATGTCCAATGCCTGATGCAGCAGCTCGGGTGCGAAGTGTGAGGCAAAGGCAAAGGGGAGGCCCATTTCTGCGGCGAGGGTGGCGCTGAAGGTGCTGCTGCCGAGAAGGTAGAGCGGCACATGGAGCCCCTGCCCTGGCACGGCAAACACGCGCTGCCCGGGCAATGGCGCGCCGAGGAAGCCCTGCAACTCACGGACATCTGCGGGGAAGGTGTCTCCACTGCTGCCGAGGCCACGGCGCAGTGCACGGGCCGTGAGTTGATCTCCGCCAGGGGCGCGACCGAGGCCGAGGTCAATGCGACCAGGATAGAGTGACTCCAGCGTTCCAAACTGCTCTGCGATGACGAGTGGTGCGTGATTGGGCAGCATGATGCCGCCAGAGCCGACGCGGATGGTGGTGGTGCCGCCGGCGATGTGACCGATGACGACGGAGGTGGCGGCACTGGCAACGCCGGGAATGTTGTGATGCTCAGCGACCCAGTAGCGGTGGTAGCCCCACTTCTCCGCATGCTGCGCCAGATTGAGCGAGTGGCGGAAGGACTGCGCGGCAGTCTCTCCTTTCAGAATCGGTGACAGATCCAGGATGGAGTAGAGGAGGCCGGGGTGCGTTTTCATAACGCAGGGTAATCGGTGTAGCCCTTCGCGCCGTCTGCATAGAAGGTGGAAGGATCAGGATTGTTCAGGGCGGCACCTGTGGCAAAGCGCTTCGGCAGATCGGGATTGGCGAGGAAGGGCACACCATAGGCGACGGCGTCAGCATCACCTGCGGAAAGGATCGCGTTGCCGGACTCAAGAGTGAATTTTTCATTGGCCACATAGACGCCGCCGAAGGCTTTCTTCAATGCAGGGCCGATGCTGCTGGGGGACTGGTGTTCGCGAGCGCAGATGAAGGCGATCTTGCGACGGCCCAGCTCACGCGCGACGTGGCTGAAGGTTTCCAGCGGATTGGCATCGCCCATGTCATGAGCATCGCCACGCGGAGCGAGGTGCATGCCCACGCGGTCGGCACCCCAGACGGAGATGACGGCATCGGTGACCTCCAGCATCAGGCGGGCGCGGTTTTCCAAGGAGCCGCCGTATTCATCGGTGCGGTGATTGGTCTTGGTCTGGAGGAACTGATCGAGCAGGTAGCCATTGGCACCGTGGATTTCCACGCCGTCGAATCCGGCGAGCTTGGCGTTTTCAGCGCCTTTGCGATAGGCTTCGATGATGCCTGGGATTTCGGACAGTTCCAAGGCGCGAGGTGTTACGAAAGGTTTCTCTGGGCGCACCAAGCTCACGTGGCCTGCTGCTGCGATGGCACTGGGGGCGACGGGCAGGGCGCCATCCAGAAACAAAGGATCTGAAATGCGGCCCACGTGCCAGAGCTGGAGGAATATGCGACCGCCGGCCTCGTGCACGGCCTGGGTGACGAGCTTCCAGCCCTCCACCTGCTCATCCGACCAGATGCCGGGGGTATTGGCATAGCCGACGCCCATGGGAGTGACGGAGGTGGCCTCGGTGAGGATGAGTCCGGCGCTGGAACGCTGGCGGTAGTACTCGGCCATGAGGGCGTTTGGCACGCGCTGCTGGCCTGCGCGGGCGCGGGTGAGCGGGGCGAGGAAGATGCGGTTCGGGAGAGTCAGGGGGCCGAGCTGGAGGGAATCGAAGAGAGTGGGCATGAGGGATTAGTTCTTTAGTTCAAAATTACCGAACAATAGAATGATTGAACTGCAAGTGAAATTAATGTAGCATCCACGTATCAGACCTCTCCACCATCCACCAGCCGAAAGTTTTACCGTCGCGGGCATCCTGCATGCCTTGTCAGATCCGGTGCGTCTCAGCATTGTGGCCGAACTGCGCAAGGCCGACGAAGGCCTGAACTGCGTGGAGACCACCAGTCGCCTGAAGTGCGCGATGCCGAAGTCCACCTGCTCGCAGCATTACCGCATTTTGCGTGAGTCGGGCATCATCCACAGCGAGCGGCGCGGCGTGGAGCTGACGAGCAAGGTGCGGCGCAAGGAGCTGGACAGCCGCTTCCCTGGCCTGCTGGATGCCATTCTCAAGGCGTGGCGGCGTGAGCAGGGGGAGTGAGATTTACTCGAGGGATTCTGGCGGGCCCAGCATTTCATGCCGTAGAGCGCCATCCTGTGAAGCCTGCCAGCAGGTATTCGCAGCCACATCCAGGCAGGTGAGCCAGCCGCCACCATAGGCATAGGTTTCGAGGCAGGCGGCGTAACCGTAATTCAGCGGCCTGCCGCTTTTCTGAGCGGTATGCCCGCAGAGCATCCGACGCCCTGAGACATGCGGACATGGCACGCCGAAGTGCGCCCAGAGCAAGGTTTTTTCCGGCTGCTCCACGAGAGGAAGATCCGGCACAACGTTTGCGTGCACAAAAAAATCCTGTTCTTCCTCATGATAGCAGACAGTTGATTCAATGAAGTCCCAGTGCGCAGCGGGGATGTCGGCTAACGTGGTGGCACCGTAGGATTCCAGACTCTCCGTGCCTCTATAAGTAAGCCACTTTGAGAAGAACGACCGTTCGTCCCGGGCCCGCAGCATCATCACTTCATGGTTTCCACGCAGCGTCACGAGCCGGCAGCGGCTGCGCAGTTCGAGAAGATGCTCAATGACCGCCCGAGTGCCGGGGCCACGGTTCACATAATCTCCCAATGCCAGCTCCTGATCCAGACGTCGCAAGGCATCCGCACAGCCGTGAATATCTCCTATGGCAAACAGTCGCATCGTGAATGGATCAAGAATCAGGCATGGATCGGCAGGAAGACATTTTTGTCAGCCGCTTTTGTGCCAGCAGGGAAGGCTGAAAGAAAGATCAGTCTGCTTTCAGCAGTCCGAGTTCTTCGAAAAACGCGTCCATCTTTTGGAGTGTCTCCGCATACGAGTTTGGCTGCATTAAACATGCAGGTGTGGGTCGCCTTCTGGAATGCTGGAAGGGTGTGCTCAAAGGTGGGAATGCAGTTTTCAGGGAAGCCTTTTGCCGATCCGCCACGATGGGCGCTGACAAAAGGCAAATGCCGCCCTTTGAATGCGAGAACGGCCTGCAGGTCCTGCGCGGTCTGCGGATGAATGCGATGCAGTGGAACGGAGGGAACTGCCTGCCCGGCACGAGGAGGCGGCGGGGTCTCAACCAACGGCTCTGCAGCGGCATGCACGAGGCAGAGACCGAATACGAGGATGGATAAGGTTGTTCGCATGATCGTCTCCTGAACGATATTCGCTGCATGGTTCTGGCGGAATCCGCCCAATGAACTTCACTGAGGAGCCGTGAGCCATTCCAGATTGAACCGAGCCAGAGTCAAGCGGCCACCGGCAAAGTGGGCAAGTGCGGAACCGTCGCCGCTGCGGCCATAGAAGCAGAGGATGGTGCCGCTTTTGGTGACGGCGATGTCGGAGTACATGCTGGGACCGGGTTCGATGGTTTTGTTTACCGGCCAGGTTTTGCCTTCATCGCGGCTGATCTTCACGCTGACGTTTTTGCGGTCGCGGTTTTTGCCGGGCTCGGCTTTGCCTTTCTCTTTCTCCAGATTGTGGGGATTGGAGAAGAGGATGAGGCTCTGGCCATCGTGATTGTAACGGACGATGCCTCCCATGCAGATAGGTTCGAGGAGGGCTTCGTCAAACTTGGGTGTGCTCCAGCCGGTGGCGCCGTCTTTGCTGACGGTGACGAGTCGGCGATGCGCCTTTGATTCGCTGCGCACGTTGAGCATGACGCTGCCGTCGTTGAGTTCGACGGCGACGGTTTCATTCGGGTTGATCCACTCCTCGGTGCATGGCACGGCGATGTCGCCAGCTTTCCATGTTTTGCCCTGATCATCGCTGAAGATGGTGGCGGTGACGCTCGGGCGATGTGCATTGCCGCCGGTGCCGGTGGAGAGCCAGACGGGGACGACGAGGCGGCCAGTCTTGAGCTGGATGCTGTGGTCCGGGCCGGTGGCCAGCACCTTCCAGTCGTAGTCTTTCTTGAAGGCATCAAAGGCGGAGGTGATCTCGGCGGGCTTGCTCCAGGTGAGGCCATCGTCAGCGCTACGCTGGTAGAAGCAGCGCTCGTACTCCAGACAGAAGAGCATGTGCACGGTGCCGTCCTTGTCGGCGATGAGCACGGGGTTGTTGTAGGTGACGTCGTTGGGATCGACGTTTTTCATTTTGAGAGCGAAGGGGTTTTTCGTCTTGGGTCCCTCAACGTTGGCGATGCTCTGCGGTGGGCTCCAAGTCTTGCCTTCATCGGTGCTGCGACGGAGGAGAATGCGGATGTCGTCCCAGTCGCTGACACCGGCGGCACGCTTGCGCGCTTCGCACCAGGCGAGCACGGTGCCTTTGGCGGTCACCACGATGCCGGGAATGTGGTAGAGCTGGTAGGAAGGATTATCGCCGACGATGAAGAGGTCTTGTTTTTCGATGAAGGGTTCGGCGGCCAACAGCGACGAACCGACAAGCAAGAGTGTGAGGATGGATGATTTCATAAGGTTGAGTCTGGGTAAAAAGTGGAAAGAAGGCCATGGGATCACCACTCTCCGTGGCGCTCGAACTTCGCTTTGGCGTTTTTGCCGAACTGCGCTCCCGCAGCGGCGAGGTTGGCCAGCACTTCATCGCTGCTGAGACCGGCGCTGCTGCGTGCGGCGGGGATGACGGTCTGGCATTCGTTGGAATCCATGAAGCGGGAGGCTTCGAGGATTTGGGGCTGGGCTTCGGGCTCGATGACGAGGAAACCGTGCTTGTCGGCGTGAATGAGATCTCCGGGAGCGACCTTGCGGCCGAAGACTTCGACTTCGCAGTTCCACCGGACAGGATGCACATGCGCATGGCCGACGCAGAAACGACGGGCAAGGGCTTTGAATCCAGCGTTGGTCATTTCATCGACATCACGAATCGCGCCATCGACGATGGTGCCCACGCAGCCGAGGGCGCGGTGCATGTTGCTGTTCACCTCCCCCCAGAAGGAACCGATGGTGCGGGGCTTGTCGAGATCCTGGACGCAAACGATCTTGGAGCCGGAGATGCTGGCGACGTAGCGGCGGTATTCGTTCCAAGCATTCGCATTGGCTTCGCGATGCGCCTTGTTGCTGGGCTCCACCACGACGGTGATGGCGTAACCGACCATGGGCCCCATCTGCGGCATGAAGTCGCGGGTTTCTTCGAGGTTGAAGCCATCGGCGGCGGGATCGCGTTTGGTGATCTGCTCCCAGCCGTTGTAGATGGTGGGGGTGTTCCAGCGTTTGAGTTGAAGGAGGTCGGAATGAGGAAGCATGAGGTGCGAAGGATGGGTCATCATGAACGACGCGACACTTGAAATCTCTGTGGTCATTTCAGCTTACCACGGCATGGTGGGAACTCCTGCTTATGCATGCTGTACCACCCAGACCTTCGCTCATCACTCACAGCGCCGACTTTTTGCGCGAGGCCCTGCTGCGTGGAGAATGGCAGGAGGTGCTGCCATCGGAGCGCACGCTTTGCACGCGACTGCGCATCAGCCGGCCCACGCTGCGGGCGGTGCTCGCACAACTGGAACGAGAGGGTGTGATCAGCGCGGTGGTGAACAAACGAAGGCAGATTCTCGCGGCACCCTCCACGCGCGGGAGGGGTGTTTCATCACGCATGATCGCGCTGCTGACGCCTGTGCCTCAGCAGGCGATGCCACCGTTTGTGCTGTTCTGGGTGGACGCGCTACGTGAGCTGCTGACTGAGGCGGGATATCAGCTTGAGGTGCATGTGAGTCCTCATTGTTTCACTGCAAAACCTGCAGGCGGGCTGAAGAAGCTCACGCAGCGCGTGCATGCCGCGGCGTGGGTGATGTTTCGCTCCACGCCGGTGATGCAGCGCTGGTTTGTGGAGAAGCAACTGCCCACCGTCATCGCGGGATCTTGTAGTGATGACATGGGGCTGCCTTCGGTGGATCTGGACTACCGTGCGACCTGCCGGCATGCGGCGACGATGCTGATGCAGAAAGGGCATCGTCGCATCGCGCTGCTGCTGCCGGATTCAGCGCATGGCGGAGATGTGGACAGCGCCCAGGGATTCCACGAGGCCTTTGCCACAAGTGAGGCCATGGGCTTCGTGGTGCAGCACCATGAAACCGTGGAACAGGTGATCGAGAGTCTGAATGAGGCGCTGAAACGGAAACAGGCGCCAACGGCTTTTCTCGTGGCGCGTACGATTCACACGCTGACGGTGGTGACGCATCTACTGCGACTCGGCCACAAGCTGCCGCGTGATTTCGCCATTGTGTCACGGGATGATGATGCGTTTCTGGATCATGTGGTGCCGAAGGTGACGCGTTATTCGGCTGATGCGGCGAAGTTTGCGAAGAGGCTTGCCAAGCTGGTGCTGGAGCTGGCGCAGACGGGGCATACGAGCACGAAGCCGGTGCGTTTGATGCCGGATCTGCGACGTGGGGAGACGGTGTGAACGAAGGCGCTACGCGCCGAAGGCTTCGATGAAGCAGACTTCGAGGGCGAGGCCTTCGTTGACGTTGGTGTGGAGATGGCTTTCGAGCTGCCGTAGAACGCGGATGCGTTTGGCGACATCACCCGGCTCCCACTTGGCGGCGAGGGCGGCGGTGGCTTCTTGGAATTTCGGCAGGTCGAGATGCTCGGCTCCGGCCTGCTGGCGGGCGACATCGCCCATCCAGGAGAGGAGGAGCTCCATGAGCGAGGTACGCTGCTGGAGGTAGTCGGCCTCGATCTGGGCTTCGACTTGTTCTTCACGCTGCTTCAGCCAGGCACCGTCGGTGGTCTTGGCGTAGTGGTCCTGTTCGCGTTCGAAGTCGGCTTCCTGCTCCTTCTTGATGGCGTCGTGCAGGGATTCGAGGATTTCTTCGAAGTCCTTTTTCAATGAGAGAGCGGTGGAGATGCTGCCGCTTTCCTTTTTGGACATCTGCTTGAGCACGTAGAGCAGCTTGCCTTCATGCTCCGTAAAGATGCGCGCGCCATCGGGAGGCATCAGCGCGACTTCAAGTACGCGGGACTGGATGGTGGGCAGGAGCTGCTGGGGCTGAGTAGAGAGCAGCAGCAGGAGCGTGTTTGGCGGTGGTTCTTCGAGTGTTTTGAGAAAAGCATTCTGCGCTTGGGCGTTCATGCGCTCGGCATCGACGATGACCGCGAGCTTCCAGCCGTTGGGCGCGGCGGTGCGGTGGATCATTTTTTCCAGGAAGCGGATGGTGCCGGGGTCGTCGCCATCGTCACCGATGGTGATGCGGCGTGATTTGCTCTGCGGACGGAGGACGATGGCCCCCTGCCCTTCCCAGGCTTCGAGCGTGCCCATTTTGGTGCCGACGATGAGATCGAGCATTTTGGCGGCGAAGACTTCATGCTGCGCCTCCTTGGGTCCGGTGATCAGGTAGGCGTGGCCCAAGCGGCCGTTGTCACGGGCGCGGGCGATGAGCTCAAGGGCATGGTCGCTCTTAAACGACATGGGATAGGGCGGTGATGGTCTGCCAGATGTTTTCGTGCACGACTTCAGGCGTGGCTGAAGCGTCGATGATTTTCACGCGCGCCGGTTCTGCCTGGGCGACTTTGAGGTAACCCTGCCGGACTTTTTCAAAAAACGACTGCGGCTGGCTTTCCATGCGGTCCAGTTCGCGTCCGCTCTGATGAATGCGCTGCCAGGCGGTGGCGCTGTCCATGTCGAGGACGAGGGTGAGGTTTGGCAGAGTGCCGCCGATGGCGAAGTGATTGATCGCGCGCACGCTCTCAAGAGGCAGACCACGGGCGATGCCTTGATAGACGGTGGTGGAATCGAGGAAGCGATCGAGGATGACGAAGGTGCCGGCTTCCAGCAGAGGGCGGATTTTTTCGCGGACGAGCTGGGCACGACTGGCGGCGAAGAGGAGAAGCTCGGTCTCCGGGGTCATCGAGGCTCCCTCTTTGGCATGCTGAAGGAGATGGCGGATGCTTTCGCCAAGCTCGGTGCCGCCGGGCTCACGCAGCACGACGACGCTGCGCCCGGCTGCTTCGAGCCGTGTGCGAAGCAGGGCGATCTGCGTGGATTTGCCGCAGCCTTCTGAGCCTTCGAAAGAGAGAAGGAAGCCAGCGCTCATGACATCACTCCCACTCAATGCTGGCGGGTGGCTTGGTGCTGATGTCGTAAAGCACGCGGTTCACACCTTTGACGCTGTTGAGGATTTTGTTGGAGGCGTTGCGCAGTACTGAATAAGGCAGCTCGACCCAATCGGCGGTCATGGCGTCTTCGCTGATGACGGCACGGAGGGAAATGGCCTGCTCATAGCTGCGTTCGTCACCTTTGACTCCGACGGTTTTGACAGGAAGCAGAGCGGCATAGGCCTGCCAGGTGCGCTCGTACCAGCCGCTGCGGCGGAGTTCGGCGATGAAGATGGAATCTGCATGCTGGGTGGTGGCGACGCGCTCGGGGGTGATCTCACCAGGGATACGAACGGCAAGGCCAGGCCCTGGGAATGGATGACGCCACAGGGCCTGATGCGGGATGCCGAGGCTGGCACCGAGGGCGCGGACTTCGTCTTTGAAGAGTTCGGCGAGAGGTTCGAGCACCTTGCCTTGCGCTTTGAGTTCCATGATGCGGTCGACGCGATTGTGGTGCGTCTTGATCTTGCTGGCGATGGAACCGCTGGTGGCGCTTTCGATGACGTCAGGGTACAGCGTGCCCTGGGCGAGGAGTTCGACGTTGTCGGCGACTTTCCAGAATTCTTCAACGAAGAGCGTGCCGATAATGCGGCGCTTTTGCTCAGGATCAGTCACGCCTTTGAGCGCGCCGAGGAAGATGGCGCTGGCATCGATCTGCTCGATAGGGACGCCGACTTCTTCAAAGAGCTGCTTCACTTCCGCGCCTTCATTGAGACGCATCATGCCGGTGTCGATGAAGATGCAGCGGACTTTGACGCCTGCCTTGGCGAGGAGGACTGCGAGCACGGTGCTGTCCACACCGCCGGAGACGCCACAAATCACTTCGCGGCTGCCGACTTCGGCTTTGATGCGCTCCAGCATCTGAGCTTTGAATTCCTGGATGTCGAACTTGGCGAGAACCGCGCCGCTGCGGGTGAGGAAGTTTTTGAGGATGGCGGTGCCTTCATGTGAATGCGTGACCTCCGGATGGAACTGAATGCCCCAGCAGCGGTCCGACCACTTCAGAGCCACGGGCACGGCGTCTTCATTGGTGGCGATGATCTGGGCCGTGCTGGCGAGGTTGGCGCAGGTGTCGCTGTGGCTCATCCAGACCTGGGACTCGTGAGAGATGCCGTTGAAGAGGTCTGTGTGGTCTGTGACGACGAGCTTGGCGGGGCCGTATTCACGGGTGACGCCGGGTTTGACGGTGCCGCCGTGCTTGATGTTGAGGAGCTGCATGCCGTAGCATACGCCCAAGACGGGAACGCCGAAGGACATGAGCTTGGCGTAATCGACATCGGGCGCATCAACATCAGAGGTGCTGCGCGGACCGCCGGAAAGGATGATGGCACCGGGATTCTTGAGATTGGCGAGTTCCGCCGGGGGATACAGGTGCGAGACAAAGCCCAGCTCCCGAACGCGGCGAACTATGAGCTGGGAATACTGGGAGCCGTAATCGAGAACGGCGACTTCTTGGGCGGTCATGAGAAAGGGGGAACGAAAATGCGGAATGCGGAATGACGAATGCCTGAGAAATCAATGTGGCTCGTAGTTCACGGGCTCTTCGGTGATGACGACATCGTGAGGATGGCTTTCCTTGAGACCACCGGCTGTGATACGGACGAAACGGGCCTTGGCACGCAGTTCGTCGAGGGTATTGGCACCGACATAGCCCATGCCTGAGCGGAGACCGCCGATGAGCTGGAAGACGACATCTGCCAGCGGGCCTTTGTAGGGCACGCGGGCCTCAACGCCTTCGGGGACGAGCTTGCCGGAGGAGTTCTGGCCGTAGCGGTCGCCTGCGCCTTTGCGCATGGCTTTGAGACTGCCCATGCCGCGGTATTCCTTGAAGGTGCGGCCCTGCCACTTGACCATGTTGCCGGGGCTTTCTGCGGTGCCGGCCAGCAAGGAGCCGAGCATGACGAAGTCTGCACCTGCGGCGAGGGCTTTGACGATGTCTCCGGAGTAACGAATGCCGCCATCGGCAATGACTGTGACGCCAGCTGCACGGCAGACTTCAGCGACTTCCTGTACGGCGGTGAACTGGGGCATGCCCACGCCTGAGATGATGCGGGTGGTGCAGATGGAGCCGGGGCCGACGCCGACTTTGACAGCGGAAGCGCCGGCTTTGACGAGATCACGCGCGCCTTCGGCGGTGACGACGTTGCCAGCGACGATGGGCATGCTGGAGCCGAGGGCTTCCCGCAGGCGGGCGATGACCTGCATGACGCGGGTGGTGTGACCCGTGGCGGCATCAATGAAAACGGCGTCTGCACCGGCAGCCTGCATAGCGAGGCCACGATCCACGCAATCCTCACCCACGCCGACGGCGGCGCCCACGCGGAGCTGGCCGTTGGCGTCTTTGGCGGCGTTGGTAAACATCTGGCGCTTCACGATGTCCTGCTTGGTGATCAGGCCGGCGAGCTGGCCGTTGGAGTCGACCAGCGGGAGCTTTTCGATGCGGTGTGTGTAGAGGATTTTCAGTGCATCCTCAAAGCTGGTCTGGGGGGTGCCGACAGAGAGCTTCTCACGCCGCGTCATGATGGCCGAGACGGGGGTGTTTTCGTCTTCGATGTACCACATGTCACGGCTGGTGACCATGCCGGCCAGTTTGCCCTGCGCGTCCACGACTGGGAAGCCGCTGACTCCTTTTTCGTGCATCAGACGCTGCACTTCGCCCAGACGTGTCTCAGGGGAGACGGTGTGCGGCTGCTGGATGACGGTGTTTTCCGAGCGCTTCACCCGCGCCACGTGCTCCGCCTGCTGATCGATGGGGCAGTTCCGGTGAATGACGCCGAGACCGCCCTCACGTGCGAGGGCTATGGCGAGTTCGGACTCCGTGACGGTATCCATGGCCGATGAGAGAATCGGCACATTGAGACCGATGGCGGCCAGTTTAGTGGAAACATTGACATCTCCAGGCAGAACCTGGCTCAGTCCGGGAAGGACAAGGACGTCATCGAAACTTAAAGCAAGAGAAGGCAGTTCACCCATACGCCATTCAAGCGACGATCAGGCGGCTGTCATGCGGAAAATTGGGCAGTTTGAAAGGGACCGGCACTTCCCTGCAGCAGGGACTAGAATCCGGGGCGATAGTTGCGCGCCTTGCCCGTGTAGGGATCGATCTGAATGGTATAAAAGTTTTTGGACAGATTTCCTGCGGTGACGTCCGCGCCGCTGTCATACGTGATGGTGAAAAAGCTAAGCGGCAGGGTGCCGTAATCGAGCTGCGAAAAACCGCCCTGCTGAGCGTTGACTCTTCGGCAGGAACCATCCGGCATGAAGCGAATGGCATTGTATTTGGCACCGGCCACGCCGGAATAGCCCGGACCACTTCCAGCATTTGGCTTGATGTCATCGAGGGACTGACCGTCCTCCCCGTTCAGGAGAGGGGACAAATCCAGACCCGCCGCGATGATGATACCGTCAGACAGTTTGTACAAGGTACCGACTGGCACCACTGACTCCGAGACCTGTGCATTCGCACCCACGCCTTGTGACAATGTCACAATTTTAAACATCTGATAAGACCGGAACAACTGCACGGTGGAGCCGGGGGAATCCTGGTCGGGGTGTTTAAAAAACCTCAGTTCAACGGGAACATTCTGTGCGTAAGCCAGCTGCTTGGCCTCAGTGATGGCCCCCATGATGGAATCCCCCGTGGTTGCCAGCCGAGTGGCCTGCATGGTGCGCATCAAAGCGGGAGTGGCTGAAGCCATGATCATCGCGATGATGGCGATCACGACAAGCATCTCGATCAAGCTGAAGGCCCGCCTGGCCTGCCGCTCAAAGTATGGGGAGTGAGTCATAGAAAAAATGGGCCGGGTTAAAGAGCAAAGAAGACTGCCATCAGAAGCTCCAGCGGGACTGCTTGAGAGCGATGGTGGTGCTGAAAATTCGATAATTGAGTTTCTTATCAAGCAGGAGCTGAACCAGCGTGCCTGTCTTGCCTTGGTCCCCATCCAGCTCTTCGACCAAGCTCGCGGCACTTTGGAGCTTGCCAGCAATGGCAGTCAGCAACTCCGTCCTCATCTGGCTGTTTTCTTCGCGTGCAAGAAACTCTCCCGACCGTTCATCCAAGGCGATCATGCTGACCTTGAGCAGCGGTGGGAGCAGGTGCTGAGTTCCCTGCGGGCTGGCATTGATTGGCGAGGATCCAGGATTGACTTTCAAGGTTGAATCATAAATGAACTGAGGGGCGATGGCATAAGGAGACACAGTCGTGTTGCCGGTGACCTCAATCTGCGGAGAAATCACCAGAGCAATGATGTTCTCGGCAATTGGCCGCGTGAATGCACGCGTTTGGGCGGTCTCTTGCGTGCCTTGCACCTCAGTGTCCAGCACATCCGCATACCATTCCTTGGAGTGGGAGGTGATCGGCCGCAGATTGGTGTCATAAATCCGGTTCTTTTCCGCAGTGGGACTGTATTCCATCAAGCGAAGCCGGCTGCGCACCGGGACAGCATTGTTGAGCTGATCAAGAAACGCCGGGCGAAATGACGCATCCGTCCCCCATTCCACAAAATATCCCCGGCCACAAAGAAGATTGACCATGTTTTCGGTGTTCACGATCTGGTTATTGCCACCTTGGGCAGCAGTCGCCACCAGACTTGCGATTCCCAATGGAGCCTGGAAAAAAACAGCGTGTCCAGGATAGTTCTGTGCGTTGCCGGCAGCGGCGGGAATCACCGCGCTGGTGGGGCCACAGATAAACTGAAGCTCCGACTGCCTGAAGTAGTCTTTGGCGAGGGTGATCGTCTGACCTGCGGCATCCGTGCCTACTGTGTCAAATTCGTTGTCCCAGTAGTTGTTCAGCGTGGCCTGGGAGATTGAGCGAGAGAGCGTGTCGAATGCCTGGCGTGCTTCACGAAACTGCGAGACGCGGGAATTGGCACGCACCCAAGTGCGCTGCACGATGCCGATGACCTGGGAGACGACGAGCATCAAGATCACCAGAAAGGTCACTGAAACGAGCAGTTCAATGAGTGTAAAGGCACGCCCCGCAGCCGACCGGGGGCAGCGATGGGATGGCGGACGCGATGAGAAGGCGGAGAGCTTCATGGCAGGGAGAAATCAGCGAGTTTTGGCGATCAACTGATTGAAGGTGACATAAGGTGATGTGGTGTCGCTGCCGGGGGGCGCGAACACAAAAGCAGGCGAACTGGTCGCAGCGATTCTGATCACCATGCGCCTCATGTAAGGCTGAGTCATCTCGGTTTTGGGCAGCGCCACCACCTGCTGCGGATCAACCTCGACAACGTAGGCGAGATCCGTGGCATCCTGCGCGACCTCACGCCCCTGATCATTGTAGTACTTTCTCACTATCTTATTCGGCAGCAAATCAAAGGAGGCATTTTCCATGTCATGCGTGAGCTGCTCCAAAATGTTGCTGTCATTAATCATCAGCGATGTCTTGCGGGCCATGTCGAGCCCCTGGGGCAGGAGCCCCAGCAGCGTGATGATGGCGAGAGCCGCAATGGCCACAGCGAGCGTGACCTCGACCAGCGAGAAACCAGCCTGTGAGCGGGATTTAATGAGATGTTTCATATGCAAAGAGAGGTAGGCCCCAGGGGATCAACTGGCAGAACATCATGGGCTGAAACGCTTGCTTTCCAGCGTGCGGAACTTGTAGAAAGTGTCCAAGGGCTTTTCACCCAGGGGGTTGGAAGCAGCACCGTAATCAGGCAGAGGATTGGCCACGTCGGTAGGGTCAATGTAACGCTCAATCAGTGAGGACCCACGGTATTCGCCGAGAACGGCGTCTTTGGCAGGGTCCATGGTATCCGCAGCCGTGGAACGCGCCTTGGTGATGACCTGCGCCCGCATGTGAACACGGAAGGTGTTGCTGCGCGTGGTGACACGGGCGTAAATGTTGGAATAGGGGCGCTCACGCGTGTTGTCTCCTGTTCCTGGATGGTTCTGCCAGAACTGCTCCATCACAGACTGCAAGTTGGAGCCGCTGGTAGTTGCATTGATGTTGGAAATACTGCCGAGGGTCTCCCCACCGGAGGAGGGCCCCTTGCTGACATCAGGAATCAGGTGCATTTCGCAGATCTGGCTGGGGCTGCGGAAGAGGCCCCGATAGCGGTTGAGAGCATGATTGGAGCCAGTGGCCGAGTGTTGGAACTTCTGGTCAAACTGGTACAAGGTTTTAGTAACATCAATGGGGCGGTGCCAATACTTGGTGTTCTGGCCTTCATCCCAGAAGCGATCCCCCGAACTGCTCCACATGGAAGAGGTCGCGGCCGTCTGGAAGGTTTTCGCGTTATTGGTGTCCGTCAGCGGGATGGCGGTTATGAATTCGCCCTTCATCACTGCATGGAGGCCGGTGGCGCGGGTGATGTTAGTGAAGGGGACGATCTGGTAATTGAGATTGATGCGGCCAGCGATGGAAAGCGGCTCGCTGATGGCGTAGGGCTCCACCACCGGCATGAAGAAGAGATCCAGCAGGTAGTGGTCGCGCGGATTGTTGTCGCCGGGATGGGTACTCTTGCCGTAATTGGCATTAGAACTCGCGTAAGGCCGGAAGAGCAGCGTCTGCCAGGGCTTGCCCTCATTGTAGCTGACTCCGGTCACCGCGCTGGAACTGACGCTGCCGCCGGACCAAACCCCGGTCGGGAGAGAGCCGAACATCACTGGTGAGCTTACCATTCTGTTTGGCGTCATGTAAATGCCGGTGCGCCAGTCATCACTGTTATTCCAAGCCTCATAAAAGTAGCCCGAGCGATATAACTTTTTAACATTATAACGGATAGTCTCACCGGCATAGAAGTTTCCTTCATCAGGCTTGTTAACATACGGGCCATCACGGGCGTCGCCGATGCCATTGTCAAAGTCACCGTAGCTGTTCGCGGTGGCGGCCCAGCCATCATCAGGCGGGAGGTCTGGAACGCGTGCATCGGAATACGGAGCGCCGGCGACAAGCTGCTGATCCTTGGTCATGCCGACATTGGGAAACTTGGTCATGCTGGTATCTCCTGGGAGCATAACCCCCGGTTCAGCATTCCCCCAATGGGAAGTAAAACTGTGAATGTTGCGAGGCTGGGTCAGAGGCCCTTGTGACTCCATCTTTGTCCAGACTGGATGCTTCATCCACATGGTGCTTGGCACTTCATAGCGGGCGGCGGCGAGACGGTAGTCTCCAACGGCCGGCACAAAAGTGCGGATCACATCTGAACCTGACCACGGATTACCATTGGCATCCACGACATTGGCACCACCGAGTTCTACTGGAATCAGGGGAATGCCGCTGTTGCCGCTTAACTCAAAGGTGGGAGTGCCGCCGCTCATGGCAGAAAGAAACCGGCCATCCGTATCCAGTCTCCCGGTCTGCAACTGACCGATAGGACCATCCAAATCAGTGTTAAAGCTAGGCCCAACGGTGTATAACCTGCGAGTTGCCACGGGGAGACCAAGAGGGCCTTTATAGGCAGGGTTTACGGTACCGAACATGCGATTAAGGCATCCCATCCGGTTGAAGCACCACCAATGGGGTGCTTGGATAGAGCGCCGGAATCCTTCGCGCCCATAGCTATCAACCCAGAAATAGTGCGAAGCTTCCACCTTGCCCAGAGGATCGGTGACCGGCGAACCGTTGATGAACCGTTCATTGGATGAATAGACCAAGGCAGGAACGGGCAGATACGCTTCATCAACGGCCAAGCTGATGCTCTGCACTTCTTCTTTTTCGTTCCCCACACGCTTGTGCATGTCATAAATCCTGATCACCAAACTACGCTCACCGAATGTCAGATGCATCGGCTGGTCGCGTGGGACGGTAATGAACTGGCTGACCAAACCCCAGTTGTTCAAGCCGTCATGAAAGTTGTTGCTTGATCCAGGATTGGCAATGTAGGCGCTTGGATCATTCCCACGTTGAGTTCCGGTGACGTAAGGATTGGTGTCATCACCAATCTGCGTGGTACCCCAGCCTGGAGCCGCTCTGCCCCCGGAAATAATGCTGGGTCCGACATGGCCGCCCAGAGGGTAGGCACCCGAGGAACCGCCGGTTTCATACACATTTCCGTTGGATTTGATGACCACGTCCTGTGCCGATGGAAACAAAGACGTGTTGTTGAGCTTGATGGAACGCAAGAACTTCCCGTCCAGTGTAATGGCCCATTCAGGGAACATTTTTGTCCAGCCAGACATGGGACAGAAAAATTCCAGCGTGAGCATGGCCTGTACTCTTTTTTCAGCAGGGAAGGCAGGATCTGTACCATCCGCCAATGGCTTATTTGTTTCCAAGGTCATGTTCCAGTTTGATGGTTGATAGCCCGGATGGAATCTAGGATGTTTGGTTAAATCTGAAGGATTTGTGGGATCACATCCATAATATCGGCCACCACCATACTTATTCACAGCCAATGGCTCGTTCCCATCGAGAGGTGGATAATTGGAATACCAGCGCTTGTAGTCGAGATAGGGGTTGCCATTGTTAGGCGCTGGCGGTGGGTAAACACCGTTTTCAACCGGCCCGGAGCCAGCCGATGAGGCTGCTGCGGTGACCTCCTTATTCGGAAGCGTCCGGGGCGCATTGCCACCGCCCGACCGCACGCCGTTGCAGACCACTGCGTACGGATCATTGGGAGCGATGTAGCCATCCGCCGTGCAAATGAACTGAAATCCGATTTCGGAAATGGTGAACATCCGCCCCATGCCTTGTACGGTCTGCCCACCGTTGCGCTGCCAGCGCGCCGGAGAAACCTGGCCATGTCCGGGAAACACCGTCTTGTTACTCGAAAGGTAGGTACTGCCAAGCTGGTTCTGCCCGTTGTTCAAACTGCCTGTAGCCGCTGGGGTGACCCGTTGCTCTGTGAAGGTCAGACGGTCGGGGGCGATGGTTGACCGGGTATTGTAAAGAGCCTGATTCAATGCAGTACCGCCGAGCGAGGAAATGCCGGCATAAGGGGTATAACCATCATTCCCGCGTGCCAGCACGCCATCGTAGAGATTGGTGCAGCGGATGTAGTCAAAGAACATGATGGCGAGCTGGGCCACATTGTCCGTGCCGTACTTGTCACCAAAATTATTGCTTCCTCCGAGCGAGGAGGTCTGCGGGAACTGCAGCGTTGCCATCTCTGCATAGAGATAGTCGAGCAGCTTGCTATTGCGCCCCAGAGACGACGAAGTCCCGCTGTCCGACGATGATCCCGTCACATCATACGTAGGGTGATGCGGATCGGCACGACGGAAAAAGTAGCTGTTGGCAATGGCGGAGCCGGCGGTGGTGCCGCGCTGAGTCGAACACAGGGCGATGATGTTGTCAAAGCTGGTGCGGCGCTTTGGCCCCAGTGATTCATCCGGGACAGGCCACATGGCAACACGTGGCAGGCCATGAATGCTAAACTCCGGAGAGCGGCTGCTGGAGGTGAGAAAAAAACGGGACCTCTCCAAAGTGCCTTGATCAAAAATGTAGCGTCCGTTGCTGCCCGGAAGCTGGATGCTGGCAGCCATGCGACCGTTGGTGGGATTGTAGTTATAGGCGGAATCCGAAGTTCCATCGGCAAACAGCATTTCATCCACACTGGCAAACAAGCGTTCTTTTCGTGAGGCGGTGAGGTCAATGAGGCTGCCGATATCGTTCTCGCCATTGCTGTCCGAAAAGGCATCTTTCACAAACGGCCTGGTGCCCGAGGTGGACCCACCCATGGCAATCTTGGGGATCAAACGATAAATAGCATCCTTGATGTTTACAATGTCGGTCACTTTGGCGTTGGGGCTGTACACGTCCAAGTCGACACCGGGTGCGAGGACGGCGCTTAAAGCCACTGTGGCAGGATGCCCGGGATAGCGCTGGTACTCGCCCGAGGCTGGCGGAAAGTTGGCCCATTTTGAGTCACGCTGGTGAAAGAAATAAGGAGGTGCAAAAAAGGTGGGCTCGGACGCCGTGTTGATATTGACTTTGCAAGATTCGTCGTCGGTCCAAAAAGCAACGCGTCCAACGATAGGATTGCTGGCGCTGGGGATCGTCGCGCCGTCTGCACTGATGAACTTGTTGCTGGCGTCAAGTGCACCGGTAGTGCCGTCCCGCAGGACATAAATCCACTCGACCGGCATGGGCAGTCGCAGTTTGTTGGGTTCATTGCCAACATCCGCAGGCAGCACCACTTCATTGTAGGTCACCGCTCCACCAGCCCCGGTGATGGAGGGCGTGGACTTGGAGTAGGTAAAGCCTTCCACGGCAGCCATCGTCTGCCCATTGTCGGGGTTGGTTCCGTTGTAAGCAGCGCGGGGATCAATGATCGGGAAATAGAGTGCCATGGTTCCCGTGGTAAGGCCGGGGCGGACGATCGGATCGTTCAAATCCACATAGCGCGCGGCGTTTTGTGTGGCGTTCCAGTCTTGTGGGATTTGATGGTCGCTGCTGAAAATGTCCGCCTCATTAGAGCTGGTGATGACCATCTGCGAGCTGGAATAGAGCTTGTGGGCACGCACAAAATCACCATTGGCCTGATAGACACGCGCCATGCCAGGCTGGGTAGCATGGATGGTGCGGCTGAAGGAGCCCGTGGCGGAATTCTGGGCATTTTGCAGCTGCGCCTCGGTGAATACGACAGCGAGATCCGCAAGCTGCTTGGCGCTACGAGAGGCCACATAGCTCTGGCTGGCTTTGTATTCCGTGCGAGTGACTGAAAATATGGCGACCACCAGCATGGACATCAAAGCCACGGTGGTGACCACCATGACTAAAGCCATGGCCTTCCTGCGTCTGTTCCAATTTGCGACTAATGTTGCAGCATTCATGATTAGCTCCTGGTAAATTCCTGATTTATGACACGATAATAATAAATTCGCGTCAAACTGACAAGGTATTTATCATGTAAACACAAAGGCAGCACTGCGCATTTTGACCACAGGACCAGCGCAGAGTGGCTCAAACAGCCAGTCTGCGGCGACGGCGCCAGCCCAAGGCCAGGACTCCGAGAAGCAGCAGCAGCAAGCGGCCGGGCTCTGGCACGGCCACCACGATGATACCCGTGGTGTACAAGTTGCTGATGTCCCAGAACTTGCCGCCACTCAGGGTCGGGAGGTCAACGAAATCGGTCGAAGTGTTGCCGGTGAGATTGGCGAACTTCCCGGTGGGAGTCAGACCACCCCAGTCAATGAGCTGCCAACTGTCTCCCACGTTGAAACTGGTTGAAACGAGGGAACTGCCGGCACCGATGCCCACGTTCAACGTCGCCCCGGTGATGGTGATCTCCGAGACGCTGAATCCGATGTCGCTGAAAACAATGCGGTCGGCTTCTGAGGTGGGGGTGCCGCTCGTATTGGTGAAGAGATTGAGCTTCAAAATGGAGCCAGCATCCAACATCACGAACGCCTGATCCCCGGGAGTCACAGCTCCTGTAAAACGGTCAAAATCAGCTGCAAAGGAGCCCGTGGAATCCAAGGTCACATGCAGTTGGTTCGCGGAGGTAGAACCTACCGCACCCACGATCAAAGTCCCCCCGCTTTGGACCCAGAGTCCATTGGAAAATCCGGTGTCAGACCCGGGGGCAATGGTTCCAGTGCCGCCGAGGGTGGCACCGTCCCACACCACCACATTACCGTAGCCGGTGCCGGAGCCTGCGGTGTTGTTAACGAGCAGGGTTCCTTCATAGACCCCGGTGTCACCGTAGTAGGTGTTGCTGCCCGTGAATGTGGCCACTCCAGCCCCTGTTTTCCCGATAAAGAGATAGTCCTCAACACCGCCTGTTTTGGCTTCACTGATGACTCCAGAGAAAACCATGCCTGTGCCAACATCCGGCGCGGTGTTTGATTCGATCTGAAGCTCCGTGATCTCCGAAACATTATCCAGCACATTTCGCAGAGTCAATGCACCTGAGAACGTCACTGCATTGGAGGAGGTGATCTTGGTGATTCCCCCCCCCTGATTGGGGCTGACATTGAGATCGATGTTCTGCGTGACGTTGGTGAGCGCAGCGTTGTTGATCTGAAGAGTGACGTTCGGGGTTGTCTGATCCAGCACCCAGACCACCGCATCATTGGCTCCTGAAGCATTGCTGTTGCTGACATTGGTCACGGAGGGGGAAGCCATGAAGAAGGTCTGGTTGGCAGCGGTTCCTTTGTTGACGGTCACCTGGGTGCCATAAACCATGTTGGTGGTGCTGTTGAAGGCCTCGAGAGCACCATCGGTGGCAGTGCTGTTATTGGTCCCGCTCACGCGCGCCAGATTCATGGTCAGATCGTCGTTGATCTGCGTGATGACATAGATGCCGTTGCGCTCAGGATGATCGACTTCGTCCTTCACGAGGATCGTTGTTTTGCCAACGTCGGCGGCGCCAAAGGTGACGCCATCAATAACGCGGCTGACATTGACGAAGGCCCCAGTGCCTGCATTCAGAATTCCTGCGCTGTAAACTCCGCCAGCCGTGGCCACAAACGCACCGCCAAGTCCGCTGAGGTTGGGGGCCGTGCTGGCCGTGCTGGTCTCCACACCCAGCAACGAGGCACCGTTCGTGGCGTAAGACACGTGCATAACCATTTTACCGCCGAGGACACCTCCCAGGCTGGAGGTGGAGTCACCCAATTCGAGGGTGGATGTCTGCCCCAAGGCAGTCACACTCGAAAGCACCAGTGTCCCTGCCCGCACCACGGTACCACCGGTGATGGTGTTCCCTGGGCCGCCAGTCTGCGAGCCATAGGTGTTGGCACCGGCAAGCTCGACCGTGCCCCCCAGAACAGTGATGCCGCCGAGACCCGTGATGGCACCATTGTAAGTGACCGTGGAATTGGCGCTGGAAACCAGAAGGACATTGTTTCCCGCAGTGCGATCCACCTCAATGGAGCCGTTGACAGTGGTGGCAGCCGCCGTGGTGTTGAGAATGGAGACGCCACCGCTGTTCACATTGCCAAACTTCAGGGAATTGGACAAGGTGGTGCCGTTGAAGACGAGCATCAGGGCTTCGTTGTTCGAACGCGTGTCTGTGGTGGTGCCGATCTCGACCAGCCCGTTCACATCGCCCAAAGAACCATTTTGCTGGGCGATCAAGGTCCCTTCGGCCAGCGAGGTGCCGCCGGCGTAGGTGTTGACTGCCGACAGAGTCAGCACGCCGTGACCACCCTTGACCAGGCGTCCGTCACTGCCCGAAATCACACCACTGATGATGGCGTCAGGAATCAACGTCCCAGTGGATGGTGAAGAGTAGACAGGCCCGCGACCGCTGGTGACTTCCACCAAGTGAGATTTGCGGCCCAGATCAATGCCATTGGCAAAAATCACGGTCTTGTCAGCGTCCTGGGCGCCCAGAAGGAGCGAGTCATTGTCCAGAACAAATCCGTTCAGGCCCCAGGTCAGAGTCGCGCCGCTGCCGCCGATGTTGACGGTGCGGTCGGAGGTGTAGGCTGCAAAGCCGCCACTGCTGGTCCAGTCCACCTGCGTGCTGCCGGTGCCGAGGCTGCGGGTGAAGTCTCCTGAGTTAAGACCGATGATGCCACCGTCCAGACGGAGATGGCTGTTCGCCGGAAGCGCCGAGGCCGAATCAAGGCGCAGAACGCCACCCTGCACATAAGTGGTGCCGGTATAGGTGTTGGTCCCGGAGAGTGCGGTGGTGCCATTGCCACTCAGGACCAGATTGACCAGAAGACCGGCGGTGGAGTTGTTCGCAATCGACGAGCTGATGGTCAACGCCCTCAGCGGATTCCAGTTGTAGATGATGAGATCGGCCGTGGTGCCGTCTGTGTTGGCCAGGCCGCTAGTGAGGACACCGCCCACAATCGAGTTCTGGTGGGTGCCTGAGTGAGTTGTCTGAAGGATGGCTCCATTGGCAAGGGTAAGGGTGTCTGTAATCGTGACGGTGCTGGAATTGAGCGCCAGAGGAATGGAGGCCAGATAGTCGGAATAGAGGTTCACAATTCCACTCTCGGTAGCCGCCGCACTCAGGGTGATGGAGTTGGCGCCGGAATTAATGGACAGGACCGTTGTGCCGGCTGGAATGCCAGGGCCGGTGATCGTCATTCCCACTCTCAGACGAGAATCGCTGATGTTGGAGACAACGGCGCTGCCAGCAGTCGTGCTGCCGGTGATGGTGTCAAAGGCATACAGGGTCACGGCGGTTCCCTGCAGGCTCGGCGCCTGGCTCAGAGTGATTTTATTGTTGGCCGCGTCGATGGCGGTGATGTAAGTGCCCGGCACAATCCCGTTGCCCCGAATCAACTGTCCGACCTGCAGGCGGTCCACTCCCGGCACATTGGTGACATCGGTGCTGCTCGTGCTCAGATTGCCTGCAGATGAAATGCTGTTGTTGTAGAACAGGATTGTGCTCACGGAAGCGCCTGAAACCGTGCTGCCGGAGAAAGATTCCTCAATCAGCGCACCATCATGCACGTTGTTCACGACAGTCCAGTTGGCGGGATTTTGGATGAAAGAATGAGACCCCTTGATGTCGGAACCGGACATGATGTTCGTCGCCGAATCAATGATCGCAAAATTGTTCACGCCCGGGTTGTTGGGATCATTGATGCTGAAGAGCGCACGAGGCATGATGACACCCACGTCGACCAGAGCCTGCCCGCCGATGACGATGCGCGCCACAGAGGATCCGCCGTCTGCCACAAAGAGCACATTGCCGCCCTTTTGATAAGTGACGGGTGTTGGATTATTGAGATCCTGCAGGTTGAGGAAGGTTGCTGACCCCGTGGTGCCCGTCACACGAATGACGGAAGCACCTTCGGCAATGGTCAGCGCACCGATGAAGTTTTGCGTGGTGTTGCGACCGGTGATGCTCTGAACATTCAGCGTACCACCGCCCATGGTCAGGGAGCCCACATCATTGCGAATATACTGGTCATTGAATCCGGGGGAGAGCTTCAGGGTTCCGTCATTCACCACCAATGCGTCGAGGCCGTAGCCACCGAACGAGGTGCCCAGCAGGGCCAGGGTGCCTGCACCAGTCTTGACCAGGCTGTAATCATCCTGGTTACCGGGGGTTGTGAAATTACCGCCCAAGGTCAGCACAGTGTAGGCATTGCCGACATCCCAAACTGCGGACTGATTGATGGTGAATCCACGGTCCGAACTGGCGCTGGTGCCATTGAATTGAAGCGTGCCGCCGTTGAAGACCAAATTGGCCAAAGTATTGCGGGAGGCGCCCAGGCTCGAAGCAGGGCCAGCAAACACGAGTGTGTTGGAACCTGTGGCAATCGCCGCCACGGAAATGTAGATCGTGGTGCCGTCGATGATTTTGGTCACGGTGGCCCCCAATGGAATGCCAGGTCCCGAGACCAGCTCTCCGACGCTCAAATTGGCGGTGGTCGGCACGGTGACCATTGCGCTGCCATTCGTCGTGGTGGCAAGCAGTGTCGCGCCAATGCTGGTGCTGGCCCCAAAGGTGAGGTTGTTCTGGCCGGTGGTCGTCACGGGATTGGAAATCTCGATCGTGTTTTGATCCAGAATCCGCACGATGGTCGAGTTCGCCGGGATGCCGTTGCCGGAAATGGTCTGGCCGACGGTCATGCCCAAGGTGCTGCCCACGGTAATTTGCGTGCCACTTTGAGTGTTGCCGGTGCGCGCGCCAGTATACAGATTCGCGGGCCCGAAGTTTAACGAAGAAGCGGTCGCAGTGGGGACATAGGCAACGCCCACCGATCCGGAAATGACGCCAATGGTGATCTGGGTGCTGTTGACAATGGAGAGGATGACCACCTGACCACCGGCATTGGAAATGCCTGTGCCAGCCACCGTCTGCCCGACGGCGAGACCTGCAGTGCCACCGGCAACAGTGACGGTGTTGTTGCTGGTGTTGGTGGCGGCTGCAATGGTGCCGGTCTGTGCGGTGATGCCGCTGTTGTTGAAGGTCAGGCTGGTGCCCGTGGTGCTGATGAGCGCGCCGTTTGACAAGGTGACCGTGGTGGGGTTGTTGATGGCGGCGATGGTGACGCCGGCAGGAAGTGCCCCCCCTGTGACGACGGTGCCAATGGTCAGGCCAGTCGCATCCACCGTGAGTGTGCGGCCGGTGGAAGAAAGGTTGGTGATCAGCTGCGTGCCAGCAGTATAGCCTTCAACACCAAGAGACTGGATGGTGGTGACGCCAGCATTCAGGGTGGTGACGCCGGTGTAGAGATTCATGCCGGAGAGAATCAGATTGCCCAGGCCTGTCTTGTCCAGGCCGGTGACCTGTGAGAAGGTCAGGGTGCCTGTTCCAGCTCCCGTAACAGCGGCGTTGCTAAGGGTGATGGAGGAATTGGCAGTGATGGCGGTGATCGTGGTTCCGTCCACGATGCCAAGTCCGGAAACCTTCATCCCCACATAGAGACCGTTGGTTCCGTTGATGCCATTGAGTCCGGTGACTGTTGTGCTGCCAGCAGCAGTGGTGCCGGAACGGTCCTGGCTGAACTGCAGGGTTTCAGTCACGGAAGCCGACGTGTTTGAGCTGAGTGTGATAGTGTTGGTCTGGAACTCCCGCGTGGTGGTGGCGGAGATCGATTCATTCGGCGCCCCGTCGAGCGTGACGATTGTTCCATTGATGTTAGTCACGGTGCGTCCCAGCAGGGTGGCTCCCACGAAAAGATTGGATGGCACGGCGGATACGAACACGCTGTTGCCGGAAGTGCTGGTGATGCTGACCGTGGCCACCGAAGACAGCGCGGTGATGGTGGTTCCCGCAGCAATGCCAGATCCTGTCACAAGCATGCCCACGGCAAGGTCGGCGCCGTTGATGTTGCGCACGAGGTTGCTGCCGCTTGCAATCGTTGCCGTCCGATCTGCCCGGCTGGCGGTGTTGTCGATGATGGAGGCGGAGATTTCAAAGGCAGCGATGGTGTTGTTCTGGATGATCAACAGGTCATTGACCGTGGTGCCTACCCTGCCGGTGGAAAGAGTGCCGCTGCCATTGATCAGGGCCTCGCCGCTGCCCATATTTGGGGAGATCAGAATGGCGCCGCCTTGCAAAGAGTTGGCTCCGTTGAGCGTGACCGTGCTCACTCCACCGCCGCTCACCGGAGTGTTAAAGCGCATTGTGTTGGCGACCCGATTGGTCTGGGCCGTGCTGGCGATGAAATCCATGTTTCCAGTGGTCGTGGTGAGGGTCCAATCGTTGTTCACCTCATTACGGGTGTAGTCGGTGTAGGCCCGGATCATGAGGTCTCCAGCGGTCGTGTTCAGCATATTGACAAGCGATTCGTTGAAGGAGCTCTTCGTCGCCCAGCTCGAATCGCTGACCGTGGCCCAGGAGCCCAGAATCCCGACCGTGTTGTTGGTGTCGGTGCTGGCAATGTCATCTCCGCTGAAATTGATCTTCGCTCCTGCCTGGCGGCTGATGCCGTTCATGCGCAGGATGGAGCCGCCGCTCGGACGCGTGACGCGGTTGTCCCCAGCACCCAGCGTGACGCCAGCGACGATTTCCACATGGGAGCCGCCCAGCAGTTCAAGGGTGCCGCCAAAACGGCTGCCACCAAGAACGAGCGCGCCGGTGTCTGCAAGCTTGCTGGAATTGTTGGTGGTGTAATCCAGGCGCAGAGTGCCGGCCTGAACCGTGTGGTTGGGCACATTGAACGAAGAATTCAAAGTATTGCGGGTGGTGGGATCCGCCTGGCCGCTAAGGATCAGCATGCCGCCACCGATCTGCGTGACGCTGCCGTCTCCGCCAAAAGATCCCTTGAGATTGAGAATAGAACCCTGCTGCACCAGGATGGTGGAGTTGGCATTGACAAAAACCGAGCCAGCCCATGAGCTGCTGCCCAGGGTGGTGGCCAGGGTGCCACCAGCGAGATACATCGTCTGCACGGTGTTGTAGGCCACATTGCGCAAGTCGAGAGTGGCATTCTGATTGCCGATGAGGTTGCTGCCATTGGTGCCGCCAGCAATGATGATGCCTGCGCCACCTGAAGCACCGAAAGCACCATCTGCCGTGGCTGCCAGAATACCGGCATTGACCATGGTCTCGCCTTTGTAGGTATTGGTGACGCCAAGGACCCAGGTTCCGTTGCCGATCTTGTTGAGAGAAGTCGGCCCACCCGTGCCATCTCCCAGCACCAGATTGAAGAGGTTGTCACCACGATTGGCTCCACCCAGGGTCAGGGTGCGGGAGCCGGAGCCGGTAAATGCCACTGCCGGAGACAGGCCATCGAAACCAAAGGTCACTGTCGCGCCAATGACAGTGCCGTCGGCGATGATAGCCCCGGCGCTGTCGCCCAGACCAAGTGTGAAGGCACGGTCTGTGAAGGTGGAGACATTGTTGAAGAACCTCAGGGAACCGCCGTTGAAGACCAGATTGGCGGCAGCATTGGAAGCACTGCCAATGCCGCTGTTTTGCCCGCCAAATCCAAGCTGCAGGACGCGAATGCCGCCGCCGTTGATGGTTGTGACGCCCGAGTAGTTGCTGTCCGCACTGTTCAAGGTCAAAATGCCATTACCGTTTTTGGTCAAAGAAACGCCTCCACGTCCTGATGTGCCGTCCGTGATCGAGCCATTGTATGTGAAACTACTGTCAGAGGCATTGATCGTGAGGGTGGAGGGAGCAGTGCCGTTGTTATTGACAGTACCGAAGCCGGTGAGCTTGGCCATCGAGGTTGAATAACCGTTCAGATTGATCGTGCCATCATTGTAGACAACGTAACCGCTGCCTGTGCTGACCAGGCCGTTATTGCTCTCAAAACGAACCTGGCCACCGTTGATGGTCAGCGTTCCATTGAATTGATTGCTGCCACCCAGCCGCAGCAGCCCGGATGCCATCAAAATGTCACTCGTAAGAGTGTTGTTTCCAAGCAGGGCGATCGAAGAACCGATCATGCGAATGAAGCCGATGGTGTTGTCGCCAGTCAGCTTGACAGCGTTGAAGCCGTTGAATGCGAGGTTTTGATTGGTTCCATCTGCGGTCGCAAGCTGGGAAATCTCGACGGTGGTGCCGTCGACGATCCTAGTAATGACAGTGCCATTTGGAATGCCATTTCCGGCAACCGTGGCCCCCACTTCGAGTCCGACAGTCGTCGTCACTGTCACCAAATTTCCACCGGTGACGTATGTTGAAGCGAGGGTGCCAATATCATTAGCCTGCGCGCCATTGGTTTCCAGGCCGCCCGAAAGATTGTTGTTCCCGGCGATGAGCAACACACCGAGGCTGCTGGCGTCGGGAGCAAAAATCAGGCTGCCGAAGTTTCCTATGATGCTGTTGGCAGCGCCCATGGACAGCGTGCTGTTGGTGGCCACACGGAAGTAAGCATCTGCGGTTCCAAGGGTGATGCCACGATTGGGGTCATTGAACACCAGGTTGGTGCTGGCACGCAGCACACCGCCGTTGATCGTCAACTGGTCAGCCTGATAGGTGCCAGGATCCGCCCCCAGGTCACTTTCACGAGTGATCTGCAGCACGCCGTCATTGATGTAGGTCTTGCCAGTGTAGGTGTTGAACACTCCGAAGGTCAGCGTGGTGCTGATTGCGGCGTTGGGTTTCTGGGACAGGATGACCTGGTTGTTGTTGACGAGGCCCACCACGGTGGTGCCTGGGAGAATGCCAGCCCCGGTCACCGTGGATCCGACCGCAATATCCGTGTTAAAGTTGTTCGTGTTGAGCGTCACGGTGGTGGAGTTGGGATTCATCGTCGCGACGCTTGCGGTCACGGTCGGATTCAGCACCAGGGTGCCGGCGCCGGATTTCACCACGGAGACTGCATTGCCGCCGTTGTTAACGATGGCGCTGAGAACATTAAGCTGGTTGACCGGCAACTGGAAGATCAGTTCATAAGGATTGAGTGATCCGCTATAAGTGCCCGCTGTGATCCTGCCGCCAGTGATGGTATGAGTGGTGCCGGAGGAAAGAATGCCACCGCTGTTGATGGTGAGCGTGCTCTGCGTTGTCGAAGAGATCGGATTGATGTTGAGGGTGACGCCGGAGGAGCTCTGGATATTGAGCGAGTTGATGGTGCGGCTGCCAAAGGAGGTGGGGGTCTGGGAGACTGAGACCTTCACATTTTGCGTGGAGGCCCAACCATGGATGGAGGTGGTGGTGTTCGCCAGCGTGTAGGATGTGAGCCCCGTGATGGCGTTGACCGAGTTGCCGTTGACCGTCTGCGCAGCCACGGTGGCCCATTCATAGGCCTGCGCCCCCGATGTCAGGGTGGAACGCACCGCCCAGCCGCCAATGATGCCATTCGTGAGGGTGGGTGCGGTGGTGAGTGCGATGACGCCGAGGTCCGTGTTGCTGCGAATCGAATTAAAGATGGCGGTGGATCCTTCAGCGCGCGTGCCCAAGCTGGCGAAGGTCAGGAGATTGGAGGCTGAGGTGGCCCGTTCAGAGACGATGCGGTTGGAACCGCCGGTGAAGGACAAGGTCCCCAGGGTTTCAGAGAAGTTTTCAGTGCCTGCAGAGCCGACGCCCTGGAGAGTGATCTGGCCACCGTTCATGACAATGGCGGCGGAGTCATTGATGCGGTTCACTGCGGTTGCGCTCGTGTTTCTAATTCTCAAGCCTTGGAAGGTTGTGCCGTCCGCCAGTGCGCCGCTGCCTGAGATCAGGATGCTGGTCACGCCGGTCAAGGAGCCCGAACCTTCAATGCGCATGTCGCCGCCGAGAAGATTGATCGCTCCTGTCACATTGCTGGCTGAAGCAACCGTCAAAACAGCACCTGAGGTGACGTTGTTGCCATTGCCGAGAACGGTCAGTCCGCCGGACTGAACATTGACCACGCTGTTCCAGTTCACGGCAGTCAGGTTCTGTTTGCCGGAAATGTAAAATCCGCCGCCGGAGATTGTGATATTAGCGCCAATATTGGTGGTGCCGCCTTCCAAGACTCGGAAGCCGCCGCCGATGGTGGAAGCGGAGTTGAAGGCCAGAGTGCCGGTGCCGCCATCGCGCACGACCGCACCGGAACCAGAGATCAACCGGGTGAAGGTCCAGCCTGCGCCATTGTTGATGCGGAAACCAAGAGTGCCGTTGTTGGTGATGGTTTGAGCACCAACGGTGCCGCCACTGATGCCATTGCCGAAGCTGGTGGCGCTTTCGAGAACCAGAGTGGCTCCCGAGTTGATGGTGGTGAGGCCGGAATAGGAGATGTTGCCCAAGGCCAGAATCTGGGTGCCGGTGCCGCCAACGACGAGGTTGAGCACGCCGGTTCCGGTGTTGTTGGCACGATCCCGGAGGAAGCCGTTGTAGTAGCTCACCCCGCTGGTGTTCAAGGTCAGGGTGCTGTTGGTCGCCTGGTTTTCACCCTCAAGGTTTTCAATGACACCGCTGGCGGTGAAATCGGACAATCCACGAACGGTCTCATTGAAGCCCATCAGCTTCCAGTAGGAATTGTTGCCGTTGTTGCCGGTTGAGTCGCCACCAAAACCGGAATCGAATCTGATGAGGGAGGTGTCGGCGATCTGTTCGCTGGCGCCAAGCTGGACGGTGGGGGTTCCCGAGCCGCCCATGCTGACATTGCCGATCTTCAGGTCTCCGATGATGGTACCGTTGGTGATGGTCTTGGCCAGCACGAGATTGGGGTTGGTGGCATCGCTGGAGCCGCGGCTGAACACGGTGGTCAGGCCGGTGTAGGTGTTGGCGGTTCCGCCGCTCAGAGTGAGACGCCCAGGTCCCATGATGTCGAGGCCCAAAGTCGAACCCGCGACCTGTGAAATGGAGCCGCTGATGTCGAGACGGGCGGTATTGCCACCCGCGTTGACATTGATGCGGAGGTTGCTTGCCATCACAATCGGAGCGGAGATCAAGTCGATGCCGACGGTGGTGCTGTTGGACTGCACCTTGCTGAGCAGGGCCTTGCCATAGTCACCATTGTTGAAGATCAGGCTTCCGCCGCTGCCTTGGGCAATTTCGAAGCGAGCGGTGTTGTTCTGGTCACCCATGACGAGCACGCCCAAAGTTTTATTGCCATCGAGGGTAAGGATGGTGTTCGCGGCGATATTGGTCGTCAGACTGACGATGGCACCGATCGAGTTTGGCACGGCGGCAGGCAGCCAGGCGGCCGCGGCGTTCCATGAAGTGCTCGCGCCCAGATTGAAGTTGCTCATCAGGACCGGGATGGTGCCTGGCTTGGTGATCGCGAGGATGATGCCGTAGGTGGTGAAAAGGCTCACATCATAGACGAGTCCGCCGCCGAGAGTCGGCAGGATGAGATCGCCACCGCCGGAACCGCCCGTGCGGTAATTCTCGCCAACGTTGAAGCTGGAGAGCGCATTCAGGCCCACCCAGTTGCCGAGATTGAAGATGTCGCCGCTCTGCGCCTTGCCAGCGGTGGTGGCCAGGGTGAGGTAGTTGTTGAGGTCCGAAACGACGAGCGTGGTGTTGTTCAGGGTCAGCATGCCGTTGACCGTGATGAAGTCCGTCCTGCCGGGGGTGATTGCGGTCGCATCCCATGTGGCGCGATTCAGATCACGATATCCGCCCAGGGTGTCATAGGTGCCCGTGAGCAGTGAGCTGGTCAGACCGGAACCACCGTTCAAGGTCGCATTGCCAATCTGGAATGTGGCAGTGGAGCCGGTGTTCAGGGTGAGATTGCCGTTGAAGGTGAGGGAGCCGACGCTCGAGCCAAAGGCGTCGCCGGGTGCCAGGAAGGAACCGCTGTTGAACACGTGGTTGGTGCCATCATTGAAGTTGTTAGCCAATGTGCCTGCGGTGCCATTGACGGTGCCAGATCCAGCCAGGGTGGCTCCGCTGTTGACGGTGGTGGCGCCGGTGCCGGTGCGTCCGCCAGAAGCGTTGCCGACCTGCAAAATACCGCCGTTCACGGTCGTGGTGCCGGTGTAGTTGCTGGTGGTGGAAGTGAGCACCCAGCTGCCCGCGCCGGTCTTGACCACGCTGGTCGCTCCAGCATTGTCATTGAGAGAAACCGCCAAGGTGTTGGCGCCGGTGTTGGTGCCGCCGAGGGTGAGGACGCGTGCACCAGCGCCGACGAAGCCCATGGTGACAGAGTTATTAAAGGTCAATGTGCCAGTGCCCGAGGCCTCAATCGTTGCCCCTGCGGTACCGACACTGAAAAGCCGGTTGATCGAAACGGTGTTGCCGGTGTAGCGCAGCGTGCCGCCATTGATGATCAGATTGGAGGCCTGGTTGGTGGAGGCTCCGATGCTGCTGTTGGTGCCTCCGTTTGCCAGGACGCCGACTTGCAGCACCCCGCCACTGATGGTGGTGGCACCTGAGTAACTGTTGGATCCGCCCAGGCGCCAGGTGTTGGAACCGGTCTTGGCGAGTGCTGTGGTTCCGGTGCCATTCCCAATAGCAGCAATGATGCTGTTGATGATGGCTGCGTCACTGATGCCGGTCAGCGTCAGTGTGCGTGTGGTGCCTGAGGTGAAGGCCAGTGCGCCGTTGTTGGTGAAGGCCAGTGCTCCAGTGCCAGATGCGTCCAGGATGCCGCCATTGGTGCCGCCGACGGTGAAGAGGCGGTCGGTGCTGGAGCCGGTGCCTTCGTACCGCAGGGTGCCTCCGTCGATGACTAGATTGGCCGCAGCATTGGTGGATGAGCCTATGGCACTGGCAATGCCACCGTTCTGGAGATCGAGAATCCTAAGAATGCCGCCACTGATGGTAGTGACGCCGGTGTAACCATTGCCTGCAGCGGCGCTGAAGGCGATGTTGCGGCTCGTTTCGGCAGGCTTGCTGATGGTGACCGTGGTCCCGTTATTGGCCGTGACCGTGTACAAGCCGCTGGGATTTGGGTTTCCGTCTGCATCGACCTTGTCATTCACGGCAAGCGAGCTTCCGGGCAGGTCGAGGGTGAACGTCTCGCCGGGGGCCATTGCGTCGGAGGCTTTGTCGATGGTAAAGCTCAAACCGTCTGAAGCGATTGAAACGACACGAGATCCGGCCTGGATCCCTTCGCCACTGATGAGCTGATTGGTCACCAGACCGGTGGCATCCCCCTGAATGGTCGTGGTGCCGTTGATGATGCCACTGACGTTGGTGCGGCCATTGTTGGGCTGGAGCAGCCAGGTGCCGGCATCGGTCTTTGTGAGGGAAGTGGCACCGGTGCCGTTGCCGATGGCGACGACCATGGTGTTGTTGCCGGTGTTGGTTCCGCCCAGGGTCAGAAGGCGTGCGGTGGTCTGGTTGTTGAAACCCATGGCCCCAGCACTGTTGAAAATCAGCGCGCCCGAACCGGACGATTCGATTTTGCCGCCCGAAGAGCCCACGGAGAAAAGCCTGTTGATCGAGGCCCCCGCACCCGTGTATCTCAGCGTGCCGCCATTCAGCACCAAGTTGGCTGCATCTGCCGTGGAGGCGCCGATGCCGCTGTTCGCCCTGCCATTGGCCAGAGTGGCCACGGAGAGAACGCCACCGGTGATGATGGTCGCCCCGAGGTAGCTGCTGTTCAAGGCATTGGAGGCCATGAGCAAGGTGCCCGTTCCTGCCTTGGTCAGGCTGTTGCCGATCTGGTTGTCATCCACCACGCCGTTGACCGTGAAGGTGAGACCAGCGCCGACGCTCCAAGTCTGGCTGGAGCCCAAGATCAGGTTGCTGTTGATGATATTGTTGGCTGAATTGACTGTGATCGCCGTGGAGCTCAGCAGCATCAAAGTGTTGTTCGAAATGGTGACCGCGCTGCTGCCACTCAGGTAGGTGAGACTGCCCGTGACCTGATTGCTGCCCAGGGTGATGCTCAGATTGCCTGCGCCAGTGGCTGAGAACTTGACATTGTCAAAAATGCCAGGTGCCGACGGCCTCGGAGAAGCACCGCCCGCATCGGAAGTCCAGTTGGCGTCAGACCAGATGTTGCTGAGACTGCCTTTCCAATAATAATCCACAGCAGCGGTGGCTGCCGTCACCTGAACTGCAATGGCAACGGCATTGGCCACCGTGGTTGTCACGGCATTGCTGCCATCCCGCATGACAAGAGTTAATCCGTAACCCTGAGAGCCGATCAAGACCCCCGGAGTGGCGAGAGTGAACGCGGCAGCCAGATTTGCATTGGTGGTGAGATTGAGGCCGCCGGCTTTGAAGGTGATCAAATCATGCAGACCTGCGGTCAGCGACAAGGCCCCCGATTCTGGCAGGATGAAGACGGTGGCGCCGCTGACTCCCACACTGAGGGTGTTATTAGCGGCTGTTGTGACGTCAGACAGCACAATGGTGTCCGCGCTGTTGGCTGAACTGCCGAGGTCAAAGGACATGCGCACGGTGCCAGCATTTGCGGTGCTGTTCCCAATGATCAGACCCGCGCCGGAAACCCAGGCGGCATTGCGATTGATGGTGAGAGTGCCGGTTGAGTCATTGTTCGCCATCGTGAAGGAGGAACCGGCCGCCAGATTCAAAACAGCGCCGTTGGTCGCCCCGGTGCCAGCGTTCCCAATCTGGTAATTGCCGCTGGCTGCGGTGGTGACCGCCAGAGTGGCGCCACTGGCCACATTGACGTTGATGGTCGAGTTGGTCGTGGCCGCATTGGCCAGGGAACCGGCGGAAAGCACCAGTGTGCCTGCGTTGACATTCGTCGCCCCGGTGTAGGTGTTGGCGGCCGTCAGCGCCCAGGTGTTGCTGCCGTTCTTAGTGAGGCTGGTGACGCCGGTGCCGTTGTTGGCAATCACCTTGCCGAAGGTGTTGGTGATGGCGGCGATGGAGGTGCCGGTGAGGATCAGATTTCGGGTCAGATTTGTGGTGCCATAAGCAATCGTGCCGCCAGCAGCCGCGAAGGTGAGCGAGCCGGAGCCAGAGGCATCGATTGTGGCGGTCGCGCCAGCCACAGTGCTGCCAATGGTGAAGCCACGATCCGTCGAAGTGTTGGCGACGCCGATGTATTTCAGGGTGCCGCCTTCAATGACAATGTTTAACGCAGCGTTGGAGGCGGCGCCGATGCCACTTGCGACGCCGCCGTTGCCCAGAGTGCTGACGCTGAGGGTGCCGCCGTTGATGGTGACGGCGTTTGTGGTGGCGGTGTTGGCTCCGGTGAAGTTGCTCACGCCGGTGAGGGTCAATTCACCGCTGCCCACTTTGATGAGGCGCAGATTGGCAAGCGTGGCTGCGGTGAGAACTCCTGAGAAGGTGGTGTTGGTGCTGTCTCCCACGGTGAGGGTGCTCAGCACGCCTGTGCCGGTGTTGGCAGCGGAAGAAGTGATGAAGCCGCCTCCAGAAAGGGATGCAATGGTCTGGTTGCGGCCGGCGAGATCCAAGCCGGCGCCGGTGGCGATCGTGACTGCGGTGCCGCTCGGCAGGACATTGCCGGCACCTGCGCCGGTGGTGTTGTCACTGGTCATGCCCAGGCGGAGAATGCCCGCGTTGACCGTGGTGGCCCCCGTGTAGTTGTTGGTGTTGTTGGTCAGCAACAAGATGCCGTTGCCTGTTTTGGTCAGTCCGCCGCCGGAACTGGTGATCTGGCCACTGATCACCCCAACCACAAAAGCGCTGTCAACATTGATGGTGCGTGTGGCGGCCCCGAGATTGACCGCACCGGTGAGGGTGAAGTTTTGATTCGTAGTCTGACCGCCGAAGCTGAAATCGCCCGTCACCGTGACGGCATTGCCGGCGTAGGTGGAGAAATTGATGTTGTTGGCCGTGTTGTTGGCGGCGACGTTGTTCGAAGACAGAGTGATGCGGTTGTTAGCAGTGTCGATGCTGGTGATGTAGGTGCCCGCCAGGACGCCGGAGCCCCCAAAGACCCCCTGCCCGACCGCCAAAGTGGCAGCAACGCCGGCAGCGAGAGTGACGACGTTGGAATTGAGCGTGGTGCCGGTGGTGATGGTGGTGACATTGCCCGCCTGGATGGTCGTGCCACCGGCGATGGTCAGCGTGCCTGTGCCCACGGCACCGCTGGTGAGTGCGCCGGGATTGCCCGCCGAATTGGTGCCGAAGATCAAGGTGCCTTCGTTCAGATTGAACCCATTGTTGAAGGTGCTGGAACCACTGAGGACCAGCGAGCTGTTGCCGGTCTTCGTGATCGCGCCGCCGGAACTGGTGATCGGCGCAGAGATGACCAGGCCGATGGGGGAAAGACCCGAGACATTGATGACGGGAGCCGCGCTGGAGAACTGGATGGCGGAATTGGCGGCGGTGGTCGCGGCCTGAATCATGGGGGTGGTGGCAAAGTCATCGTTGACCACGGTGATGGCATTCGCAGAGGTCAGCACGAGGGTGCTCAGCGCTGTGGGCGCGTTGAATGCGAACCTCGGCTGGGTGGTCCCACCGGTGTTGTTGAAGGTGAGGCTGGCCAGCGTGGTGGTGGTGGCGGAGGTGTAGCTGAACAGGTTGAGCACGGACCCACCATTGAGGGTCACGTTGCTGCCCGCAGCGATCTGCCCGATGGTGGAGTTGAACTTGTTGGCATTGCTCATCGTCACAGTGGAGTTGTTGACGGTGAGATCACCGGGGATGACGATGGTGCCGGCTGCGCCGTTCAAATTGAGCGTGCCGCCGTTGACGAAGGTGCCGCCAGTGTAATCATTGGAAACCCCTGTGCCTGGATTAAGCGTCAGGGCGCCGCCGCCGCCTTTGACCAGGCTGATGGCACCGGTCACCTTGACGTTGAAGGCGGTGGTGCCCTGATTGATGTAAACGAAGAAATCGGGGCCGGTGCCCGTGAGCGCCGAGGCCGCATTGCCAGCATTGATGTTGGAGCCTCCTGAGTTGGTGAGCAGGCCGACATTCAACGTGAGGGTGACGGCGGTACCGCTGTTGCCCAGGGTCAGAGTGCCGCCGGTGTAGCGCAGGGAATTGACGGTCTTGGAAACGAGCAGGGTCGGGCTGTTGCCGTCACTGATGTTCCAGGTGGACTGGGTGCTGGCGGAGTTGATGTCAAAACCGTCGTAGGTGGGGAACGCATTGCCGCCGGCGTACACATTGCCGCCCACCGTGGTGCTCAGCGCCCCGATGCCCACGCCATCCTTGTAGGTGGCGAAGCTGTCGCCATTGACCACAGCCCAGCCGCCGATCAGCTTGTTCACCAACTGGCTGGCGGAAACGCCGACGCCATTGATCAAGGAGATCTGCACGGAGGCGTTGTTGTTGTTGCCCGTGCCGCCCATGCCCACGCCGTTGCCGGCGATAAAATTGACCATGCTCCGGTCACTGTCGGTGCGGGTGAGTGATCCGATGCTCAAGCTGACCGCGCTGCCTGCATTGGCCGCAGGAGTGATGGTGATGGTGCTGCCGCCGCGTTGAATGACCAGATCGTTCAGCACCACATTGGTGTCGAGTGAACCACCGCCGGTGATGGTGAGCGCCCCACCCTGCAGGGACAGCGTTGTTCCGGCGTTGATGCGAACAGGGTTGAGATTGTCCAGGGAGCTGAGACCGCTGTCGTCCCAGTTCAGCGTGGCGAAATTCACCCCGATGGAGGAGGTTCCGGAGAGCGTGCCGCTGTCACGCAGCGTGAGGGTGTTGGCCCGGACCATGGTGGCTCCTGTGTAGGAGTTGACATTGGTCAGGGTCATGGCGGAATGAGTGGTGAAGGCCAGATTTCCCGTGAGGCTGCCATTGAAGGTGGTGGTGTTGCCGGTGGTTGTCAGCGTGGCGAGCGTGCTGGAGGAGTTGGTCACGACGCCCGTGCCGCCCACACTGTTGTTGCTGTTCAGGAAGGCGACCGCCTGATTGTAGCCATTGAGCTCCAGGGTGCCGCCATTGACGGTCAGGGCCTGGAAGCTTGCGATGGTGGTGGTGGGAGCGCCCAGCGGGGTGATCGTTTGCGGAGCCCAGATGGTGTTGTTGCCGCCGTTGAGGATCAGCGTGCCGGCATTGACGGTGGTGGTGCCGCTGTAGTAGCCGCGTCTATTGAGGCTGACCGTGCCGTCCCCTGACTTCGTCAGACCGCCCGAGGTGTTGAACAGGCTGCCGTTCACATTGAGCACGGTGTCTGCACCGACGGTGTGGAAGTAGAACGCGGCGTTGTTGTTGGAGGCAAAGAACGGGGCGTTGATGCCTGCATTGCCGCTGAAGGCAAGAACACCGCCGGTGTTGACGAGTTCATAAAGCAGGCCGGCACTGGTGTTGAACATGCCAAGAGCGGCCACGTTGCCGTTGGAGACACCACCGCCTGCCTGCAGGGTCAGGCTGTTGCTGTTCTGGCTGAAGGTGATGAGCGCGTTGGAGCTGAGCTGGAAGTTGGTGGTGAGGCTGTTGGACAGCGTCTTGCTCATTTCAGTGTCGGTCAGGGGGCGCAGGTAGCCTGTGGCCGTATCCCTGGTGACGAACGATGGCACCCCGTTGTAAGTGACCACCGTGTTGGAACTGATGGCCTGGTCGGCATTGTCTGAGAGCGTGACGGTGAGACCGCTGATGCTGACCACCTTCTGCCCCAGCAGCGAAGCGCCCACCGTCAGGTAGGAAGGGACACTGGCCACAGTCACCACTTTTGAATCGGTGGCGCTGGAGGTCACCGTGACCTGGCCCACGTCCTGACCAGCGATGATGTCTGAACGGATGGACTTGGTGGTGGTCCCGTTGGCTCCCGTGCCCTGGCTGCCGATGACGTTGAAGTTCGTCACGAAAATATTGGCAAAGCCTGCGGCAGTTGCGGTGCCGACAGCGCTGAAATTTCCGTGCAACTGGAGAGTGCCGCCGGTCTGCACGCCATTGAGCGTGGTCACGGTGAAGGTCGTGGAAGTCGCCGCATTGGCAGAGAGGGTGATGTTGCCGCTGCCGCTGCTGATGGTGAGCTGGCTGACGGTTTCAAGGGTGTTCGCGCCGGCGTTGCCAATGATGTTGAAGCTGCCACCGCCGATGTTGAGAACGGTCGTCGGCGTAGCGGTGAGCGGTGTGGCGAGGCGGTTGTTGAGGTTCCCGGCGCTGTTGTCAAGCGTCAGGGTACCGCCAGTGAGCACGGTCTGGTTTGGCAGGATGGCGGTGCCCGCACCTGAGTAGGTCACTCCGCCCTGGCCCACCGTGAGAATGCCAGTGGAGCCGCTGATGGCGTTTTGGACGCCGGTGATGGTCATCGTGCCGGTGCCGATCTTGGTCAAAGAGATGGCGTTAGGCGTGCCGTCATTGAAACGGTTGAGCTGTCCGGAATAGGTGGTGTCGCTGTTGTTGAAACCAACCGTCAGCAAGGCGTTGTTGGCGACGCTGTTGAACACCGAGCCACTGCCAGCCAGCGCGCCCCAGATGGTGGTCTGGCCGTTGAGATTGAGCGAAGTCCCCGAACCCAGGGTGAGGGTGGAGAAACGTGAACCGCTGTTGATCGCGCCGGATTGAATGTTGCCTGCAACGACATTGAGAGCGCCGACGAAAGTGGACTGATTGATCTGCAGCACGCCATTGCCCAGCTTGTTGAAGCCGCCCAGAGATCCCACCACGCCGCCAAGAATGAGGCCGGGGGTTGTTGGAGCGAAATTGGTGAAGGTGCCAAAATCGAAGGTGTTGACGGTGATGTTGTTGAGCGTGCTGCCGAGGTCGATGCGCCCTACGACCAGAGGTGAGGCCGCTGGATTGAACGGATTCGAGGTGATGCCACCCGCGCCAATGGTGAGCAGGCCTTCACCCGAACTGACGGTGGGAGCCAGATTGCCGCCACCCGAGCCATTGAAGGTCAGTCCCTGCAAGGTCTGGGCACCTGCCAGCACGAGAATGCCGCTGCCGTTGATGGTGACTGCGTTGCTGGAATCAATGATGCCGCCGAGCTGCTGGACGAGGATGCCGCTTCCTGAGACTGCGCCGCCATTGATGGTGATGCCGCCAGTGCCAAGTGTGCCGGAGCTGCCCACCACCAGAACACCAGAATTGACGACGGTTCCGCCCGTGTAGGTGTTGGTGGCATTGAGGGTGAGATTGGCGGCGCCATCACTGCCGGACATGATCAGGCGCAGGGCTCCCGTGCCGTTGTCCTTGATCGCCGCATTCATGGTGAAGGTGCGGTTGGTGCCGCCGTAGGGCAGCACGTGGATGTAGAGATCGCTCGCGGTGTTGGCCAGGCCGCCTGTGATGAAGCCGTTGTTGATGGCGATGTTGACGTTGTCGTTGGCCAGAGCCAGCAGGAGGCCTCCACCCTGAAGGGTGAGTGTCTTGCCACCCAGATTCACCGTCGTGGCGGCCACGGAGGGATTGAGCAAGCTGAAGGTGTTGACAGTGGTGTCCACCAGCAGCGGTCCCACGCTGGCGGTGGCGCGAATGTTGTCGGTGGCGATGGGTGTGCCTGTCAGGGTGTTGACGGAGTAACCGGCAAAACCGGTCTGGCTGAGGCGGCCCACGCCCAGATCAGGGATGTAGCCGGCGAATTCACGGTCCACGACTGCCCAAGGTCCGATGAGACCATTGGTAAGGCCGCCGCTGTTGATGTTGACGCCGCCCGTGTTGGTGCTGGTGGCGACGCCGTTCAGGGTGGTGATGAGGATGCGGCCGTTGTTACCGATGGCTCCGATGCCGTTGTCAGGGAAGCGAATCGTAGCCGTCGATCCCGCCGTGCGCGAGAGGGAGAGGAGGTTGAGCGTGGCTGAGTTGATGCCGGTGCCGCCATTGGCAGACTGAACCATGTTGAGCCCCTCGGAGAGGATCACATTGCCAACCGATTGCGCGGTGTCTGTCTGGGCGCGTCCAACATAGACCAACGACCCGCCTTTGAGAGTGATGTCCGCGCTGAGGTTCACGCGGTTGGCCTGGGCAAAGTTGACATTGTCATCCAAGCGGAAAGTTGCGTAGTTGACGGCGATCGAAGAGGTGTTGGAGAGAGTGCCGCCATCTGCGAACAGATTGAGGCCCCCTGCAAAAACCGTGGCACCACTGTAGGTGTTCGCATTCAGGAAGTTGTACTGCTGGTTGCTGCTCTTGAAGAAGCTCATGGCCCCCGCGCCGACTTCCTCCTTGATCACGCCGCCAAAATTGAAGCCGCCGTTGTCCAGGCCAAAGATGAGTGCCGCAGCTCCCGCCGCCGAGTTCGTGAAGGTTCCGGCATTGCCCTGCAAGGCGGCGCCATCACCACGTGTTCCGAAGGCAAATTGCGAAGTGCCGTTCAGGTCCAGCGTGGCTCCAGGGGCGACGATGAGGAACTGATTGGGGGTGAGCGTGTTGTTGCCGCCGTTGAGTTTCACCGTGCCGTTGTTGATGGCGAAGTTGCCCGTCAGGAGGTAGCCGCTGAGGTTGGCCACACCGGCAAGGTTGGTGGGAGCATTCAGAATCAGGGTGCCGGCCAGGTCTTTGACAAAGCCGCCCGTGCCAGTGATGACGCTGTTGATGGTCAGGTTGGTTCCAGCAGCGATGGCGGCGTAGCCCTGGATGCCCAGATTCAATCTCGGCACACTGATGGTGTTGTTGCCACCGACGTTGAGGATGGAACCTGCTGTCAGCGTCAGTGTCGCCCCCTGAGTGGCGACGGAGTTGGTCACGTCAATGCCAGAACCGTTGATCTTGATGGCATTGACGGTCCGGCTGGTGCTGCCCAGGAAGGTCACGGCCCCCGTGATTTGCATGGTCGCCGCCGCTGCCGCTGTGTCGAGGTTGTTGCCGGCGGTGTAGGCCGTATATCCCGCCGTGCCGAAGGCTCCGACGCCCGTTCCTGCCACATAGCCGGCAAAATCCGTGCCGTTGACCAGCGTGCGTGAGAGAAGACCGTTGGTCGTGCCCGGCGCGGAGGTGAAGATGACTTTGTTACCGGCGGTGCCGAGATTGGTCCCAACGAAATTCGTGCTGGAGTCGCCGTTGTTGGTCCAACCCGAGAAGGTGAGCGTGTTGGTGCCGGCACCTTGATTCATGATGATCGTGTTGGTCGCACTACGATTGGTGGTCAGCAGGCCGAGAGTCTGCGCAGAGGTGGCAGAGCCGCCGTCGAACCTGATGGTCCCGCCGTTCAGTGTGAGCGCACGCGCACCTGCAAAGTGGGCGGTGGCGGCGCCCACGGTGTCATCCACCCACAGCAGTCCCGAAGGGCCCTGAATGGTGATGGTTCCCGTGCCGCCCAGGGTGACTCCTGAGCCGGTGATTTTGAAGGTTCCTTCGTTGATGACCAAACCATTGACGAAGGAGGCGCTGTTCACACTCAGGGTTGTGATGCCCGAGCCCATCTTGGTAATCGCGTTGAGCGCGCCAAATCCAGTGCCGCTCACGTTGATGGCGCCGGCACCAGCAAGGAGCAGGTTCTGAGCGCCGGTGATGGAACCGGTCAGTGAGAGCGTCGCGCCTGCATCTGCGCCGATGGTGGAGGCCGTTGCGAGCGTGACGGTCCCCGTCACGACGCTGGTGGTGCCGTTGGCGAGCGCCTGAAGGGCACCGCCGTTGTTGATGCCCGAACCGTTCAGAGTCAGGGCCTCGCCGCCGATGTTGACACCGTTCAACTGCAATGCGGCACCGCTGCCAGTCACCACCGTATTGCCCGTCACTGTTCCCAGGGCACCCCCATTGGAAACTTTCACGGCTCCTGCGCCGATGGTCAGCACGCCGTTCCAGGTGCTGTTCAGGTTGTTGAGCTCCAGCGTGCCGTTGTCATTTTTACGCAGCGCATTGGAAACGGAGGTCAGTCCGAAGGCGGAGGTGAGGGTCAGCGTGTTGCCCGCCGTCACTTCGATGGCGTTGCTGGCCTGGTTCAAGGTGATGGTGCGGCTGGTGGTGAAGGTGCCGGTCGCGCGCAGGCCGACGGCGGTGGCGGCGTTCACATTGAGAATCACCCCGTTGGCCACGTTGCCCAGTGCTGCATTTGATGAGACCGCAACAACGCCCCCCTGAATGTCCACAGTGCCGGTGAAGCCGTTGGAGGCATTGCCAAGCACCAAGGTGCCCGCACCCAGCTTGGTGATGGCACCGCCTGAGACGATGCCTGAGAGAGTCAGCCCCTGAGTCCAGCTGGAGTCCGACGCGGCGCTCACATTGATGACCTGATTGGAGCCAAGCGTGACGTCGCTGGTGATCTGCAGGCCGTAGCCGTTGTTGTTGGTCACATTCAAAGCGCCGACGGTGAAGGCCGTGCCAGTGGAACCGGCAATTTGAATCTGCTTGTTCGATGCGGAGGTGAAAAGCGGTGCGTAGACGGTGCCCAGACGGCCGACGGTCAGGTTGATGGCCTGGGTGGAGTTCACTGTGATGCCGCTGGCGATCACCTGCCGGGAGCCGGTGCCGTCACCATCGTTAAGCAGCGAGAGGTTGCCGCCGTTCATGTTCAAGGTGACGGTGTTGCCTGCGGTCACGGCGCCCAGGGAAAGAGTGCCGAGGCCGGTCTTGTTGATCACGATGTTTCCGACGGAACCCACGCGGGTGATCTGACCGAGGGCGGCGGTCATGCCAGGATTGATGACATTGATGTTCACCGAGCCGGGAAGAGTCACCAAGCCGCTCAGCGTGAGGTTGGAACCGGTGGAGACAGTGCTGTCGAACCTGAACTGCCCTGAGAAAGCTGCATCAAATGTAACGGCGTTGCCGATGGTGAGGCTGGTGCTGGACAGGAGCGTGAGATTGTTGCTGCCAGACATGGTCAGGGTGCCTGTGCCCATCGGGCCGGCGCTCACTCCGCCCGTGGTGCCGGCATTGAAGACGCTGCCGGAGCTGAAGAGAAGGCCGCCGTTTTGGAGGCTGATGCCGCCGGAGAAGGTGCTAGGGCCAGTCAGTTGCAGGACGCCGTCGCCGGTCTTGATGATGCTGCCGGTTCCTGCCACGATGCCGTTGATGCTCAGGGAGGGCTGCAGCGGCGCCAGATTCTGACCGTTGGCATTCACCGCGCTGATGTTGAAGGTGTGCGCCCCGCTGGTGAGGACCATGGAACCAAAGCCTGCAAACGTGAGCATGCTGTCTCCGGTCACGGTGCCAATGGCCGCGTTCGTGGAAATTGTGATCGAAGTCGGGCTGTTGATGGCGGTGATGATGGTGCCTGCGGTGATGCCGCTGCCTGTCACCGCCGTGCCCACCGTGAGACCTGTGGTATTGCCCAGAGTGATCACATTGCTGCCGTTGGTCAGGATGCCGTCCATGATGCCCGTGGTGATGGTGGAGGTGCTGCCAAGATTGGAGGAGGCGGCGGTGATGCCGCCGCTGAGGGTGAGCGTGCCGATGCCCACGAGCAATGACGGGGTGGTGCCGCCGGTGTTGTTGAAATTCAGCGCTCCAAGAGTCTGATTGAAGCCGTTCAGTTCGAGCGAGGCCCCGCCATTCAGGTTTAGGCTGGCCGTGCTGTTGATCTGGTTGGAGGCTCCAAAGACCACCGTGGATGTGCGTTCCTGGAAGGTGCTGCCATTGGTGGTGCCACCGCCGGTGATGGTCACATCGCCTGTGCCAAAGGCGCGGCCCGTGGTGGATTTCGCCAAGACGAAGCCTGCATTGACGAAGGTTCCGCCGGTGTAGGTGTTGTTGCCAGTGAGCACGACCTGATTGGAGCGGAAGCCGCTGAGGCCGCCCGTGCCCGTGGTGCCGCGACCTTCGGTGCCGTCGATGACCAGAGTCACCGCCCCGGCCCCGCCGTTGTTGTTGATGATGTTGGCACCGACGATGACGTTATGACCATACACGTTGCCGTTGCCATTCACATAGCCAAGCGCATGGAGGTAAAGATCTGCCGCGCCGCTGCCCGCAGTGAGGTTCCCGTTGGAGATGACGATGGGCATGTTCAGGGAACTGATGAAGTTGACCGCAGTCGGGGCGGCAATGTTGGCATTGGCGTTGCCGGCGAGGGTGACTGTCAGGCCGCTGATGTCCGTCACGGTGCTGCCCAGAATCACAGAGCCAATGGTCAGGGTGTTGGGGATGGTGGCCAGCAGGACGGTGTTGCTCGTTGTGGAGCTGGTCACCACGTTGACCGTGGTGTTGATCAAATCGAAGCCCTGGGAGGCGATCAAACCACCGCTGGCGAGGTTCAGGGTGAAGCCGCCGAGATCGAGAGTGCTGTTGCCGGACACCACCATGGCGAGGCTGTTGATGGTGCGGTTCCCCGTGAGGGTGACCGTCTGCGGCATAGTCAGGGTGGGATTGGCGGTGCCCAGATTTTGGTCGATGGTGAAGTTGTTGCCGTCAATGATGGAGGCCACCACGGCACCCACGGGAATGCCGCTGCCCAGGACGGAATCTCCGACTTTCAAGCCGGCGGTGCTGGCGACGGTGAGCTGGTTGGAGCCAACGGTTCCGGTGGAAGTCACGGCTGCATAGGCCATGCGGATGTTGTCCGTGGCGATGCCTGAGTTGATGTCGCGGGTGGAATAGCCTGCGTAGCCTGCTGAATTCAAGGCTCCCACACCAGTGCCAGGGTTGTAGCTGGCGAATTCGCGCTCCACCACGGCCCAGCCGCCGATCAAATTGTTGGTGAGGCCAGCGCCCACAATCGCGGTGCTGACGCCGTTGATGTTGTCGAAGAACACGCGGGCGGTGCCGTTGCCGTAATTGCCGGTCACGTTGAAGAACCGAAGCGTGCCGTGGGATCCGGCCTGCTGGGTGAGGCTGGTGAACGTGGCCGTGGAGCTGTTAATGCCGGTGCCGGGAGCCGCAACGTCGATCACGCTGGCGCCCTGGGCCAAGGTCAGGGAGCCAAAGGCCTCCGTGCCTTCAGTGCCAAAGCGCGCGCGATACTGGATCATGCCGCCGGACATGGTGATCGGGGCCGCGTTGTTGATCCGATCGTCAACCAGCGCGTCGAGAATGCTGGTGCCGTTGTTGTTGCTCAGCAGGAGGGTGGACTGGCTGATGGTGAGGGAGGAGGTGTTGCTCAGGGTGGCGGTGCCGAGGAGCTGGAGGCGGCCGCCATTGAGGATCGTGGCGCCCGTGTAGGTGTTGGCGGAGTAGATGTTCCAGTCGGTGTAGCTGTTTGCGCTGGTGGAACGCACCAGGGCCACATTGCCCGTGATCGATCCTGAGAAGCTTCCACCCGTATTGACCAGGCCCAGAGTGGCCTGATTGGCAGAGGAGTTGATGATCGTACCGCCGATGTCTGGCACCAAGTTGGCGTTTTGAGCAGTCGTGGTGTTGGTGCGCAGAAGGTTGAGCACCTGCACATTGCCGTTGAGGTCCAGCGAACCGCCCTGAAGGACAAAATCATTGTTGTAAAAGATCGTGTTGGTCCCGCCTGCCAGCTTCAGGATGCCCTCATTGATGGCCGTGCCGCCCGTGTAAAACTGCTGAGTATTGAGCGTCAGGGTCGAAGCGCCGGCTTTCACCAGACCGGCCGAGACGTTGAACATGGCTGCATTGATCGACAGATCGCTCAAGGTGTAGTAGACGAACTGGGCGTTGCTGGTGGTGCCCAGACGTCCGATGGTGCTGCCGCCGATGCTGGCGCTGGTGGCGCCTGCAAGCACCAGCACGCCGCCGCTGTCCAAGGTCAGGGTCTGCCCGGCATTGAGGGTGACAGCGCCGCCCGTCTGAAGGGTCAGCGAGTTCACGGTCAGGCTGTTGAGCAAGGTGGTGGTGCTAAGGCCTGCCGAGATCGTCTGGTTGGTGGACAGGAGCACGTTCAGCGGAGTGGCGACACCGGCCAGATTGTTGGTCAGCGTCGAAGTCATTTCGGTTGAAGTATTCAAGGCACGCAGCACTCCGGTGACCGAGTCAGCGGTGGCAAACGAAGTGCCCGAGCCCGAGGAACTCGGGTCAACGATCACCCAAGGAATGATACCCTTGTTGAGGGTGTTGGCACCGCCGGTTTGGCCAGTGAAGGCAAAGCCGCCGCTGGAGGACTGCATGGTCCCTGTGCTGATTCCGCGCACGAGCATGGTGCCGGTGATGCCACCGCTGTTGGTGGCGCGGGTGACCGAGCCTGTGATGAAACTGGCCTGCTGACCGGAGAGCGAGATGACGGTCTGTCCGGCATTCACCGTGAACGCCCCCACAGTCTCTGTGGTGGCGGCAGAGGCGTTTCCTAGGAGGTTGATGTTGCCACCGTAGACTGACAGCGCCCGGCCGCTGAGGCGGTTGTTAACATTGGTCCCGGTGCTGTCGAGGTTGAGAGTTCCCTGAGGAGTCACGAAAACCGTGCCAGTGCCGCCGTTGGTTCCGGGCACGCCCAGAGTGCCGGCACCACTGAGCACCAAGGTGCCCTGATTCACATAGACGTTCTGTCCGGGGAACACGTTGGCAGCCGTCAGCGTCCAGGTTCCCGTGCCCGCCTTGTCCAGCGAGTAAGTGCCGAAGGAAAGATTGCCGTCATAGCTCATCGCCGTGTCGATGAAGCCATTCCCCGCCCCGACCAGACCGAACCAGGAGCCGCGCCCGGTGCCGCCAGTGCCCACGCGGCCGATCATGGCACCCGTGATGTGAAGGGTCGTTCCGGCGTCCACGCCGATGGTGGCGGCACGATTGTTATTGTCCGCCGAGGTGGGGCTGGAGAACGTGATGGTCCCGCTGTAGGTGTTGTTGCCGCTGAGGGAATAGGCCTGGCTGGTGGCGCTGCTGATCGTGGCGTTCGCATTTGAAGCCAGAGTGATCGTGCTGCCATTGACGGACAGGATGGTGGACCCCATGAAGGAGGCTCCGGCAACGAGCATGGCGGGTGGAGCCCCCACCAACGTGACCGTGGTGCTGGAAGTCGAGCTGCTCAGGACCTGAACATTGCCGCTAAAGGCGGAGTTGCGGAGAGCGCCGGCGCCGTTGATGCCGTTGGAGGTGTTGTTGTTGCCGGGATTGAAAACCAAGGTTTCTGCGACCGTGATTCCTCCCGTCAGCTCCAGTGCAGCAGCCACATTGGCCACCAGAGTGTAGGCGGAGCCAGAATTGGAGCCGAGAGAGTAGCTGCCGGTGGAGCCGAGAGCGGATGAGTTCGTGACCCGGACCACTCCCTGACCGATGGTGAGAATGCCGTTCCAAGAGGAGGTGAGTCCTGTCAGCCCCTGCGTCATCGGCGCTGTCAGCACCAGCGTGCCTGCGTCGTTCTTCTGCAGATTGTTGCTGTTGTTGGAAAAGCTGAAGGTTTTGTCAATCGAAAAGGTGTTGCCAGCCGTGACGTCAATGGCGTTGCTGCCCTGGTTCATGATGAAGGTGCGATCGGCGGAGTGGAAGGTGCCGTCCGCGCGCAGGCCCGCCGTGGCGGAGTTGGTGTTGACGAAAATTTCATTCGCGGCATTTCCCAACGCCTCATTGCTCGTGAAGGCCAGCACGCCGGCCGAGACACTGATCACCGATTTGCCAGAGACTGAGCTTGAACCATTGAGTGCGCTTGTGAGCGCCTGGCTCAGGTTCACCTGGGTCAGCACCAGGGTGGTGTCCGCCACGGTCACCGGATTGGACAGGGTCACCTGATGTCTGACGAGGGTGGGGTTGGGAGAGGTGATGTTCTGGCTGAGGCGCAAGGTGGTGCCGTCAATGATTTCAGCCACAAAGGTGCCGGCAGGAATGCCTGAGCCTGACACGGCCATGCCCACGCGGAAGCTGCTGGTGCCGCCCTGGACATTGCTCACAATGTTGGGGTTGGAGATCGTGCTTCCCAGGGTCGTGTTGGTGACGTTGTCATTGATGCTGAGAACCTTGGTTCCAGGGGGGATGCCGTTGCCGCTCACCAACATGTTGACGGCGAAGGTGCTGGCGATGCTCGGTGTCAGGGTGAGCGTGGCCTGGCCGCTGGCCACGCTGGCGGCAAAACTCTGTGAAGTAATGGAGTTGATACGCGTGCCACCATTGGAGGTGCTGACGCCGGTGCCGGTCAGCAGCTGGCCGGTGACCAAATTCGCCGCGCTCTCGACGGTCATGACGGTGCTGGCGTTGGCCCCATAGGCATTGAAGCTGACCGTACCGCCGAAGTTGTTGGCGGAATTGCTGAGAAGCAGCGTGCCGCCACCGGCTTTGAGAATGCTGTTGCCCGCGCCGGTCACCTGACCGGCGAGTTCAAGGCCCTGGACCAGATTGTTCGAAGTGGTGGCGTTGTTGACCGTGAACGTCGGTGCGCCCGTCAGGGTGGTGACACCCGTCACCTGCAAACCATAGCCATTGTTGTTGGCAAGCGTCACCGCGTTGTTGCCTACGTTCAACGACGAAATCTGCGCCCGCTTGTTGGCCGGAGGCGTGTAAAAAGGCGAAATGGAGGTGGAGACGGGCCCGGTGGTCAGCGTGACGGTGCCTGTGACGGTGATGTTATGGTTGAAGGCCAGATTCTGAAGGCCGCCGGTGCCGTCGCCATCATCCAGCAACTGCAGGGTGCCGCCCGCCATGGTGAAGGTCTTGTTGTTGAGGGCGCTCACGCCCAGCACACGCAGGTTCGCACCCGGTTCAAACACCAGCTGTCCGGCGAAACCTGAGTTGTTGCCAGACAGGCTCACCGTGCCGCTCTGGGAGGCAAAGCCGGTCTGCTGCACCACACCCGTAGCCAATGCATTGATGGCACTGATCGTCGTGCCCGCGTTCTTGACGGTGGAACGGATGACAAGAGACGTAGTGGCATCTCCAGTGATGCCGCCTGAGACGATGAGATTCGCACCCACGTCCGCGACGGGCTGCCCGCCAGCAATCGCATCCAGTACCAGGGTCTTGCCGCTGGCAATGGTCACCGCGCCGCCCAAAGTCACTGATACCGCATTCGCCACGTCCTGAATGACTGCGTCTGAAGTTACGTCGACAGCATTGCCAAACGTGGTCACGGCACCGGCTCCACCTTTGGAATCCAGCACCAAATTGCCGCCCGCGAGCACGACCTTCGCCGAGCCAATGGGATCAAAGGAGCCTGCGACGGTACTGCCGGTCAGCACCAGCGTGGGCGTCTGGGAGAAAGTCAACGCTGTGGCAGCAGACACCGCAGAAGCATCGCCTGAGACCTTGAACTGGGTGCCGTTGACGATGGAGGTGATGACCGTGCCCTTGGGAATGCCCGTGCCGCTGACCGTCATGCCCACGGCCAGACCCGCAGTGCTTGTGGTCGTCAGTGTGCTGGCCTTGCCGTTGAGGGTGCCGTCAGTCGCATAACTCGAGGCGACGTAGGTGGCATTTTGGGTCACGGACGTGCCGATCATCTGAATGCTGCTGGTGGCGCCCAGGGTGTTGGCGCTCTGGGTTTGATTGAAGTAGAGCCAGCCAGCGCCGGTCTTTTGGATGGTCATGGCCCGACCTTCATCTGAAACCACGCCGTCAAAGGCCACGTTTATATTCGAAGCAATCGTGACCGTGCCGGCGGTTCCTGAGCCCAAGGTGCCAAACACGGTGGGGGCCCCTGAGGTCCCTCCGAAACGCAGCGTCTTGCCAAAACCGCCCCCGTTGCCCACCACGGCGGTCTGCCCCAGGAGGTCATAAGCTGCTACAGTAAGGGTGACGCCGGTGTCCAGCAGCAGCCGCCCCATCGCAGCCGATGTGACGGAGGTGTTGGAGAGGGAAATCTCGGCGTTCCCCGTGAGGCGGACATCATTGCCAAACTGCAGGGCGGTGCTGGAACCGTTCACCGTGTTGACATCCGCCAGATGAAGGAGGGTGTTGGGAATGACTTTGCGAATCTGCCCGCTGCCTTCGCTGGTGTCAGGGCCTGCGTAGCCCAGATTGATGTTGCCGCCGCCGGAGCCATTCACGTAGTCGATGCGGATGTCGTGCGCGCCGGAAGCCAGAAAAATCGGCGCACTGGAAAGGTCCGTGTTGCCTTTGCCACCGTCGTTGTTCAAAACCAGCACCCCGTCGATGTAGATCTTGGCACCGTCATCAGCGGCGGCAAAGAAGGTGTAGGCTCCGGCTGTGGAGATGTCCACCTTGCCCACCCACTGAGCGCCACCGGCCGCCGGGATGGTGTTCAGATTGCTCAAAGTGAGGTCGGAGCGGACGCTGTCTGCGATACCAGTGAAGTTGACAAGGGCGGAGTCCCCCGTGCCGGTGGTGGTGAACTGACGACCGGAGAGGCCGTTTGAGGTGGAGTTGAAGCCGCGAATGTCCAGCTTGGAACCTGTCTGCAGGGTGACTTGGTTGGTGCCCAGCGGGTTCTTCCCAGTGGTGAGGTCGGTGGAATTCGCATCCACCCGGAGCATGGCTTTGTTGCCAACGGTGATGCCGCCGGTCAGGGAAGTGGCGAAGTTGTTGTTGCGAGTGCCCAGATGCAAAATACCAAACTTAGAGCCGGCAGAGCTCGCCGTGTCGGTGAACTGGATGGACAGACCATTGGTGCCGGCCAGCGGAGCCGTGAGAGTAACTTCAGTGTCGGAGACGCTGGAATTACCTTGGATGGTGATGGAAGGAGAGGCGCCGGTGAACGTCAGCGTGTTCCCTGCGGAGGAAGAGGTGATGCCTGTTCCTGCCGCTTCAAAGCGCAGTCCACCGACAGAGATGGGAGCGGTGATGGTCACGTTGGTGGAACCCAGGAAAGCAGCGATGTCTCCGGCCCCATTGTTCCAGGCAATCTGAGTTCCCGCCGTGCCCGTAGGCACGGTAGCCAGCCAGTTGGGGGTGGTCGTGTTCCAGTTTCCGGAAGTAAACTCACCGGAGACCTTGCCATCCGTCGTCCAGTAAATGGTCGCAGATTGCAAAGGCGTGGCGACTTGCATGACGAACACCAGCACGGTCATGAACCAGCCGAGGAGGATGCGATTATGTCGAAGTGTTTTCATCAGAGAAAAAAGTTTGGGCAGGGGCGGCGCGGGAGAATTTTAAAAAAGGCGGAAGAAAGGGACACAAGACAGCGAAACGGCGGCGTTTAGACACTGAACCTGCGCATCCATGGGAAACCCTAAAATGTCACAACCGTTCGACCCAACGAGCATTTCGTTGTGCGTCTGGTCGATGGGATGATTTCTCATGGGTGTAAGCAAATGGTTGGTGCGTGGATGCACGTCGGGGTAAGACAGCATTCCAAGCCTAGCGTTCAGAATAGCGAAAATGGATCTGTCCCGTCAATGCAAATACATCGACTTTACGATTTTTCGCCTTTGAGAATCCTCATGGCACCGCCACTGCAGGTCCATCTAGGATTTCCACGCGCAAAGCCGCCAGTTCCCCAGCATCGCGGGTAATCAGCACGCTAATTCGGTGGGTTCCGGCGCTCAAATCGAGCTCCTGCTGGGGCAGCAATTCCTTTAGCTCTGCCCCGTCCACCGCCACAACGATGCCCTTCACGGCGCTGAAGCCGAGTTTGACCTTCCCGGCACCGTCCAATTTCAGACCAAATTGGACGATTTTTGGGAACCACGGATACATTTTCTGCGCCGCGGGCAGATCGGCCAGCGGGAGGTCGCCATTCACCTGACTGAGCGCCATCTGCCATGGGAAGGGATGCTTGTCGTCGTTCAGGGCAAAGCTGCCCACATGGCGGACGTGGTCCACGTCCTTCTGCTCCATCTTGCCCATGGCCTTCCAGGTGCGGACGTAGCGGTTTGGCTGGGTCTTGTAGGCCCCTTCCCGGCCGAGTTCGGAGAGGAAACGCACGAGATCGATGAATTCGTCCTCGCGCAGGCTGGCGGTGAGACCCGGGGGCATCATGCTCACGGGGCTCATCTGGCGGCTGGCAATGGCGGATTTGGCCACTTTGACGATCTGATTGGCGGGATCACGAATCGTCAATTCCTCAGCGCCATCATTAATGAGGCCGCCGGAGATGACGCCGCCGTCCTTCTTGCTGATGATGACCATGTGGTAGCCTTCCTTGATCTTCTTGCTGGGTTCCAGCAGGCTTTCGATGAGGTAGTCCACCGGGGCGCTGGCGCCGATGCTGACGAGGTTTGGCCCCAATACGCCGCCGGATTCGCCGATGGCGTGGCAGGTGGTGCAGAGCATCTGCTGGCGGCGGTAGACGGCCTCGCCACGGGCGGGGTCGCCCTGGGTCTTCACCTTGGCCACCATGGCGCTCATTTCCTCAGGGGTGAGGGGGCGGTCCATCTGCTTGACGCCGCCGGCTTTTTTGAGAGCCTCGGCCAGGGGGCCCTGGATGCCACGGGAGGTGACCATGCGGATGCCTTCGACGGCCACGGAGTCAAGAATCGTCTTGCCTTCCAGCTCCTTGGCCAGCACGCCGGGGAGCTGCTTGTTCTTGAGGAAAACGGTCAGGATGGGCTTGGCGGCATCCACTTCTGCCTTGGCCAGGAACTCGACGGCGCGCTTGGCCGCGAGCTGCGGTCCGACGCTGGTCAGGCCGTCAATCATGAGGGCACGCAGGCCGTTGTCCTGGGATTCGGTGAAGAGCTTGTCAAAGAGGTCACGGGATTTCACGCCGCCGAGGGCGGTGAGGCCGCGTGTGGCACCATCGCGGATGGCAGGGAGGGTTTTGGCGTCCGTGAGCAGGGCGACCAGCGTGTCGCGGGCGGGTTCCACTTTCCAGAGTCCGGCGAGGATGGCGGTGCGGTGCACCACATGGGGCTCAGGGCGGGTAAACCAGGCCGTCACGATGTCCTTCGCGCCTTCTGGGATGACTTTGCGGTCCGTGGCGGCCTTCACCAGGGCATCCTGCAGGCCGATGTAGTAGGGGGCCAGGGAGGCGTCGTTGACCATGTCGACCATGGTCTTGGCCTGCGCGGCGTCGGCGGCGCTGCCGGCCATGTCGAGCACGGCGGCCGCGTCTTCGGCGCTGAGCTTGCCGCTTTTCAGCGCAGCAAAGAGGGGGGGCAGGGCATCGCTGCGGCCAGTGCTCTTCATGGCGTAGACGAGGTGCTTGGGCCGCTCGTCGAGCTTGAGCTTGCCCTCGACGACTGCGGGCATCCAGATGTCTGCCTGCTCACGGCAGGTCTGCTCCAAGAGGAAATCGAGGGAATCGTCCATCGAGCGGTCCAGCACCTTGAGGGCGAGGCTGACTGCTCCGGGCTTGCGCATGTCTGCCAGCACGGCCAGGGCCCAGAGGCGCACCTGGGCGTTTTCGTCCGCCACGGCCTGCTCCAGCACCTTCATCACTTCAGGGAACACCTTCCAGCGGTGGCTCAGGATGCGCAGCGCGGCGGCACGGATGCGGTAATCGCCATTTTCCCACAGCCTGCGCCAGAGCGTGGGCGAGAAGGAGTTCACGCCTTCGCGCGCCCAGGCGGCTTCGAGCAGGGCGTGGGAGTCGGCTTCCTTGGTGGTGTCCAGCTTGGCGGCCCACTCGTCCAGGGGCAGCGTGACTTTGGCGGCGCCTTGGTCGCGGAGCTCGCGTTTGGCAAAACGACGCACGTGGTTGCGGTCGGACTTGAGCATTTCCAGCAGGTCGGCCGTGGGGGCACCGGCGATCTGGACCTTGGGGCTGAGGGGCTTGCCCTTGGCGGTGATGCGCCAGATGCGGCCGTGCGAGTGGTCGCGGCGGGCGTCGCGGAAGTCCACTTCCCCGTGCTGGATGATGGGATTGTACCAGTCGGCGATGTAAATGGCACCGTCAGGCCCCATCTTGACGTCGATCGGGCGGAAGGCGCGATGAGTGGAGGCGAGGAGATCGGGGAGCTGCTTGGCGATGTAGCTGCTGCCGCTGGGGGTGAGCTGGAAGCGGTTCACGCGGTTGCCGCGGAAGTCGTTGAGCACAAAGGTGCCCTGCCAGTCGGCCGGGAAATGGGGGTCTTCGATGATTTCCAGACCGCACTGCTTGGGCTGGCCGGGGCTGAGGCCGTGGAGGATGCGCTTGGCCCCCGGGGAGGTGGCGAACACGGAGCCGGGGAAGATGAAATTGATCCCCTCCCCGCCTGCGCCGTCGCACGCGAAGCTCTGGCCCCAGCGGTCGAACTCGAGGCCCCAGGGATTGATGAGGCCTTTGCTGATGATTTCAGCCCGGCGCGTCTCCGGCCGGAACTCCCAGATGCCGCCGCCCATGAGACGGCGAATGCCGTGGGGGGTCTCCATGTGGGTGTGGATGTAGATGGACTGATTGAAGTAGAGCATGCCCTCCGGGCCCCAGCGGAAGGTGTGGAGGAGGTGGTGCGTGTCCTCCGTGCCGAAGCCGCTGAGCAGGATGGTGCGGTTGTCCTCTTTGAGATCGTTGTTGGTGTCCTTCAAAAAGAGCACCTCGGTGGAATTGGCCACATAGAGACCGCCGTCTCCCGGGGCGAGGGCGGTGGGGATGTGCAGGCCTTCGGCGAAGGTGGTGGATTTGTCGGCCTTGCCGTCGCTATCGGTGTCTTCGAGTACGACGACCTGGTCCTTGGCCTCTTCGCCGGGCTTGATGTGCGGGTAGGTGGTGCTGGTGACGACCCAGAGGCGGCCCTGGGCATCCCAGTTCATCTGCACGGGCTTCTGGATCATGGGCTCCGAAGCAAAGAGATTCACCTCAAAGCCCTCAGGGACCACGAAGGCCTTCAGCTCCGCCTCGGGATGTGCGTCCGGCAGATCGGCCAAAGAGGTCGGCTGCGAGGCATGCGCGAGTCCAATGGAACCAACGAGAATCAGGGCAAGGCGGGTCATCATAAAAGGGAAACGCAAGATACGACTCTGCGGCGGACGTTTGGCAAGCATTCTCTCGGGGGAAATGCAGGGGGGTGGTGGAGAGGGGGTCGGTGCGCGAGCCCCCTGTCCGCTTCTCGTGAAGCAATGGGACCTGACGCATCCCCAGTTGAAATCAGCGCCTCCGCCCCTTAAAATCCAACGATGAGTACCGTCCTTGAAATCGAACAAGCCATCGAGACGCTGCCCCGCGAGCAGTGGCTGGAGTTGCGTGCGTGGTTCATGGAGCGCGATGCCACCCTCTCCGCCTCCGCGAGTGTTTTTGCCCTTTATGATGCCGAGGAAGGGGCGGAGCAACAGTGGCAAGACTGACTGCCATGCGTGGCGAAATTTGGCTCATTGACCTGGGCATGGTGCAGAAGGTGCGGCCCGTGCTCATCCTCAGTGAGCGCTACAAAGATGCAGAGCGGGCCTTGGTCAGCTATGTGGCGCGCACGACCAGCGCACGCGGCACCGAATACGAGGTGCCGCATCAGCATGCCAAGTTTGCTCCGGGCGTGTTTGACGTACAGTCGATCGGCACGGTGCCGGATGTGCAGTTGATCCGCCGTCTGACTGTTTGTGATGAGGCCACACTGGCAAAGGTCGAAGCAGCGCTGAAACGCTGGCTCGGCTTGCGGTAGATTAAAGTTCTAAGCATGCCGGGCTTGGAATTGGCCCCTGCCATGATTAGCGTGGGGCATGCTGCCTCTTCCACCCCTCACCCGCACGGCATGACCCGGCCCAAGTTCATTCCGCTTCAGGTCAAAGGCGCGTACTGCTTGGAGGCTTTTTGCCGGCACCACGGCATCAATCATCCGGCGGTGGAGCAATTGATCGCGCATCTGCTCAGCATCACGAAGGCAGATAACCTGTCCGCTTGGGAGCAGGCGGGGCAGCGGCTGCCGCTGAATGGCCGTGGCGATCCTTGGCCCTTCGACTTGGACGAGGCTGTCCCCGCACGGCTGCGTGCCGACTTTCGCAAACTGGTGCATGCCACCGTGGAGATCGGCCTCGTGGATTTTCATGGAGCCAGCACTTACCGCCCGCTGGAGTGTTACGAAGCCTGCAAGCGCCTGCTCAAGAAGCACCGGGTGCCCGCACCGCAACAAGTCACCGAGCTGCAGCCCCGTCCCTTCCCCTTTCACCTGTGGCGGCCTGTGCTGAAGCTGCTGAAGCTCACGCCGATCTTGATCATCGGGTACTACGGGCAGCGGTATCTGACCGATGGCAGGCTGCCGCTTCAGGGACCGGTGGAGTTCGTGGTTGGCATGTGGCTGGCGATTGGACTGATTCTTTCGCTGACTTTCTCCATGGACTGGCTGCTGATGCGGAGATTCACCTGGGTGCTGGAGCCGGAGGGCGTGCACATCCAGGAGCATGGGGCCACGGTGCAGGTGGTGCCCTGGAACGAGATCTCCGGGCTGAAGCTCAAGCCCCTCGGACTGGTGATATTGGCAGGGAAAAAAGTCCTGCGCTTCTCCTACCTGCCCCCGGCCGAGGCGGAGCGGCTGCTGAAAGAGATGGAAGCGCGGATGAGGGACTCTGGGAACGGGGGATGACGGACGGCATCCCCGGTTGAAACCGGACCCGATGACTCCGCAGATCTGGCCTGAGGGATCAAGATGATCCCCTCCTACTGCACCCCCTCCCTCACCACCACGGTTCATCGCCGGGGAGTGCGTACGGTGATGTTTTTTCAAACCCCCCATGTGAGCCGTGGTGGAAGCTGGGAGCAGAAAAGCCACCGGGTTGTACAACCGCCACTGGGCATGAGCCGGGATGCTTCAATTGCCATTTTGCCTATCCAGGCGAGGCGGTGACCTTGGCATCTCTCCCCGAGATTCAGGTGTCGAGTGAGACGGGAAGCACCTGTCATTGAGCAGACAGCTTAGAATCATTAACGGCCATTCTTTGCATCAACAAACTACTATGGGGTGATCACCCCATAGTAATTCACACCCCAAAAATATATTCTTTTTATTGTATCTATAAATTCCAAACAAATAACATGACCTCATTTCCCAGTCTTAAATTTTTACCCACCCTCCTAAGGCGCATTTCTTGGTGCCTGATCACCACCGCCGCCATGGCCGGATTCCACCTCTCGGCGGCTGAGTCCCCCATCGTGCTGGGGCAGGCGGCGGACTTCGCGGTGCTGGCGGGGGCGGGCATCACCAACACGGGGCCCACCACCATCATCGGAGATGTGGGCAGCCTGCCCACGGCCACGATGACGGGCTTTGGCTCGGTGACCCTGACAGGGATCAATCACGGCGGAGATGCCATCACCCTGAGCGGCAAGGGCGATCTGCTCACGGCTTTCAATGACGCCGCCGGCCGCCTGCCGACGATCATCTATGCGCCGATCGCGGATCTAGGCGGACTGACGCTGGCCCCCGGGGTGCATACGGACTCCAGTTCCTTTGGCATCACTGGCACGCTGACGCTGGATGCGATGGGAAATCCCAATGCGGTGTGGGTTTTTCAGGCGGGCTCCACGCTCATCACCGCCGCCGGCAGCAGCATCAATCTGATCAACGGCGCGCAGGCGGCGAATGTCTTCTGGCAGGTGGGCAGCTCAGCCACTCTGGGGGTGAACTCGGCCTTTATCGGCACCATCCTGGCAAACACCTCCATCACACTCAACACCGGGGCCACGCTGGACGGGCGGGCTCTGGCCCTGAATGGGACGGTGACCCTGGACAGCAACAACATCGCCATGACGCCCCTGCTGGTGAATGGGCCCACGCATTGGCTGGGCGCCGCGAGCGGCCTGTGGACGACGGCGGGCAACTGGGCCGTGGATGTGGCAGGCACTCCTTCGCTGCTCGTCCCCTCCGCGTTGGACAACATCACCTTTTCCGCCAACGGCGCGGCCAATCAGAGCACCAACCTTGGGGCGGACTTCACGATCAACACGCTGACCATCAACGACCCGGCGGCGGTCACCATCGCCGGAGCCAACACGTTGACTCTGGCCGGCGACCCGGGCCTCACCATCAATGCCGGCGCAGGGCTGGTGACGATCTCCAGCGGTCTGGCACTCACCGGCGCGGCACCGCTAGTGACCGTGAACAACGCAGCCGGGGCGATTTTCAGCGGCGTGGTCACCAGTGCAGGCAGTTTGATCAAGGCAGGCACCGGCAGCCTGGGCATCAGCGGCGCGACCACGGTCACCGGCCCTGCCAGCATCGCTGCGGGCACGCTGAACATCCTCACGGGCGGCAGCTTCACCGCCCTGAGCACCACGGTGGCGGCAGGCAGCACGGTCTCCGTGGCCGGAGCCCTCAACTCCCCGGCGGTGAACATCCAGGCTGGCGGCAATCTGGATGGCACGGGCATCATCACCGGAAACGTGATGAACCTGGGCACGGTGAATCCGGGGGCCGCCGTGGGCGCCCTCACCATCAACGGCACCTACACCCAGGGCGGCAGCGGTCTGCTGGCCACCGAACTGGTGACTCCGGCCAACCATGACCAATTGCTCATCAGCGGCGCGGCGAATCTCGGCGGCACGCTGGTGATCACCACAGCCGGCGGACTGCGCCCGAACCTGGGCGACAGCTTTGACATCATCCAAGCCGGCAATGTGGCGGGTCAGTTCGCCACGGTGGTCAATCCCTTCGCAGGTCCGGGCACCCTGGTGAATCTCGTCGTCGTGTACACCCCCACGGCCGTCTTTGTAAATGCCGTGCAGAACAGCTTTGGAAATGCGCTGAGCCTCCTCCCGCTCACCCCGAATCAAACGGCCGTGGCGGCTGCGCTGGACTCCGCCTTGAACGATGTGCGTCAGGCTCCGGTGCTGGCCTATCTCAACGGTCTCAACATCAACGCCGTGCCGCAGCAGCTGGAAAAAATCGCCCCGGAGGAGCTGACGGCGATCTACAGCATCGCCTTTGCCCAGCTGGACACGGAGATCCTCAGTGTGCAGCAGCGCCTCTCCTCCATCCGCAGTGCGGGCTGGAGCGAAACCGCCGCTGAGCAGGCGCCGACCACGAGCGGCAAAGACGTCCACCCCGTCGCTGGATTCTCCCCCGCCATGTCGCCAGACAACAACTACCGCTATGGGTTCTTTGCCAATGCGACCGGCCAGTACGCCAGCCTGGGAAACACCGCCAATGCGAACGGCTTTGATGTGCAGTCCGTGGGCAGCACCATCGGTGCGGATGTGCGCCTGAACGAGAACTGGGTCCTGGGTGTCACGCTCGGCTATGCGCGCTCCAACAGCGATCTCACGGACGGCGGCAGGCTCACCGCCGATGGCATGCGCGCAGCGGTGTATGCGATGTACATGAGCGGCGCCTTTTACACCGAACTCATGGTGGGCGGCAGCTTCAACAGCTATGACACCCGGCGCAGCGCCCTCGGCGGCACGGCCACGGGGAGCACCAACAGCACCAGCTTTGACGCCTACCTCGGCACCGGCTACGACATCCAGGTGAATCAATGGACCTTCACCCCCATGGCATCGCTGCGCTACACGCACGTAAACATCGACAGCTTTGAGGAATCCGGCTCGCTGCAGCCGCTGCGCTTTGGCTCCCAGAGCCAGGAGTCGCTGCGCTCACGCATCGGCCTGCGTGCCGCGTACACCGCCCTCGTGGGTGCGGCCCGGGTCACGCCCTCACTCAGCATGCAGTGGCAGCATGAGTACCTGGACTCCCAGCTCGGCATCACCTCCCAGTTTGCCAATGGCTCCGGCAATCCCTTCACAGCCTACGGCCCCCGGATCGGGCGGGACAGCGCCCTCGTCACCGCAGGCATGAATGTCGCGTGGAGCCGCTACGCCGTCTATCTCGCCTACCAGGCCGAGCTCTTCCGCACCAACTACCAAAGCCACACCGTGTTCGCAGGCTTTCGCGTGAGCTGGTGAGCTCACGCAGGGTGGGTGTTCGATCAGGGCACAAAAACCGGGTGGCATGCCAGAAAGTGGTATGGGTGTGGCGACCGATTGGGCGGCGCAGCCGCAGGCCTCCATCCCTGAAGGCAGCCGCAGCCAAGCGGCTGCCAAGGCTTCCTACCGTCTGCTTTCCAATGAACGGCTTGAAGCCGCAGACATTGATCAGAGTCACCGTGCGGCCACCTGGGGGCGCATGGCCAGCCATGAGGTCGTGCTGGCCGTGGCTGACACGACGAGCTTCAATCACACGACTTATGCTGGCACGGACGGCATCGGTCCCATCGGCCTGGGCAATGGCAGCGCGCAAGGCTTCTTGCTGCACAGCGTCACCGACCTCATCATCCAGCTGGGCTACCAGGTCCTGATATTGGACAACCTCAGCTCCCTGGCCAGCGGCGTGGATGAAAACAAAGGCATGGACTACGAGCCCCTCTCCCACTGGCTGCTCGAGCTGCGCCGGCGGAAGATCACCGTCATCGTCGTCCACCACGCCGGGCGCAACGGCATGATGCGCGGCCACTCCAAGCGCGAAGACGCCTGCTCCTGGATCATCGAGCTGCGCGACGCCCGCCTGGAAAGCGACCCCGGCGCGAAATTCGTCAGCCACTTCGCCAAACCCTCCCGCAACACCGGCGATCCCCTGCCCGACATGCTCTGGCACTTCACCACCGACAAGGCCACCGGGATCACGGACATTCAGTGTGAGCTGGCCATCAACAGTGAGTACGACCAGTTCGTGCAGCATGTGTGCGAAGGGGTGACGAACCAAAACGACATCGCGGAGATGATGGGAAAGAATCGCGGCACCGTCAGCAAATGGGCGACCCGCGCCTTGCAGGAGGGCCGCGTCTCCGGCAGCCCGCGCAAGCTGCAGCCACCCAAGTCCCATGCCGCCAAGGTGTGCGCCAAAGCCTACGCGGATGATGATGATGACGACGACTACGAAGTCAATGACGACTGATTCCCACGGCCTACTGAAAAAGATGCCAGATGCCGCGCCTAAGCACGGCATCACGGCATCTTTTTAAAGCCACTTATGAAAGCCTGTGCATCCAGCAGCATGGAATGGCACTTCATGGCATCCCGAGGAAAATTGAGGAGGCCAAAAGGGTAGGCAGCGGCATCTTTTTGGCGTACATTTGATGCCGTGGATTCCGAGGCATTTGGGCGGTGGGCCACCGGCAAGGCCGAAGCATTTCACCCGGCCTGCAGCACCTGCCACCACGCATCCTCGGCGGCATCAGGGGTGGTGTCTGCCTACCCGTGGGCCAATATATAATAAGAGATGAAATGATCTATCTCCCCCAGCTTCGCAGAGCCCGCTGCCGCTGCCATGTGAGCTCCCCACCGGCAGCCTGTTCTATCGTGGTTCGTAAAACTCATTTCCATTTAGCAGGCTGTTTCTTGCTCGAGGATCATGGGCTTCGACGGCGGCTGGCTGAGGACAGCCAGCCCTACCTGCGCTGGGCATGCGAGCGCCCAGCGCGAGGTAGGGCGGCTTGTCCTCAAGCCGCCGCCGAGCGTCTCCACTCTCGCTTGACGGAAATCAGTTTCGCAAAACGCTATAACTCCCCACTGCGGGGACATGCCAGCGCCTGCGCATGGACGGCCAGAAGGAGGGGGATCATCTTGATCCCCCGCCTGGCAGTGGCAGCGCTTGGATGGATCAGGATGATCCCTCCCCTGCCCGCCAAGCTTCGCAGCTCAAGGACTTCACCAAGGGCCTTCTTCACCCCCAGCCTTCACAGCCCTGCTCCCCGCCGCTAAAAGGCTCGTCCCCAAAAAAGATGCCGTGATGCCGCCCTTAGGCGTAGCATCTGGCATCTTTTTCAGTTTCACCGTTTGAATCGCGGCACCCAGAAGCAGATGAAGGAAAAACGTGGCAACGAGGTGCGGCTTTTGGATGCGTGCGAAGAAAAGGACGGCATCTTTTTCGCGTGAATTTGATGCCGTGGTTTGTGGCGCCGACCTCAATCGCTCACCGCCCTGCCTTCGTGAACTGCTCGAATTTCTGAGCCAGAAAATCGCGGTTGGGGTGGTGACCGGCATACGCGGGGAAGCGCATCCGGCGGCCTTCCATGGCGAGGAGGCCCTGGCTGAACAGGGGGCCTTCTGGGGTGCTGCGAACCAGCTCGCTGAGAATGATTTTTCCGTCAGGGTCAATCCCCATCAAATCTGACTCGTAGGCGGTATGGTGAAGAGTGGACATGGAGATGCCATTTTGCACGCTGGCCCTGCCGCCGCCTTTGCCGCCCACGATGTGCGCAGCCTCCAGCAAGTCCACCAGCGGCAGGTCCGTCAGGGCGCAGCGCAGGCCATAGGCCATGAGCACGCGCTGGCGGAAGGCGCGCTGCGGCCGCTCGAGGCTAGTACCGACAGTGTATTGTGCGACCTCCTCATTCACCCCTGCCACGGCTGACATCGGCTGATCAAGCACCACGCGTGCAATTTTGAGCTGATACGAAAAGTCCTCCACAAACACGGGATAAAAAACCTCATACAGGCTGTCTTCGATGCCCTGCAAATAAATGAGGGGGAGCTGCTTGTGATACGCCTCCTGCAACTGCTCGTTGGAGAAGTCCTCCTTGCCATTCTTCTGCAGGCAGTACCTGACGGCCCCATCTTGCAACGCACCATCGTCATACGGCGCTTCACGTCCCGCCCTGGAGGGCTTTGACTGCCTGATGCTGAGCGCAGCCCCGTCGGTGAGCGCCCCCGGCTTGAAAATGCCCCGCGCGCGATTGGCAAAGAATATCTTTTGGCCGTCCACCTCAAAACCGCGATGGATTTCAGCCCAGGTGAAAACATTGTCGCCTTTCTCACGGATCATTTTTTGCACCGCCTGTCCGGCTGCGATCCTGATCTGTGCATTGTGGTCTGATGGCATAGCAGCCCTGACGATTCAGCATATCCAGGGATATGCCATACAAATTTTACCTGGCATTTATCGTCACGGCTCCGTCCCAAGACTGCACCTCAGCGCTCCTTCTTGGCCACCATCTGAATGAATTCCTCCACGCTCAAAATCGACTCTCCCTGCTTGGGCGTGAATGTTTGATGAAGCATTGCAGGCATGACCAAAGTCACATTATGCCTCGTCATTTCGTTCGTCTGATTGACAGATATCCCGGCCTCCATCGTGCACAGATGCTTGTTCTTGATGCGGTCTGCCTCCGTCAATATCTGACGCCAGCGGTCTTTGCTGGAGGACTTCACACCCAGCATCACGAGCAGTGAGGCATCAAATTTTTCGCCATGATAATCGGATTCTCCGGGAAAGATGAAGTCAGGCTTGCTCGAGCCTTCGGTCTTGCACTGGGCGGTAAACCTCAGGTTCTTTCTGCCGAACAGCTCGCTCAAATGGTTTTGCAAGGCGTGCCCCATGCGGGATTTCCGCCGGTTCTGCACTGAGAGCGAGTATTGGATGAAATCGTCCACCGCGCTAAATCCCGCAGCAATTCGCTCACGGATGTGCACGCCTTCCAGTGCCCTGAAAAGCTGCTCCTCACGCTCCAACCATAGCGACAAAGCTTCATCGGGATTGGCCAGATCCACCTCCACACGTGATCGGGCAAACGCAGACATGACCGCCGTCTTCGGCCATGATTTTCCAAACTCCTCCATCACCACGTCCTCGTCTGACGGCATGGCAGGCAGCAGCGAGTCCATGTTCAATTCCTCCAAAATTTGACATTGAAGCAGCCGGATCGTCACCTTGGTGAGCTCTGACTGATCGGCGAGATGCAGATTGGGAAGCACTTCTCCGGCGGTTAAATTGAAGAGCGCCAATGCTGCGCGCTCCCATGCGGAGTTTTTTTCGAAGAGCAGTCCGAAAACAGCGCCCGTCTTGGTTTTGGGCAGGATTAAAAGATCACCCGCCTTGGCTCGAGAGAGGAATTCGCCCGTGTAATAAAACCGCCATTCGCTTCTCCCCGTCCTGGCAGCGCTGAGCTCCCTGGCATCATAAAAGGTGAAGCCGCCCTCCACACGCTCCGGCTCTTTGTCATCGGCAAAATAATGCCAGCTTAGAGCGCCGCTGGTGGTGCCGTCTGTCCCAAACATGCCTCTGAGCGCGGCAGTGGCGTTGAGTTCATGTTGGCGCGCACTGGGCAGATCAACAGGCACGATGCGTTTGTGCGCAACGGCAGCAAAGACATCTGACAGGTTCATTTGCCGCCCCCTTTTCTTTTAAGCTGCCGCGCAGTGAGATACCTGGCCTCTGTGCGGGGTGTTTTCACAGCTCTCAGTCCCTTCTCTGCCACCAGGTTCAAAGAAGGAATAAAATCACACGGTCGATCCAGCGCCTTGATCACTTCGCGCGCAATGTGCTCAACCACAGGCATGACCACGGAGTTTCCAAACTGTCGATAGGCCTGTGTATCTGAGACGATGATCTTGTATTTTTCAGGATACCCCATCAGGCGCGCACACTCTCTCGGGGTGAGCCGCCGCGGGTTCCTGTCGGGTCCCTGGCTGATGAGGATCTCTGAGCCGTCCTTGTAGTAGCGTGCACTCAGAGTACGGGCGGTATCCTTCTTGGTCACCAAGCCAAAACCGAACCCATTGCCTGCGGCCTGGTGCTTCTTGGCATAATTTTGAAGATAAGCCCAGAGCTTGTCGGTCAGGGTGTATTTGTCAGGAACGGTATCATCCAAGATCGTGCCGAGCCGGGGCCCGACCTTTGGCAGTTCGGGAAACTCGAAGTGCCTTTTCTCCCGGAATCCCACGAGGAAGATTCGCTCACGGTGCTGCGGAACGAGAGGCTTGGCATCAATGATCTTGGTGTAGAGGTGGTACCCGAGGTCATCCTCCAGCGTGCGGCGGATCACGTCAAAAGTGCGGCCCTTGTCATGGGATTTCAGGTTCTTGACGTTCTCAAGAACAAACGCCTGCGGGCGATGATGATCCAAGATAGCGGCAATGTTAAAGAACAGGTTGCCCTGCCTTTCATCTTCGAATCCATGTTTCCTGCCCAGACTTTGTTTCTTGGAGACGCCTGCAATGCTGAACGGCTGGCAGGGAAACCCTCCGCAGAGAATGTCGTGCATCGGGATCGCCTTCACATCAACGGCAGTGATGTCCCCAATCGGCTTTTCACCAAAATTGGCCTCGTATGTGATCTGGGAGTACTTGTCCCAATCGGATGAAAAGACGCACTCGGCATCTTGCCGCTCAAAAGCGATGCGGAAGCCTCCAATGCCGCAAAACAGATCAATGAAACGCAGCGGGGGCTGATAAGGCGAAGCCTCTTCGAGAACGGTCGCTGTCTTTTCTGGGTTCTTTTTTCGGGCTGCCCCCTTCACGCCCGAACTCCTTGGAAAAGTGAGCTTGAATGAGTTCCGAGCGCGTCAGCAATGCGGATGATGCTGAGCAGGCTGGGATTGCGGACGCCACGTTCGATGCCGCTGATGTAGGTCGAATCGAGATCTGCTTTATCGGCAAGAGCCTCTTGGGAAAGCCCCTGCTCGGTGCGGTGTTTGCGGATGTTTTGTCCAAAAGTATTTAGGGCACTGTGGCGGTGGGTCATGCCAGCCACCTTGGATGATGAGTCTAGGGACTATGAGTCAAGTGCGGCCACCTCTTGAAGGCTTAACCGCCATATCCATCCAAGCATTTCCGATCTTTTTTATCAGGCGAAGACGCACCACCATTCGATACATCAGCTTTATAATTGTAAGATTATAATTTAAAATCAGATAGCCTATGAGCGTCTCTTGAGGGCACGCATGCAGTTTAAAGTTGCAGGGTGCTTTGACCCACGCGCTTCCCTGTTCCGCAGGAACAGGGCTACTTGGGGATCCCCAAAGCCCGCCGCAGCCGGGACAGGGTGTGGGCCTGACGCTTGCGGGCGAGGGCGCATTCCCAGAGGCGGAGGACGGTCCAGCCGGATTTGCGGAGCTCGCGGGTGACGAGGCGATCACGCCGGCGGTTGCGGGCGATCTTTTCGTCCCAGAATTTCCGGTTCTGCCGGGGGCGGGTGGCGTGGCGGGGGCAGCCGTGCCAGAAGCAGCCGTCCACAAAGACGACGACGCGCTCCTTTCTGAAAACGAAGTCGGGTCGCACGCGGGGCTTGCGGATCTTTTTCTCTCCGGCGCGGGGATGGGGCATGCACACGGACAGATGCCGCCGCCAGCCGGTGATCTTTTCCGCGCGCAGCAGATCCCGCAGGCGCAGCTCCGTGGCGGCATTGCCGGTGGAGCGGATGCGGCTCATCACCTCGCTGCGCTTGGCTGGGGTGAAGACGTCGGGCATGGGGCGGGAGCGGTGGGCGGGAAGAGAGGGATGAGGAACTGGAAAATGAAAACTGAGAACGGTCAAATGCAAATGGCCGGAGGGCGGCAGGTGGGCGCAGGGGGGGCTTGAACCGGAAGTTTTTAACCGCTGATTAGACGCTCATAAGACGCTGATAAAAACCAATCAGAATAGCCGAAGTCTGGCATTTTGGATTGATTCGCTTCGCTCCCCCTTCGGGCTCCCTCCGGTCGTCTGGCTCGCTTCGCTCGGCTCGGATGATTAGCGTCATGTCAGCGTCACATCAGCGGTTGGAATCCGGGCGCTTCACCGAGGGCGTACGAACAGCGAATCATGGCTCGATTTGATCAACCACGGAATACACGAAATACACGGAACCCGGAGTTCGGTTCAAAATCAGATTCTGTGTATTCCGAGTGTTCCGTGGTCAGCATTCAGAGCTTTTGAACCGCTGACTAGACGCTCATTAAACGCTGATAAATGCCCACCAGAATATCCGGATTAGTGTCACCTCAGCGGTCAGAATCCGGGCCCTTCACCGAAAGCGCGGCGGCGGTTTGCCACGGCCTCACCGCGCAGCGGATTCGGCGGCGGAGTTCAGGAGGAGGGCGCTGGAGCTGAGGCTGCCGCGCACGGAGGCGAGGCTGGCCACGCCGTAGCCAAAGCCCTTCATCGCATTGGACCAGAGCGGCCGGCCGGTGGCGGCCTCCAGCGCGTACATGTAGCCGTGCACGCAGACGATGAGGCGGTCGCCATCCAGCAGCAGGCTGGCGTAGGTCTCGCCGGAGGGGGCGGTCCACTGCCAGACGATTTCGCCCGTGTCCCGGTGCAGGGCGGCGACGCGTTTGTTGAATGCGGTGAAGACGAGGTCGTCGAGGTTCATGGCGGGAAAGAGCAACTGGGGCCGTGGACGCGCCAGTAGAAGATGCGGCGCGGTTTGGAATGCGGGGGGCGGAGTGAATGGCCGCAAAAAGGCGCAAAGAAGGAGGACGGAGGTTGATCAAGGCGGTTGAAAAGCTGACGGGGAGCCGCCATGCTTGTCCGCATGAGTGTTTTTGAATCCACCGCCGTGCTGGATGATCCTATGCACCTGACTTTGGGCAGGCCCGTGCCGGATGGGCCCTCACGCCACTGCCGTGTGATTGTGATGTTTGAGACGGAGCCGGTTCAGGAAGCCTGGCCGAAGGGGTTCCTTGATGAGATCCGCATTGATGACGCGGCGTTTGAGCGGCCGACGCAGGGGACCGCTCCATTCATCGCCCCTCTGGACGCATGAAGGTGCTGCTGGACACGAACACCTGCATCGCGCTGATGAAGGGGCGTGAAAAGGCTGTGCACCGGTTGCAGCAATTCCAACCCTCCGACTGCACGATCTCCACGGTGACTTCCTATGAACTGCTCACCGGAGTACTCAAGTGCCAGAACCCTGTGCGCGAGCGCGAGAAAGTGCTGCGGCTGATGACCGTGGTGCGTGTGCTGCCCTTCGATGAGGCTGCCGCTGCAAAAGCGGCGGAGGTGCGCGCGCATCTGGAATCCATCGGCAAAGTCAGCGGCCCCTATGACATGCTGCTGGCAGGGCACGCCTTGTCACAAGGGCGCAGTGTGGCGACCAGCAACGTGAGCGAGTTTTCACGCATTCCCGGATTGCGGGTCGAAGACTGGCTGGCGTGAGAGCCCCTCAATCGGCCGCCTTTATCACCATCCGCCTGCGGGCGGCTTCAGCTTGGATTTCACGAAGGTGAAATACTTGGCGGGCTCCTCTTCAAAGATTTCCTTGCCTGCGCCCATGTAGGCACGCGCCAGTTCATCCGCAGCGAGAACTTCGTTTCCCAGTTCGAGTTGGGTCTGCCCCAGCCGCAGATGCACAAAGGGATTGCCGATGCCTCCTGCGCATTTGACGGCATTGAGCAATGGCTGAATGGCCTCGCTGTATCTTGCTGACTGAAAAAGCGTGTCACCGATGGCCGTGAACAGCCAGCAGGCAGCGGACCATTGTTCGATGGGTGGGGGCAAAAGATCGAGGGCCTCTTCAAAGCATCTCACTGCAGCATTGCAGTCGCCTGCATCAGCGAGGGCGTCGCCTTGCTCCGACAGGCGGGTGATCTCCGAATGGATGTGGTCGGGAAGATCGGTCAATTTCTTGGGATTTCCCTGTTCCGCAGGAACAGAGCAACTTTGCTGGCGTACGGCGACACTTCAACAATCGCAAACCACTGCAAACCATCGCCAACGATGGCAAACGGCTTGGGCCTCGGCGGAGCGCTAGGATCGAGGACGAGTTCGAGTAGGAGGACGAGTAGGATTAGCGGCTCGCGCCGCCACACCTCACGGCCTGCGCGCCTGCTGCAGGGCTTCTTCCTTCAGCTTCTGGATGGTCGCATCGCCCTGGGCGATGAGGGGGTCGAACATGGGGATTTCCTTGGCATTTTGACCCTGCTCGTGTTTGCGGAAGCCGAAGAGGTAGGTCTCGTTGTGCGGACGCCAGCGGTTGAAGAAGAGGGTGTCTTTGGCGATGACGGCGCGGCGGAGGTTTTCCAGCGCGGGGGAGGGTGCATCGGGCAGCTTGAGGCCGAGGCCTTCGATGAGCTTGGCGCTGAGCTTTTCATAGCCTTCGCGGGTGTAGTGCACGCCGTTTTCGGTGAGAGGCTTGCGGATGACGCCGGGCTTGGGGAGGCCGCCCATGAGCTCGAACCAATCGACAAAATACGCGTTCTGCATGAGGGCGAATTTGTGCAGGGCATCGCGCAGGCTGGAGAGGTTGCGGTTGGCGGCGGAGAGGTCTGGCAGCGGGGGCGGCAGGGTCTCCAGCGGGGGCGGGGTGGCGATGATGACGCGCACGCCGGGGGATTTGGAGCGGATGAGGTCGAGGAGATTGCGGTAGCCGGTGAGGAACTCGGGCAGGCCGCCGAGGCGCTCAAACGCGAGCTCGCTGCCGTAGCAGAGGATGACGACGGTGGGCTTGAGCATTTCCAGGTGGCCGGAGAGGCGCTGCAGGCCTTCCTCAGGCGGGCCGAAGTAGGAGCGCGCATGGCCAAAGACGGTGTCGCCGCTCCAGGCGAGATTGCGCACGGTGACTTTTTCCTCGCCGAGGGCGAGATCCAGCCGGGGCTCAAAGGAGCCATAGCGCTGCTCGCGCTCCAGCACGGTGTTGCCGATGAGGACGACGCGGTCGCCGTCCTGAAACTGAAAGGAGGAGGGCTGCGGCGGTGCGGAGGCAGCAGGGGCGTCCGTCTCCGGAGCTTGAGCGGATGCAAAGGAGGCGCTCAGAAGCACCACGAGGCCGGCCAGGGATTTCAAATTCATGCGGGCGCTATTGGAGCGGAGGCGGTGGGAGTTGTCTAGGGGGAGGTTTGGGGTTGTTGGCGGTGGGTGGGGCGGTGGTGCACGGTCCTGGGGCATCGAAGGCTGAAGGCACTTTCGATTTTGCCGCAAAGGGGCAGAGAGGCAGAGGGAGCAGAGGTTTGAAATTCATTCTCTAAGGAAGATCGCAACTATAGGAAGGGGCTTTAAAAGCCTTCAATCTCTGCCCTCTCTGCTCCTTTGCCCCTCTGCGGCAAACCGCACGTCCCTGTACGCACCGCTGCCTGCCTTTTGACCCCCTTCCCCTCATCTCTTCCTCAGCACCAGCAGCACATCGGCGTAGCTGTCGTCAAATTTGCGAGGCTCGGTGAGGTCATACGTAAAATCGTAGCACTCCAGGTACTCCAGCTCGGGGACTTTGCGGAGGAGGGCCTTCATTTGGGCGGCGCTGTAGGTGCGGAACTGCCAGCGGGTCTCCTGCGTGTGGGTGCGGCCGGAATCGGTGATCTTGAGGCGGGTGCGCAGGTTCTCGAAGCGCGTCTTGCGGTCCGCGGACCAAGTGTGGGTGTTGCAGACGACTTCGATGCTCCCGCGCTTGGCCACCCAGCGCTCGTGCTCGTCTTCCTCGCGATCATAATCTGTGAGGTGCAGGCCCAGGAAGAACACGCCGCCGGGGCGCAGGGTGGCGGCCACGCGGCGCAGGCACTCGGCGGCATCCTTTTCCTTGAGCAGGTACTTGAAGGTGCTGACGAGGCAGTGCGCCATATCAAAGCCGCCCTTCACGCCCTTGGGCAGGGTGAAGCTCTGCATCCAGTCCTCCCACAGGCGGGCTTTCGCCTTCAGCCCCGCCTTTTCCAGCCGCTGCTGGGCAAAGGCGATCATGTGCGCGTTGCCATCGAACCCGCTGACCTCCCAGCCGCGCCGGGCCAGCTCCAGCGCCAGGCGGCCGCTGCCGCAGGCGGGCTCCAGCAGGCGGTGGCCCTTGGCGGGCGTGGCGTACTGGGCGTAGGCCTCCTCCAGAAAGTCCGCCTCGCGCACGGTGCCGTCGTCAAAGACGATGTCGTAGTAGAGGGGCGTGTCGTACCAGTCGCGCTGTTCGGTGGGCATGGGAGGGAGGATGGCGAGTTTGGGAAGGTGCGCCAGATTGGAATGACGAATGCCAAATGCCGAATGGGCTTCGCTACGTCACTCCTCATTCCGCCCTGCTGCCGTTCAAGGCCTCCTTTTCATGGCAAGTAGCGCCCCGCTCCACAAGCCGCTTAAAAATCCCTCTCCCTCTGGCACCCGAAATGCTGCTTGATTGTTTCGAACTGGTGGAGATTGATTGCGCCCCCGTGCCCTGCTTCCCCTTCTGATATGATTGTTTGGGATAATTTCTTCTGGTTTACCAGCTACATCCTCGTTTTCACCGCCCTGTCCGCCTTTGGCGCGCACAGAATCAAGGTGTTATACCATTATTGGAAACACCGCATGGACGTGCCGGTGCCGCCCCATGAGTTCGCCGAACTGCCCGTCATCACCGTGCAGCTCCCCATTTTCAACGAGCTCCACGTGGTGGAAAACCTCCTGCGCACCGTCAGCGCCCTGGACTATCCGCGCGACCGCCTGCAGATCCAGGTGCTGGACGATTCCACGGACGAAACCGCCCCGCACGCCGAGAAGCTTTCCGCCGACCTGAAGGCCAAGGGCTACGACATCGAGTACCGCCACCGTACGAACCGCAACGGCTTCAAGGCCGGCGCTCTGGACGAAGGCATGGCCACCGCCAAGGGCGAGTACATCTGCATTTTCGACGCCGACTTCCAGCCCGCCCCGGACTACCTCAAGCAGGTGATCCACCACTTCACCGACGAGAAAGTCGGCATGGTGCAGGCGCGCTGGGGACACCTGAACAAGAATTTCTCCCTGCTCACCAAGCTGCAGGCGCTTTTCCTCGACGGCCACCTCGTGCTGGAGCAGACGGCCCGCAGCCGCCACGGCGAATTCCTCAACTTCAACGGCACCGCCGGCATCTGGCGCAGAGCCGCCATCGAAACCGGCGGCGGCTGGCAGCACGACACCCTCACGGAAGACCTGGACCTCAGCTACCGCGCGCAGCTCAAGGGCTGGAAATTCATCTACCTCAAGGACGTCGTCGTCCCCGCCGAGCTCCCGCCGGACATGGACGGCTTCAAGAGCCAGCAGCACCGCTGGACCAAGGGCTCCATCCAGGTGTGCAAAAAGACCCTCGGCAACGTGTGGCGCAGCGACATCCCGCTGAGCCTGAAGATCGAGGCCACCTCCCACCTCACGTCAAACTTCGCCTACCTGCTCACGCTTTGCACCCTGGTGCTGATGTACCCCGCGAATTTCGTGATGGGCAGCTCGTGGCACAAGGCCGTATTTGTGGACGTGCCCGTGTTCTTCTTCGCCTCCCTCAGCGTCATCATCTTTTACATGACCGCGCAGGGCGCCCAGGGCCGCTGGGGCTGGCTCAAAACCCTGCCGTATGTGCCCATGCTGCTCGCCCTCGGCATCGGCATGAGCATCAACAACGGCAAGGCCGTGCTGGAGGCGCTGCTGAATCAGTCGTCCGAATTCGTCCGCACGCCGAAATACGGCATGGAAAACAAAGCGCAGGCCAGCAAGCAGCGCTCCCGCTACAAGGCCGGCAAGTCCATCGCCCTGTGGATCGAAGTCCTGCTTACCGGCTACTTCGGCTGGATGATCGCCCTCGCCGCCCAGCGCGGCCAGTGGGGCAGCATTCCCTTCCTCCTGCTGTTCTTCTTCGGCTTCGGGTACGTGGCCGCCGGATCGCTGATGAAACGGTTTTCGATGTCCGCGTTTCAAGCACCGCAGCCGGTGCCGGTGGAGGTGTGAGAAGACTCGGTTAGGTTTTTAAATCGAAACGGCTTTTGCTTTCCCGGGCTCTGCCCCTAACCGTCAGACTATGGGTGAAAGCAGCGGAGTGTAGGAAAACAAATTCTGCCAAAATTCAGGGAATGCATCATGAGCATCGAACCTTCCTTTCCCAACAGCGAGGATGATCCGGCACGGATCACTGCATGGCTTAATTTCGCCGATGACCTCTTCGAAGCCTACAAACCTGATTATGATATTCCAGGCGTGCTGCAACACGTGCTGCATCTTGCCTTATCCCACAAATCCTCTGAATTTCGTTGTGAAGCTTTGAGCGTTCTGAAAATGGGACTCCTCCGTCCCGAAGCGTCGAACTTGAGCCTGCTTCCCATCGCCGAAAAACTCGCGAATCTCGATGGCCAGGAACTGTTGCTGGCCCTGAACGTTATCGGACTGTCGGGGGACCCGTCACTGGCACCCTTTTTGACTCCTTTCATAACGCATGCCGATAAGTACGTCCGCGCCGAAGCCTCATGCGCAAACTCTGAACTGGTGACTCATTGAAGAGACACACCTCAGTTGCTGGCGGAATGCAGTGTGATGTGTCACCGCTACGCGGTTCTACGGCTTGGAAACGATGTGTTGATGCGCGAACCGTGGGTTGGCACCCACGGCTACCATTGTGCCAGCGCTACGCGCTTCCGGAGCTGAACTTATGAGCCGGCTTAGCGCCGAACGATCATGGCAGCGCCACGCGCTTTCATGGACTCGTCACTCTTCCATGCTCTCGCAGGCCGAGCTGAACCTGTACAGCTCGTCACGGATGCTTCGCAACAGATGTAGATCCCACCATTCGCCCGGGCCTTCGCTTTCCAGCAGCAGTCTGGGGATCTCTTTCATCTCCAGCACCTCACGGTCTAGGATGGAGCGGCGGGCATCGACCGACAGGCACACGCCATATTTGACGCTGACCAGATCCATGAATCGAGCAAGGTGTTCCGGGGGCATTGAGTCGGCGATCATCATTGTTTGATGGCTGGGGCGAACTTATCCCGTTGCTGCGAATTCGGCAAGCAGTCCGGGGCGCGGACTTCAGTCCGCAGCAGGTCGCAAGCCCCCAGCGGGTGGGACTCCACACGGCATCGCACAAACAGACCAATCCTCGGTGTGAACGGCCGGCACGCGAAACTCAGAGCGCCACCTGCTGCGGAGTGCTGCGGAATAAATTCCGCGCTCCATCCTTCCCGCATTCCCCCGCGTAACTTTCCCGCCCTCTCCGGGTTATCCCTCCCCGCATGAAATTGCTCTCCCGCGCCTTCGCCTCCGCCCTCACGTTCGCGCTTGCCACGCCCACGCTTCTCACCGCCGCTGGCAATGACTGGCCGCGCTTTCTTGGCCCCACCGGTGCGGCCATCGTCACGGAATCGAAGGTGCCGCTGAAGTGGAGCGACACGGAGAACCTGCTCTGGAAAGCCGACATGCCCGGGCCAGGTGCCTCCAGCCCCATCGTGCTCGGAGAGCGCGTCTTCGTCACCTGCTGGACCGGTTACGGCGACAAACCGGGCGCGGACGACATGCGCCAGCTCGTGCGGCATCTGCTCTGCCTCAACCGCGCCGATGGCAAGGTGCTGTGGGACGCCAAGGTACCCAGCGCCGCGGTGGAGGATCCTTTCACCGGCTTCATCACCGAGCACGGCTACGCCACCCACACGCCCGTGACGGATGGCGAGCGCGTCTACGTCTTCTTCGGCAAGAGCGGCGCACTGGCCTTTGACCTCCAGGGCAAGCAGCTCTGGCAGACCTCCTGCGGCACCAGCTCCGGCCAGCGGCGCTGGGGTTCCGCAGCGAGCCCCATCATTCATGGAAATCTGCTCATCGTGAACGCCAACGACGAAAGCCAGACGATCTTCGGCCTGGACAAAGCCACCGGCAAAATCGTGTGGAAAGCCGAGGGCGATTTCGGCATGGCCTACGGCACGCCCAACATCCTCAAGCGCGATGGCGGGGACGATCTCGTCATCGCCGTGCCGCAGGAGCTGTGGGGCATGAATCCCAACACCGGCAAGCTGCGCTGGTATGCCACACACGGCCTCACCGGCAACGTCTCCCCCTGCCTCGTCCCCGGTGGCGACACAGTCTATGTCTTCGGCGGTTTCCCCGCCACGCGCAGCACCGCCATCAAGATCGGCGGCAAAGGCGATCTCGGCCCCAAGGCCATTCTCTGGGACAGCAGCTCCAGCTCCTACGTCCCCACGCCCATCCTCAAAGACGGCCACCTCTATGTCATCAACGATCAGGGCTTCGCGATCTGCATCGACGCCAAAACCGGCCAGGACGTCTACCGCGAGCGCGCCGCCATGGGCTCACGAGGCGGTGGCAAGCCCTTCTACGCCTCCCCCGTGCTCATCGGCGACAAGCTCATCTGCGTCTCCCGCCGCAACGGTGCCTTCGTCCTCGCCGCCAAGCCCACCTACGAGCTGCTCAGCACCAACGAATTCGCCAGCGACACCACCCACTTCAACGGCACCCCTGCAATCAGCGGAGACCTGCTGATTCTGCGCAGCAACAAGGCTGTGTATTGCGTGGGGGTGAGGTAGGGGCGCAAGGCCCGAATCATTGGCCGCAAAGAGGCGCAAAAAGGCACAAAAATCCGACCTGGGAGTGACCGCAGAGTGCGCGTACCCGCCACATGGAGTCCCCGACGAGCCAGATCAGGCTGCATGGCCAGATTCCCCGCGCATGCGGCAGGACTCCTCGCCACGGTGATTCGCCCCCTCGACAATCCGCGTACCGTTTGATACAATCCAGCCATGCCGGTGATCATTGAACACATTCCTTGGATCGGAGAGGATTCTGACGCTGTTGAATCAGTATGGGATGCCGAAGTGACCGAGCGTGTGAAGGACGTGAAAGAAGGGCGCGTCACACTCATCTCAGGTGCAGAGTTGCAGTGTGGCACCGATGCCTTGTTTGCCGAACTCGGCATCAAGCGCCTGGCATGAGACTAGTGGCGCAACCGCAGCGGTAAGGCGTACTAGGCCTCACTGAAGGCCCGAATCATTGGCCGCAAAGAAGCGCAAAAAAAATGAGACCCTGAAGCGGCATCTTCCGCAGAGTCGAACCTGCAATGAATGGGTCTGTTCAGACCGAACAGACAGGTCTGTCCGCCCTCAATAACCACAGCGCCTTCTCCTTTTGCGCTTTTTTGCGTCTCTTTGCGGCCAACCTCTGCCGCCCACCGCCGCTCCTGTTCCCCCACCGCTTTTTCGCACCTGTTTCAGTCCTTTTGTGCTGCGCAGCGGCGGTTTCTCCTACGCAGGCAATTTCTCCCCGAAACCCTGCCGAAAGGCCGCCCCACGTGCTGCGTAGTCCTCGGCCATGATTCGCACCCTGCTCTTCGTCGTCGGCGCTTCCGCGCTGCTTTCTCTCCATGCCAGCGCCCAGAACATCCGCGCCGGCATCATCGGGCTGGACACCTCCCACGTGCTGGCCTTCACCAAGACGCTGAACACCACGCCGCAGAAGCCGGAGGTCATGGGCGTGCGCCTCGTGGCCGCGTATGCGCAGGGCTCCAAGGACATCCCCTCCAGCACGGAGCGCGTGCCGGAGTACACGCAGAAGGTCAAGGACCTGGGCGTGGAGATCGTCCCCAGCATCCATGAACTGCTCGACAAAGTGGACGTCGTCTTCCTCGAATCCAACGACGGCCGCGTGCACCTGGAGCAGGTGCTGCCGTGCATCGAGGCGCACAAGCCGGTCTTCCTCGACAAACCCATCGCTGGCACCCTCGTCGATGCCATCAAGATTCTCGATGCCTCCAAGAAGGCCAGCATTCCCGTGTTCTCCTCATCCTCACTGCGTTTTGGCAAAGGCACGCAGGCTGTGCGCGGCGGCAGCATCGGCAAGGTGAAGCAAGCCAGCACCTCCAGCCCCGCCAGCCTGGAGCCCCACCACCCGGATCTCTTCTGGTATGGCATCCACGGCGTGGAGTCCCTCTTCACCGTCATGGGCACCGGCTGCCAGAGCGTGAAGCGCGGCACCGTCATGGAGGAAGTCACCACCGTGGACAAGGTCACGAAGGTGGAGACCAAGCAGACCGTCGCCCGCATCACCGTCACCGGCACCTGGGAAGGCGGCCGCACCGGCACCTTCACAGAATCCAAAGGCTACGGCGGCAAGGCCATCGGTGAGAAGGGCGAGGCCGCCATCGGCACCTACGACGGCTACGATCCCCTGCTCTACTCCGTCGTGCACTTTTTTCGCACCGGCGTCGCTCCTGTGAGCCCTGAAGAAACACTGGAAATCTACGCCTTCATGGAAGCCGCCGACGAAAGCAAACGCCGCGGCGGAGCCGAGGTCACCCTCAAGGAAGTGATGGACAAGGCCCTGGCCGAAGCGCGCAAGTAAGAAGTCGTGGGATGCGTGTGGCGACAGCCCGCCCGTCCGTCCGTGAGCGCTCGGCAGGCGCCGGGGCGTGCGAACGTCCTCGCAGTCGGGCGGTTTGGCGGAGGGGGCTGCGGATGAATAGGATGGCTGCAGCCCGCCAAACACACCCAACCTACGTCCGGAGTGGTCCCGCCATTCGCGATGAAAATCTCTGCTTCTGCGATGCTGCCCCACGATTAACGCCCCTCTTTCAGGCACGAGCACCGTAGTACCGGGAAGCCCCAAACGCCGCCAGGACCGACCTATGTATCTGCGGCGGGCGATGTGAAAGAGTCCCTTTCTTTCGCCCAAATATGTTCAACATTCCCTGCGTCACTACGTCTGAGAATCATGCGCTCCTCAAAGAACCGCTGAAATATCCCACCCCCAAAACCACTCCATGAAGACCCAACCTCGTCTCTGCATTGCGTTCACCTGCGCCGGCATGCTGGCGTCAGGACTGCCCGGCGTCCACGCCCAGCAGCCCGGAGCACTGCCGCCGGGCGCATTGCCGCCTCCCGCATCGACAAAGCCTGTGGCACCGCCAACGCTGATGCCCCCTGCGGATTCGAAGGAGCCTCTGACGGCGAATTTCTCCGCGAAGATCCTGCGTGACCCCAGCCTGCTGCCGAACAACGGCCAGCTGCAGATGAGCTACGCCACCGTGGTGGAAAAGATCCTGCCCAGCGTCGTCACCATCCACTCTTCCACGCCCATCAAGGCACCGGAAGTGGACCAGATCCCGCCGCAGCTCCGTCCCTTCTTCTACCGCTTCTTCGGCGCCCCCGGCGGCGGCACGGATCCCTTCGGCGGCGGCATGAATGAAGACGACGAGCCCGCACCGGCACCGCGCCGCCGTGGCCAGCCGCAGCAGCCCCAGCGCCCGCAGCAGCCAGCCCCCGATGATGACGCCCATCAGTCCCAAGGCGTCGGCTCCGGCATGATCATCACCCCGGACGGCTATATCATCACCAACAACCACGTCGTGGCAGATGCCAAAAAGATCGACGTGGATGTGGATGTGAACGGCACCTCCAAAACCTACCGCGCCACCGTCATCGGCACGGACCCGCTTACGGACGTCGCCCTCATCAAGATCGACGCCACCGGCCTCACCCCCGCCACTCTGGGAGACAGCTCCAAGCTCCGCGTGGGCGACATCGTCCTCGCCGCCGGTGCGCCCATGGAGCTCAGCCGCTCCGTCACGCAGGGCATCGTCAGCGCTTTGGGCCGCAGCAATGAAGGCATCGTGGGCAAGGGCAACGGCCGCGGCGGTCGTGTCCAGGGCTACGAAGATTTCATCCAGACCGATGCCTCCATCAATCCCGGCAACTCCGGCGGCCCGCTGGTGGATGCCATGGGCCGCGTCGTCGGCATCAGCACCGCCATTCTCTCCCGCACCGGCATGAATGCCGGCATCGGCTTCGCCATCCCCATCAACATGGCCCTCCACATCGTGGAAGACCTGCTGGACGACGGCGCCGTGCAGCGCGGCTTCCTCGGCGTGCAGATCACCGATCTCGACGGCGCTCTCGCAGAACGCCTCGGCTTTAAAGAGCAGGGCGGCGCAGTCGTCATGATGGTCGGTGCCGATTCCCCCGCCGAAAAAGCCGGCATCCAGCTGGAGGACATCATCGTCTCCATTAACAATCAGCGCGTGGACAGCAGCAGCCGTCTGCGCCTCATCGTCAGCGGCACCAAGCCCGGCAGCCAGATCCCCATCGAAGTCATGCGCGGCGGCAAACGCCTCACCCTGAACGCCACGCTGGAAGCCCTGCCCGAGGAGGCCCTCTCCGAGCTCAGCAGCGGACAGCGCGGCATCCCACGCCCCGGTGCCCCCGGCGGCCAGGCCAAGGACAACATCAGCGAACTCGTCTCCGGCGTCACCGTCCAGACCCTCACCCCGGCCCTGCGTGAGCGCCACGACATCCCTGACAACGTCACCGGCGTCATCGTCACCAAGGTGGACGCCGACAGCCGCGCCGCCGCCATGGGCGTGGAAGAAAGCGACGTCATCTCCCACGTGAACCGCAAGCCCGTGACCAACGCCGCCGAAGCCCGCACCCTGGCCAAAGGCAGCGACAAAACCGTCCTCCTCCGCGTCTGGCGCAAAGGCGACACCATGCTGCTCATGATTGGAAACAACTGATCGCGCAACGGGCTGCCAGCCCTTCGAATGCCTCCACCAAGCCCGTGCATACCGCAAAGTGTGCACGGGCTTTTTTCATCCTTCATAATTCATCCTTCATCCTTGCTTTTCGACGCCCACAATCACCTCCAGGACGAGCGCCTCGACCCGTGGCGTGAGGAGATCCTCGCCACGCTGCCGCAGACCGGACTGGCGGAGATGATCGTGAACGGCTCCTGCGAGGAAGACTGGCCCGCCGTGGCAGACCTCGCCCGCCAGCACTCCTTCATTCGCCCCGCCTTTGGCCTGCACCCTTGGTATGTCAAAGAACGCACCCAGGACTGGGCCACCACACTCAAGCATCTTCTGGTAGAGCATCCCCAGGCCGTCGTCGGCGAGATCGGTCTCGACCGCTGGATCGAAAACCCCGACATCGACGCGCAGCTCGATTGCTTGCGCACGCAGCTTGCCCTCGCCGTGGAGCTCGACCGCCCCGCCACCATCCACTGCCTGCGCGCCTTCGGCCTTCTGGAGGAAACCCTGCGCAGCACCCCGCTGCCACGCCGCGGCTTCCTCCTCCACTCCTACGGCGGCCCCGCCGAGATGATCCCCGGCTTCGTCAAGCTCGGTGCCTACTTCTCCCTCAGCCCCTACTTCGGCCACCCGCGCAAAGCCGCGCAGCTCGCCGTTTTCAAAGCCGTCCCCCTCGACCGCCTCCTCACCGAAACCGACGCCCCCGACATGTGGCCGCCGGATGAGCTGAACCCCCACCCGCTGCAAGCCGCCGATGGCAAAGCCCTCAACCACCCCGCCAACCTCCGCGTAAGCTACGAGCTCCTCGCGCAGGTGCGCGGGATGGAAGTGGCTGAGCTGGAGGAGGTCATCGCCGGGAACTACCGGGCCTTGTTTGGATAAAGGGACACAGGGCGCTGCTTTCAGTCTCCCAAAGCGACCCACTTTTTGTGATCTTTTTTGCGCCTTTTTGCGGCCATCCTCATCAAACCGGCATCGGATGTTCCAGCCCCGTTGCGAGGTGCGCCTTGCTTTCGGACACATCAGGGCCAACGCTGGCCCGTCCCCTGCTTTCATTATGCCATCCATGCGCAAAACCAAAATCCTCTGCACTCTCGGACCTGCCACGGAGAGTCCTGAAGTCCTTGCCAATCTCATCGCCAAAGGTGCCGACGTCATCCGCCTGAACATGAGCCACGCCTCCCATGACTGGGTGCGCACCGTTTATGCCCGCGTCCGCGAGGCCGCCGCCGCCTCCAAGCGCGAAATCGCCGTCCTGATGGACCTCACCGGCCCCAGCATCCGCACCGGCGATGTGGAGCAGCCCTGGCAGCTTTTGGTGGGAGACACCGTGGAATTTCGCTGCAAGGCCGAAGTTCCCCCGAGCACGCCCTATTCCGTCAGCGTGAACTACCCGGAGCTGGGCAAGGACCTCAAAGTCGGCGACACCATCATGGTGGACGGCGGCATGATCCAGGTGAAGGCCACCGAGGTCTCCACCCTCCGCGTCATCGGCACCGTCATGACCAAGGGCGAGATGAAATCCCGCCGCCACATCAATCTGCCCGGCGTGCCCGTGCGCCTGCCCCCGCTCACTCAAAAGGACTACGCCGATCTCGATCTCGGCGTGGAGCTGGGCGTGGATTTCTTCGCCCTCAGCTTCGCCCGTGAGCCCGGGCATCTGCAGCACCTGCAGCTCCTCCTAGAGCAGAAGCAGAGCAAGGCGCGCGTCATCGCCAAGATCGAGAACCAGCAGGCCATCGACAACATCGACGCCCTCGTGGAGGCCTCCGGCGGCATCATGATCGCCCGTGGGGATCTCGGCAGCGAGTGCCCCATCGAGGACCTGCCGCTCATCCAGCGCCAGATCGTGGAGCGCTGCTCCTACCATGGCCGCAAGGTCATCGTGGCCACGCAGATGCTCGAAAGCATGATCGAAAACCCGGTGCCCACCCGAGCGGAAGTCACCGACATCTTCAACGCCGTCATCGAGCAGGTGGACTGCGTGATGCTCAGCGGTGAAACCAGCGTGGGCCGCTACCCGGAGAAATGCGTGGAGGTGCTGGACACCGTGATCAGCCGCATCGAACAAAAGTATCCCTCAGGCCGCTTTGCCAGCGATGCCCCGCTCAAGACCAACAAGCACAAGACCGTGAAGGCCGCCATCCTGCTGGCCAACAGCATCCCCGGCAGCAAGCTGCTCGTCTTCACCATCCGTGGCGTCATGGCGCATCTGCTTGCGCATCAGCGCCCCGAATTTGCCCCCATCTTTGCCTTCACGCCCAATCTGCACGTCAGCCGCACGCTGGTCACCGCCCGTGGCGTGAACCCCTTCGTGCTGCAGTTCACCGAGGGCGATCCCGAGGCGGCCATCCGCAACGCTCTGGACCTGCTGCGCATAGAAAAGCTCATCAAGCACGGCGATCCCCTCGTCATTCTCAGCGATGCACTCTACGATGGCATCAATGTGGATGCGATTCTGCTGCGCGAGGCTTGAAAGCGTGCGGCATCCGGCAGATTAGGGCGGTGTCAGCCGTATTCCTGCCCATGCGATCCGTCCGCCTGCTAGTTCTGTCCTTCCTCATCGCCCCCATGGCGCTGGCGGACACCCGTGTGTTCGTCAGTCTCGCGGGCTCGCTGATGGAGGCAGAGATCACCGCCGTTTCAGGGGACAATGTGACCCTGAAGCGCAGCAGCGATCAGCAGACCCTTACCATCAACCGCAAGACCCTCTGCAAGGAGGACAGCGCCTACATCGCCACCTGGGCGGCGCAGCACCCGGACCTGGCCACGGCTCCTGCACCCATAGCAGCGATCCCCTCGGCCCCTGTGCAGAAATACCGCCTGGTCTGCCAGACCCAGCCGGCCAAGAGCAACCGCAGCGGCGGAGACCCCTACCAGCGCACCTTTGAGCACACTTACAACTTCAACCTCAGCAACCAGGAGGTGAACCGCGACCTGCAGAATGCCTGCGGACTGGCCCTCATTCTGGGCAAAAACACCTCCGACCGCAACGGCGACCTCATCGTGCTGCAAAAGGAGGAGTTTGACATCTCCATCCGCCCCCAGTCCAAGATGGTGCACACCACGCAGCCCGTGCGCCTCACCTACTTTGTAGGCGGCGACTCGCCGGATGCCGGGGTGAAAAGCTACGGCTACGTCCTCATCATTCGGGATGCAGCAGGCAGCATCCTCCACGTGGAGGCCAGCCCTGACACCAGCGCGAAGTTCACCAAAGAAATCCTCTCCCTGCCCGAAGCCCCCTGCATGGTGGACAGGGAGTTCAAGCTCAAGGCCAGAACGGATGTGCCGCTGGAGTACATCAGCTTCTAAGGCGGCAAGGCCATCGCAGCCCAAGGTGACGGGGTCTCCGCCCCCGTTTCATTCCCACCGCTTTGCAACGCACACGGCAGCCAAACCCATACCGGGGGTCAGAGACCCCCGCGCCTTGGCTGGAGCCCTCCTCGCCCAGATCACTTCTCCATGATCAGCAGCACACCTGCCACGATGGCGAGAATGGGCACCAGGATGCTGAGCGCGCCGAGGCTGACGTTAAATGCGCCAATAAAGCCGACGATGATGAGGTAGATGGCCAGCGCGAGCAGGCCGCGATTTTTGGTGATGTTCATAGGTTTGTCCGGTTTGAGTTGAAGTCCAAAAATCAGTTCAGGGCTCGATGCTCACAGGCGTGCCCACCTCCACAGCGTGGAAGAAGGCGGCGGCCATGAAGCCGGGCATGCGGATGCAGCCGTGCGAGGCGGCGTAACCCGGCAGGTATCCCTCATGCATGCCGGTGCCGCCGACGATGCGCATGAAATACGGCATCTTGGCGCCGTCATAGATCGCCCCCTTGGGCTTGGGGTCCTTGCTGGTGTCCACATCCTTCTGGATCACGTTTCCATTGGCATCCACGTAATCGCCAAACAAGGAGGACACATGATCGATGTCTTTTTCGATGATTTTAAATTTCCCCGTCACCGTATCGAGTCCTTCACGCCCTGAAGAAATGCGCGACATGCCGGTAAGCTGGCCGTCTTTGTAGAAGAAGGCGCGCTGCTGCGAAAGGCTGATGCGGATGGAAGGTTTGCCGCTCATGTAGTCGCCGTTCCAAAAGGACTCTTCGACGGCAACAGGCGGAGTCGGGGGCATGGGCCCGACACAGCCCGGGAGCAGGCAAAGGAGGGCAGCAGCGAGAAGGCAGGAACAGCCATGGGAGAAGATGGAGGGCATTGAGGACATCATGAAGAGCAGGTGTGGCTGATGCGATGAGGTGTTCACCCCATGGATCTCGGCATCAGCGTCTGTCATCTAATCGGATGAACTCTCCAATCAGCCTTCTCGGCATGCGATTTCCTGCATGGGATCTCGCCCGGGCAGCCGCATGAAACACCCGCAAGGTATTTTTTAATACGACGTCCGCTTTGGTTCCAGCCTCCGATTCATCCTCAACCCCTTACACAACTCCCCTTCCATGAATCTTCTCCTCATCTTGCTCATTCTGTTGCTTATCGGTGGTGGTGGCTACGGTTTCCGTTCCGGCAATCATTATGTCGGCGGTGGTGCAAGTCTCCTTGTCATCATCCTCATCGTATTGCTCCTCACCGGACGGATTTAAACTCCAGTCCACCCTCTTCGCGGCCGATCGTCCGCTCAACACACCCCACCCCGTCCGTTACCCAAACTTCATGAAACTCCGTCCTTTTCTTCTCCTCATTCCCGCCATCGCCACCTTGAACCTCGCGTCCTGTGTGGATCCGATGATGGGCGGAGGGGGCTATTCCAACGGTGGCGGCTATGGTGGTGGCTTCAACACCTACTCCACCCTGCCGCGGAATTACTCCGGCAGCGCCTACTACTACCAGGGCCGCTACTTTTCCGGCGGCCAGTATCAAACCGGCAGATACAGCTATCAGGGCAGGCAGTACTCGAACCGCTACTACCACAACGGGCAGTACTACTACGGCGGCCAGCACCAGAACCACTCGCATCCTGGCGTCCATCCATCGAGCTACCGTCCTTCGAGCAACTACCCCTCCAGCTACCGTCCTTCGAGCGGCTCCCCCTCCAGCTTCCGCCCGTCCAACAGCTATCCGTCAAACGTGCGCCCTTCGGGCTACCGCCCATCGGGCAGCTATCCGTCGAACAATCGCCCTTCGAACTACCATCCGACGAGCAGCTTCCCCTCGAACAACCACCCTTCGGGCGGCCACTCCTCGGGCAACCATTCGTCCGGCAATCATTCCTCGGGCGGCCATTCGTCCGGTGGTCGTTCGGAGCATCGTGAAGGCTGGAACAAGTCTTCAGACCGCCGCTAAACAGCGGGTTTGAATCAGACTCCGGGTGGAGAGGCTTCGCGGCTTCTCCACCCTTTTTTGCACAGCAACAAGGCAACTTTTCACTCCTTCGTCACCGCCTCGTCCAAGTTCAGCAGCATGAGGCACAGGCTCGTCCACGCGGCGTGCTCGATGGCATCGATCGATTCATCCCGCTTCGACTCACCCACTGCCAGCAGTTTCAGCGCCGCAGCACGATCTGACTGCTGCGCCCGCAATTTGCCAAGCTGCACCTTCAGCAGCGCCGCTTCCGCTTTGGCAGGCTGACGGCAGGTGACGAGACGAAACGCATGCACGAGCGCCGCGTCTTCATTTCCACGATTTGCCAGCAAGACTCGCTGTGCCAGCACGCGGGCGGCTTCCACGTAGGTCACGTCGTTCAAAGTGACCAGCGCCTGCAGCGGCGTGTTCGTGCGGGTGGCTTTGATCACGCAGGTCTGCCGCGCGGAGTTGTCGAACAGCATGGTGGGCCCTACGATGCGCCGCCAGAAAATGTACAGCGTGCGGCGGTAGAGCGCATCACCGTGATCCTGCACGTAGCTCTTCTTGCCAAAGGTCGCCTCCTCCCAGATGCCCTCGGGCTGGTAGGGCTTGACCGCCGGGCCGCCGAGCTTGTCCTGCAGCAGACCCGCCACAAACAAGGCCTGATCCCGCAGCATCCACGAAGGCAGGCGAAAGCGCGGCCCACGCGCCAGATAGCGGTTCTCCGGATCGACCTGCGCGTCTTTGATTTTCGATGACTGCTGGTAGGTCTCGCTCGTCACGATCAGCCTCATCAGCGCCTTCACATCCCAGCCGCTGTCGATGAACTCGGAGGCCAGCCAGTCGAGCAGTTCGCGCTGCGGTGGCTCCTCGCCCTGCAAACCGAAATCCTCCGCCGTCTTCACCAGCCCCACACCAAAGAAGGCCTGCCAGAAGCGGTTCACCGTCACACGCGCCGTGAGCGGATTATCACGGTTCACGATCCATTGCGCGAGGCCCAGGCGGTTGCGCGGTGCGTCAGGCTTCATTGCTGGCAGACTCGCGGGCACATTGAAGCTGACCTTGGTCGTGCTGGGCTTGTCATACGCGCCTTTCTCCAGCACAAAGGTCTCACGCACCTTGGGTGTGGTGTCCATGACCATCACCTTGGTGACGGCGTTGGTGGCTGAAACGCGCGCACGCACAGCGGCGAGGAGCTTCTGCAGCAGCTTGGTGTACCCTGCGTCCTTGTCTTTGAAATAGTTCACCGCCTCCAGCAGAGGATCCACGCCCCGGTTCTTCGGCTCCGTTTTGGCGATGTAACTCGGCAGGTTTCCAGGCAGCTTGATCGCATCGGATTCCGTCAGCGGTTTGCCTGCGGGACGCGGCCATTTGGTCAGCTCAAACGCCTCCACCTCCGCTGCGACTTGCTTCACTTTTTCCGTGGTCGTTTTCACCCGTTCGAGTTCGGCAGGCGTTGACATGTCCATCGCCGGAGCCGCCTGACCGCTGCGGCCAATGCCGTCCTCGCTCGTTTGGTTGAAGACATCGTAGAGGCCGTAATAATCGCGCATCGTCAGCGGATCGAATTTGTGATCGTGGCACTTCGTGCAGCCCATCGTCAGCCCCAGCCACACGGTGCCGGTCGTCTCTACGCGATCCATGACATTCTCCACCCGCGTCTCTTCCGCAATGCGTCCGCCCTCGCCGTTGATCATGTGGTTGCGGTTGAAACCCGTGGCCAGCTTTTGCTCAGGCGTTGCATCGGGAAGCAAATCGCCACCAAGCTGCCAGACCGTGAACCGGTCATAGGGCATGTTTTCATTGATCGCCTTCACCACCCAGTCACGCCACGGCCACATGGTGCGCTCAGGATCGCCCTGGTACCCGTTGGTGTCTGCATAGCGCGCCGCATCCAGCCAGTCCCAGGCCCAGCGCTCACCAAAGCGTGGTGAATTCAGCAGGCGCTCAACCGCTTTGCCATACGGCTCCTTCAGTTCATCCGCTGTCGGAGGCAGCCCGGTCAGATCCAAAGACACACGACGCAGCAAGGCCACCGCATCGGCGCGCGGCGAAGGCTTCATCCCCTTCTCTGCCAGTTTCGCCCGCACAAAGGCATCAATGGGATGCTTTGCGCCCGCGTCTGGCACCTTGGGGCGTTCGATGCGCTTGAATGCCCAATGCGTGCCCCACTTCGCTCCTTCGTCGATCCACTGCTTGAGCAACTGCTTCTGCGCATCCGTCAGCGTGCGATTGCTCTTGGGTGTGGGCATCACTTCTTCCGGATCACTGCTGAAGATGCGTTCGATCAAGGAGCTCTCATGGCTCTTGCCCGGACGAATGGCCGCCACGCCGTCCTTCACATCTTTCGCGTCTTTCTCGACATCCAGCCGCAGATCGCCTTTACGTTCCTTGGCATCCGGGCCGTGGCAGAAGTAGCATTTGTCCGAAAGGATCGGCTGGATGTCCCGCGAGAAATCAATCGCCGCCGCAGAGAGAGCGGAGCTGGAAAGGAGGAGAACGCAAAGGACACGCATGGTTGGACGAAATGAGCATACGATGTCCGCAGGTTCAGTATTGCCAAACACGCGTGGCCGATCCTAGCATGCGGCCAATGCACATCCCCACCCTCATCGAGCACAAGCGCGACGGCGGCACCCTCACCTCCGAGGAGATCCACTTCGTCATCAGCGCCTTCACTCGCGGAGACATGCCGGAGTACCAGATGAGCGCCCTGGCGATGGCGATCTTTTTCCGCGACATGACAACGGAGGAAACCGCCGCGCTCACCGAAGCCATGCTGCACAGCGGCAGCATGCTGCTGTGGAACGACCACGACCCCATGCGCGTGGACAAACACAGCACTGGCGGCATTGGCGACAAAACTTCACTCATCCTCGCCCCACTGCTGGCCTGCGACAACGTGTGGGTGCCCATGATCTCCGGTCGCGGTCTCGGCATCACCGGCGGCACCTTGGACAAGCTTGAAAGCATCCCCGGCTTTCGCACGCAGCTCAATGAGGTGGAGATTCACAACGTCATCGACCGCATCGGCTGCGTCATGGTCGGCCAGACCGCCGGCATCTGCCCTGCGGACAAAAAGCTCTACGCCCTGCGCGATGTCACCGGCACCGTGCCAAGCGTGCCGCTCATCACCGCGAGCATCATGAGCAAAAAACTCGCCGAAGGGCTGAACCGCCTCGTGCTGGATGTGAAGTGGGGCAGCGGAGCTTTCATGAAAACGCAGGAGGAGGCCCATCGACTCGCCCACAGCCTCGTCACTGTCGGCCAGGCCATGGGCGTGCGCTCCAGCGTGCGCCTGAGCGAGATGAACGAGCCCACGGGCGAATCCGCCGGCAATGCGCTGGAAGTCGCCGAATGCGTGCGCTGCCTCAAAGGCCACGGCCCGCAGGATCTGGAGGACATCGTGCTCGACCTCGCCTCCGCCGTTTCCATTTCCTCCCGCTCCGATCTCGCCGCCCTGCTGCACAGCGGTGATGCATGGCGAAAGTTTCAACAAATGGTCGCTGCCCAGGGCGGCAACGTGGAAGCACTGGAGAAGATGAGCACCGTGCATCGCGCGCCGTTCATCGGCGAACTCAAGGCCACCGCCAGCGGCACGCTGATGCGCATGGATGCCGGTGGCATCGGCCAGGCCGTCCTCGAACTCGGCGCAGGCCGCTCCAAAGCCGCCGACGCCATCGACTACGCCGTCGGTTGCGATCAAATCGCCAAGACCGGCACGCAGGTACAAACCGGCGATGTACTGCTGCGCGTGCATGCCCGCACCAAAGGCGCGCTGTTTCGCACGCTCGACATTTTGCAGGAGTACATCAGCATCGTCTGATCTGCCACCCGCCAATCCTCGGTTGCGGGTGGAGAGACCGATGTTAGTTTTGCGGACATGAGCACCAAAGAGCAAACCTTGTCCTGGCTGGCCGAGCTGCCGGAGGATTCGCCTGCCTGGCGCGAGCTGCATGATGACGCCCGGCTGCTGCGCGACATCGCCGTGGCCGAGGATGATGTGCGAAACGGGCGTGAACGCCCCCTGGCGGAAGCCCGGGAGCTGCTGGAACACAAATGGGCTCAACGTCGTTCCAAGTCCGCCTGACCGATTCGGCGCTCAACGATCTTCATGAGATCGACGACTACTGGTTCCTGCATGGCGAGCCAGACCGCGGAGAGCAGTACGTCCCAACCTTATCGAGACAGCAGAAACAGAACTGTCATCGCCACTGCGCGCACAAAGTGGTCGCCCTGTGCGTGTGGCTGTCCTACCAGACACGCGAGAGGTTTTAGTCTTCAAAGGCAGCTACAAGATCATCTACCGGATCGACTCAGCCGAGAACGTCGTTCACGTCCTGCGCTTCTGGCACGGCCATCGGCATGTGCAGGATTTGGACGCAGGTGGAGCGTGATTTCATAACATTGGCGGAAAAAGTCAGCGAAAAATCTCCATGCTTGAGAAGCTTACGTGTGCCCGTACCTCTCCCCATGAACCGCCGCCGTTTTCTCCAGACCACCACCGCCGCCGCCCTGCTGCATGAATCCGCTGAGGCCGCTCCGCCTGCGACGCGGATCATCGACACGCACACGCATTTCTATGACCCCACGCGCCCCGGTGGCGTGCCATGGCCGGGCAAGGGCACTCCTTTGTACCGCACCGTGCTGCCTGCCGACTGGCTCGCGGTGGCAGCGCCGCATGGCGTCAAAGAAACCGTCGTTGTCGAAGCAAGCCCTCTGGTGGAGGACAACCAGTGGATTCTCGATCTCGCCGCGAAAGAAAAGAGCATCGTGGGATTCGTCGGTCATCTCGATCCGGGCTCGGAGTTTGCAGGCCATCTGGAGCGCTTCGCTGCGAATCCGATCTTCCGCGGGGTGCGCTGGAGCGGCGCGTTTCTGCAGGATGCCGCGAAACAGGATGCCGTGCTCGCCGGAGCCAAAGAGCTGGCTAAGCATGGCCTAGAGCTCGATTTGAACGGCTCGCCCGCCTACCTGCCTCACGCCGCCAAACTCGCCTCCGATGTGCCCGACCTGCGCGTCCTCATCAATCACCTCGGTGCCTCCGGCGATCCCCAGTCCCTGCGTCCCGAATGGAGGGAAAACGTCCGCACCGTGGCCAAGCAGCCGAATGTCTTCATGAAAGTCTCCGCCCTCGTGGAGCAGGTGAAGTGCGACTACGGCAAGGCCCCGAGCGACACCGCCTACTACCTCCCCATCCTCGACCACCTTTGGGAATCCTTCGGCCCCGACCGCCTCATCTACGGCAGCGACTGGCCCGTCTCTGACAAAGGAGCGCCGTATGATGTCGTTTTCAAAGTGGTGGACGAGTACTTCCGCGCCAAAGGAGCTGAGGCCTGCGAAAAGTATTTCTGGAAGAATTCGAAGGCGGCATATCGGTGGGTGGAACGAAGGTAAAACGGCACCTCTTCTATGGATTGACCACCCCGTTGATACATCTTAAAATAGATTTATGAGTACTCAGTCTGCCTTCCATCGCGGCGTGCATCCGTTGCTCAACCTCCTGCTCCCTGGCAAGGAGGCGGCTGTGCTGGCAGTGAAACCAGATCAAGCCTTGAGCGCCCGCATTGAGGAACTTGCCACCAAGTCCACCGAAGATAAATTGACCGATGACGAACGCGATGAATATGAAGGCTATGTTCAGGCCAACAAATTTGTAGCCACACTCCGTCGGCAGGCCCGGAAAATGCAATCTGAGAGAGCCTCGTGACCGAAGCGACGAGAGCATTCGTTCGCCAACGAGCAGGCTTGCGCTGCGAATACTGCCGCCTGCATCAGGACGATTCACCATTGGCCGCTCTTCATATTGAGCACATCCGCCCGCGAAAACACGGGGGTTCCGATGATGCTGACAACCTCGCTCTCGCATGCATCGACTGCAATTTGCACAAAGGATCTAATCTCACGGGCATTGACCCTCTGTCTGGCACAGTGACCGAGCTGTTTCATCCTCGTCTCCAAAACTGGAATGACCACTTTGCATGGCAGGGAATCCGCCTCACTGGCAAGACCGCAGTTGGACGGACGACCATTCAGGTCTTGAACATAAACTCCGCAGATCAGCTAGATCTCCGTGCTGCTGGTTAAAACATATGCGCCTCGTCCTCCAACGCGTCTCCTCTGCCTCCGTCACCGTCGATGACACCATCACCGGCCAGATCGGCATGGGCTTGATGATCCTCGCGGGCATCGAACATGAGGACACGTCGGAGGATGCGACATGGCTGGTGCAGAAGCTCACGCAGATGCGCATCTTTGGCGATGCGGAGGGCAAGATGAACCTCAGTGTGAAGGACATCGGCGGGGAGCTGCTGGTGGTGAGCCAGTTCACGCTGCATGCCAGCACGAAGAAGGGCAATCGCCCCAGTTTCATTCGCGCTGCACGTCCTGAGACCGCGATCCCACTCTATGAGCAGTTTCTGGCGCTACTGGAGGCCGAGATGGGCAAGCCCGTGGCGCGCGGCATCTTCGGGGCTGACATGAAGGTGGCGCTGGTCAACGACGGGCCGGTGACCATCTGCATCGATTCGCGGGCTCGGGAGTGAAGTTGCCTCGTTGCACAGAAACAAGGCTGCTTTTTCAAACATAAAAAGAGCGGACCGAAGTCCGCTCTTCTCATTTGGTTTTCCAAGTTTTGGGGGTTGGAAAGTTAGGCCAGCCGTGGCTTTACCAGCGTTTCCAGCCGGTTCACGCCGCGACGAATGCGGGCTTTGATGGTGCCCAGCGGCTCGTGGAGGCGCTCGGCCACCTCGGCCTGGGTGAGTCCGGTGAAGTAGGTCAGCTCGATGGCTTCGCGCTGATCCTGCGTGAGGCGGGAAACGGCACTGTGAAGGATGGTGTCGCGCTCCTTGAACTCGAGGTTTTCGTGGCCAGAAGGCTCAAACTCGTATTGGTCCTTCTTGTTTTCGGACTCGAAGTCGTCGTTCAGGCGTGAGCGGCGCTGCTTGGAGCGGATGCGGTCGATGGCACGATTGCGGGCCAAAGTCGTCAGCCAAGTGAGCGGCTTGCCTTTACGGGGTTCGTAGAGGTGGGCCTTGTTCCAGACCTGCACGAGGACCTCCTGCATGACGTCCTCCGTGTCGTGGTGGTCGTTCAAGACGTTGGAGATCGAGGCGAAGATGAGGCCGCTGTACTTCTTGTAGAAAGTCTGGAAGCTGGCGGAATCGCGTTCCGAGATGCGCTTCAGGAGGCGGATGTCTTCGACAACATTGGGGTCAACCTCAGGGGAAATTTCAGTCATGTTCATGGTGATTGGAGTTACCTGACAACGGAGAATAATTGCGACAAACACCCTTTCGTCAAAGATTTGTTTCTGTTTTGTCTAATTTAATATCGAATTTTGTCTAACTTTGGAGCCCGCAGCGGTGCTAAAGCCACCAATTTGTAGGAGGTATGGACATCGTATTATTCCTGCACGTTGACCTAAAACTGAAAAAAGAGCTGCTGGGGTAGGCACCATGTTAATCCGCCGAACGCCCGGATCTGGATGTACAAATCTGATACTCGGGTAAATTCGCCCCGGCTCGGGAAGTGCGCTCCCATGCCAATCGGAGGAGATCGCCCTTCCTCCTCCCTGTCCCCGGCATGGATTTTGGCCCTGCCTTACCCCTTGCACGCAGGCCGAATCCGCCGACTCTACGCGCCCTTTTTCAGCCATGATCCCCAACGCCTACCGTACCTTTCACTGCAACGCCGTCCGCTCAGAGCACATCGGCCAGACTGTCACACTCTGTGGCTGGGTGAATTCGGCCCGCGACCATGGCGGCGTCATCTTCATTGACCTGCGCGACCGCGAAGGCCTGACCCAGGTCGTTTTCCGCCCGGAAGAGAACGCCGAGCTCGCCGCCCAGAGCCATCACCTGCGTGACGAAGACGTGCTGCAGATCACCGGCAAGGTGGCTGCACGCCTCGTCGGCACGGAAAACTCCAAGCTTGGCACCGGCGCCATCGAAATCGTGGCCACCGAGTGCAAAGTGCTCAACAAGGCCGACGTGCTGCCCTTCCAACTGGACCGTGAGCTGTCCAACGAAGACATGCGGATGAAGTACCGCTACCTGGACCTGCGCCGCGAGCGCATGAGCAAGAACATCCGCACGCGCCACAAGATCACCAACGCAGCACGCAACTGCCTCGACGCCGCAGGCTTCATCGAGGTGGAAACACCGATCCTGAGCAACCCGACGCCCGAAGGCGCGCGCGACTTCCTCGTGCCTGCCCGCCTGAACCCCGGCCGCTTCTACGCGCTGCCGCAGGCCCCGCAGCAGTACAAGCAGCTCATGATGGTGGCCGGACTTGAGCGCTACTTCCAGATCGCCCGCTGCTTCCGCGATGAAGACCTGCGCGCCGACCGCCAGCCTGAGTTCACCCAGATCGACATCGAGGCCAGCTTCATCGAGCGCGATGACATCCTGAACCTTGTCGAAGACCTGCTGGTCAAAATGTTCAAAGCCGGCACCGACCGCGACATCCCCACACCCTTCCCACGCATGACGTATCAGGAAGCCATGGACCGCTACGGCTCCGACAAGCCAGACACGCGCTACGGCAACGAGATCGTGGACATGGCCGACGTCTTCGCCAGCAGCGGCTTCAAAATTTTCCGCAGCACCATTGAAAATGGCGGCGTCGTGCGCGCCATCAACGCCAAGGGCTTCGCCGGTATCACCACCGGTCAGATGATTCGTCTCAACGAGATCGCCACACAGGCAGGCATGAAGGTGAAGCAGCTCGCCTTCATCAAGGTGGAGCGCGATGCGAATGGCGTGCTCGAATACAAGAGCCCGCTGTGGAAGTTCTTCAGCGAAGAGGAGCAGAAGGCGCTCATCGCCAAGCTCGGTGTCGTGGAAAACGACATCGTGTTCTTCTACGCCGGCACCTGGCAGGAAGCCTGCGACATCCTCGGCCGCGTGCGCGTCGAGATCGCCAACATGACCGCGCTGACCAAGGACAGCACCGCCTTCAACTTCCTCTGGGTTGTCGATTTCCCATTGCTGGCCCACGATGCTGAAACGCAGAGCTGGGTGGCCGTGCATCATCCCTTCACCCGTCCGAAGACGGAAGACATCCCGCTCATGGACGCCGGCGAATACGGCAAGGTGCGCGCCGAAGCTTATGACGTGGTGCTCAACGGCTACGAACTCGGCGGCGGCTCCATCCGAATCCACGAGAAGGATCTGCAGGCCAAGATGTTCAGCGTCCTCGGCGTGAACGAAGAAGAGCAGGCCCACAAGTTTGGCCATCTGCTCGACGCCTTCCGCTTCGGTGCACCGCCTCACGGCGGCCTCGCCCTGGGTCTGGACCGAATCGCCATGCTGGTGAGCGGTGAAGACAGCATCCGCGAAGTCATCGCCTTCCCGAAAAACAACAAGGGCAGCGACTTGATGACCGACAGCCCGACGAACATCGACTTCAAGACCCTGCGCGAAATCTACATCCAGAGCACCTGGAAGGAGAAGAAGCCGGAGACCGCAGTTGCTGCTGCGCCGGTGGCGTAAAGTTCCTTTGTTGCTGTGCAACGCGAGATCCCCTGTTCCGCAAGGACAGGGGATTTTTATTTTCTCAGCGCCGCCATCAGCGAGTCCATTTCTTCGCGCACCGTATCCGTATCACTGACCGTTTGCGCGATCTCTGCTTTCACAGCCTCGCGGAAGCGTTTCCGCAGGCGATGCACGGCCACTTTGATGGCTTCGATGCTCATGCCGAGTTTCGTGGCCACCGCGCTTTGCGGCGTCGCATCGGCTTCTGCTGTCAGCCATGGTTTCAACACATCAAAGTGCTCTGACCTGCCTTCATCCCGCATCTCGGACTCCAAACGTGCCAGCGCACGCGCGAGCAAGGTCAGCGCCCACTGGCGGTCAAAGGCCGCATCCGGCGCCTCAGTGCGCGTGTCGGCGATTTGCAGGCCCGCGCCCGTCGTGTCGGACTCACCGTCGATCACAGCATGGATCTGGCCACCGCCGCGCTTGGCCGCGCGATCATGCTCGCGTTGGTTGGCAGCAAAGCGCTTCAAGACCGTGAGCAGGTAGCTGCGAAATTTCCCACGCAAAGGATCGGCCCCGTCAATGGTCCCACCCGCGAGCAGCTTGGCAAAGAAGTCATGCGCCAGATCACGGGCCACATCTTCAGCACGCCCATCCCGCCGCAGAAACGCCATCACCGGGGCGTAGTAGGCCTCACACAGTTCACTGAGCGCCACCTTCGCCTGCGTGTCCTCGCCGCGTGAACGTGAGACGAGCGTCCAGCGGGTTTCGTGGAAGGAGGAGGTCATGGGAGGGGAGGAATAACCACCGAGTCGAACGTGACCGTTTGAATTTTCCGGCTGCGTATTCGAAAGCGTTCCACCTCTCGCAGATGTGTCAGGAAATAAATTCTTTCAGTCACGCTGTTGTGGGTTCCGCTGCTGGACTTGCCGACAGAGCCCAAAGAGGTTCCGTTCTCCAGCAAAGCCACCCCATCATAGCTGGTCTCATCTTCAAATTTGGACCACGCGAGAAAAGCACGCTGATCATGATCTTCACCCAATGCAGCAAGCAGGCAGCCATCTCCAAGAGCCATGGAGCCATTGAAGTCAGTAGGAACATTGGAGCCGTATTTCCACGGCCCAATGCTGTAGTGCAGCACGATGCGCACCTTCTCGGGCAGTTTGCCGCGACGGCCTGGGCTGATGACCAGGCTTTTAAAAAAAGGCGTCGGCTTGTCAGACGACCAGCCAGGTCCGGCAATATCTGCATCTCGATCTAGCAAGGGCTGGCCGTTCACGTCTGTGATGTCCACCCTCAGCACACTGTACTGATCAAAGTCTGGATGCCCAAACCAGAGCTGCAGCCAGCAGGTCTCATCGCTTTGGTTTTCTACATCCCCGCCTGTTGATTTCTCGATCAGCGGTTCGGACTCGTTTGCGGGCACAGGCCTGCCCTGAGGAGTGTAAACCGGCCACTGCCACTCCTTGCGGTTTTGTTTGAGACGCGTGAACTTCAGCACAGGTTTGTGCTGCAGCGCAGAGGCACTTCCTTCAATGACCGGACTTGTCGGCGAAACGGCTGGAGTGAGACCGGCCCCCTTTAACTCATTCGGCGAATAATACGGAAACAGCATCTTCCCGATGATCTTCTCCCACGGCATGAAGAACTCCTCCGGATTGCCACCGCGTTTCAGATGCAAGCCTTTGGATTCGACAGCAACCACACGCGCCAGCCAGGTCTGCCCGTTCTCATGTGCATAGGCGATGAGGTCTCCCTGGGCAAAACCGGTGTCGAGATGCGAGGCGATCCAACGGCTGTTTTTAGCCACCCCCGGTTCATTGCCACTCGGAATAAAATAGGGCCGGGCGATGAACGAGCGGACGAACAGCATCAGCACGACCACCGGGATGACAAGCTCGAGATTCCGCACCAGCCGATGAGGCTTGATGGCAGGACGGCCCACCGGATGCCGGTGCATCCACACCAGTGTGGACACCACCGAGGCTGCAACGGCCACCAACGTGAGCGTGATGGCAGCCCATGAGTAGGCGTCCTGATGGCGCGGCAATTGATAAATGCCCGCGATGCCCGCAGCGACGACGGTGAGCGACCAGCCATAGAGATGCTTTCCAAAAACGGCGTTCACATCATACCAGCGCTCGTCGGACAGAAAGGTCGAGGGCAGGCGCACGCCGTAAAAGGAGTTCATCGGCACCAGACGCAGCCAGAGCGGCAGGCTGACCACTGCAAGGATGCTGCCAATGATTTCAATCCCGGACGCGACCAAGGTTTGCGCGGTCACACCCGTCTGGCTCGCATGCACCCAGTGGAGCGTCATCCAGCTGAGAGACAGAAACAAGGGGACAACAGCTGGAATTAACCAGAGCACACGCGAGGGGCGCTCATGCCATGCGGTCGCACGTTGGGCACCGCCCTGCGCTTCAAATTCGAGCTGCCTGCGCGCCCACCACGGCATGAGCACGGATGGGATCATCATTGGCAGCCAGATCCACGTCACCATGGAAGCGGTTTGATTGGTGGCCTGCACCAGCCATAGCAGCAGGGGCGGCGCCTCCGTGAGATTCTTGATCACTTGAGGTGCGTGAACCTGGCCGCCCATGCCGCTGACAAGAGCAAAAACCTGTCCGCCATACGCATGCACACCTGCCGCCAAACCTCCCGCCGCCTCCCAGCCCACAGCCAGGCCGCCTGCGGATAAAAAGCCGACGCTCAGGCCGCCATAGGCCAGCAGCAATGCAAGGGCGAATCCCCCCCAGGAGATGAGGCCAATGCTCATGCCACCGAGAGCAAAAAAACCAACTGCCATGCCACCACAGGCGAACAAGCCACGCGCATAACCACCAAAGGCCACCACTCCCACGGCACGGTCTCCGAAGGCAAAGAAGCCTCGTGCCGTGCGCTTGCGCCCCGTCGTGGGATCAATGCCTGAAGTGATGTGCAGCAGCGGCCTGCCCAGCAGCGTGCGCTTGGACTTGTACTCAAAGCTGCTGAACCGCAGGGCCAGCGAGCGCCGCATCTGCGGCGGCATGGAGGCGATGCCTTCAATCTGTGTTTTGAACTCACCCGCGCTTTGCTGGCGCATGGCACGGTCTTTGGCCAGCGCACGAAAGACGACCTCGTCCATGTTGCCATTCACGGCAGATTTTTCGGACGGTGCGGCAAAGCGGCCCAGCGGCAGCTCGCCGGTGAGCATCTCATAGAAGACCACGCCGAGGCTGTAGATGTCCGCACGGTGATCCACGCTGCCGGGCTTCTCGATCTGCTCCGGCGCCATATAAGGCGCGGTGCCGAGCTTGGCGCCGCTCTGCGTGAGCATCATGCCACCGTCGCCGTCCTCGTTGAGGATCTTGGCGATGCCGAAGTCGGCGATCTTCACCCTGCCCTTCGTATCTAGCAGGATGTTCTCCGGTTTGATGTCACGGTGCAGCACGCCCTGGCTGTGGGCGTATTGCAATGCTTCACACATCACGGGGATGATGTTCAGCGCCTGCTCCGGGGTGAAGCGGCCGGCACGCATGGCCTGCCGCAGGTTCACCCCATCGACGTATTCCATGATGAGGAAGCAGAAGCCGCCGCTCTCCCCAAAGTCATGCACGGTCACGATGTTGGGGTGGCTGAGCCGTGCGAGCACGCGCCCCTCCCGTGTGAAGCGCTCCGCAAACCCCGGCGTGGCGGCGAGGGATTTGGGCAGCACCTTGAGCGCCACCATGCGGTCGAGCCTCGGCTGCCGCGCACGGAACACCGCGCTCATGCCGCCATGGCCGATGAGATCGAGGATTTCGAGATCGGGAAACGCAGCGGCGATTTCCGCCAGCGTAGGCAGGTCACGCGGGGTGAGAGGGAGCGTGTCGGCTCCGCCGTCCGTCGGCATGGCGGCAGCGGCCATCAGGTCGGCAGGGTTCAGTCCGTGGAAGGGATCGGATGAGGGCGTGGAAGAGTCCATGATACCAGCTGCATGGGGAATGTGGCAGCGGAGGTTACACACGATCATGCGGTGCAGGCCAGAAACTTCATGCCGGGTCATGGAATCCCTTCTTGCGAAAATCGAGCAGTACCGTCACACTCGCGATCCAACTTCCCCAACCCGCCACCATGCGCCTCCTCGCGCTACCAACCCTCTTCCTGCTTTTCATGTCGATCTCCGGTTCGTCACCTGCTGCCAGTGTTGAATCCTCCATCTGGGGAAAAACCCCGGCGGGTGAGGAAGTGAAACTCTTCACACTGCGGAATTCGAAGGGCATGGAGGTCAGTCTCACCAACTGGGGCGCCTACATCGTCGCGGTGAAGGTGGCCGACAAAAACGGCAGGTTCTCCGATGTCGTGCTCGGCTTTGACACGCTGGACGGCTATCTTGGCAAAAACCCCTTCTTCGGCTGCATCGCGGGCCGTTATGCGAACCGCATCGGCCATGCGAAGTTCAAGCTCGATGGCGTGGAGTACCCGGTGACCGCCAACTCCGGCAAGCACCAGCTTCACGGTGGTAAAGAGGGCTTCGACAAAAAGCTCTGGTCCGCGAAACCGACCCCCAGCGGCGTGGCACTCAGCTACACCAGCCCGGATGGCGAGGAAGGCTACCCCGGCACACTGCAATGCACCGTGACCTACACGCTGACCGAGGACAACAGCCTGAAGATCGACTACCACGCCACCACGGACAAGCCCACGGTGCTGAACCTGACGAACCACGCCTACTTCAATCTGGCCGGTGAAGGCAGCGGCGACATCCTCAGCCACGAACTGACGCTTCCGACGGAGCAAATCACCGCCACCGATGACGACCTCATCCCCACGGGAGAGATCACCAGCATCAAGGGCACGCCGTTGGACTTCACCACCCCGCATGAGATCGGCGAACGCATCGGCGCGGATTTCAAACCGCTCGTCCAAGGCATCGGCTACGATCACAACTACGTCCTCTCTGGCACCGGCCTGAAACTGGCCGCCACGGTGAAGGAACCCACCAGCGGCCGGGTGATGACCGTGCGCACCACGGAGCCCGGGGTGCAGCTTTACACCGGCAACCACCTGAATGGCGTGCCGGGCAAAGCGGGGCATATTTATGCAAAGCGTCATGGCTTCTGCCTGGAAACGCAGCATTATCCCGACAGTCCGAATCATCCCTCCTTCCCCAGCGCAACCCTGCGCCCGGGTGAAAAATTCAGCAGCACCACGATTTACCAGTTTTCCGCCGAGTGAGCGCCACCACCGTCCTGACCGATCGAGTCCCCCTGTTTGAATCTCAGCCACCTGCCTTCATCCAGGAGCAGGATTTTGCCGCGAGGCAGTATCGGGGCCGGCGTGACAACCAGGAAGACTACTATGCCTTTGCCGACGCCGCCGAACCCGAGGAGCGCAGCCTTGAGCGCCTGCTTCTCGTCATTGGCGATGGACTCGGCGCGCATGCCGGCGGCAGCGTGGCCAGCTACATCGGGGTGAACGCCTTTGTGCGTGCCTACCATGAGCAGGACGGCCCGCCCTCATGGAAGCTCAAGCATGCCGTGGAAACGGCGAATGAGACCCTCGGCATCATCACCAGCCGCATGCCCAGCGTGGCTCCGCCCATGGGCACCACGATGGTGGGTGTGCTCATCACGCCGAAGACGATGGAATGGATCAGCGTGGGCGACTCGCCGCTCTTCCTCTTTCGCGATGGCGTGCTGCATCGCCTCAATGCCGACCACAGCCTTTCCCCGCTGATTGATGCCCGTGCAGATCGCGGTGAGATCACCCGTGAGGAAGCCGAAAATCACCCCGACCGCCACACGCTGCAAGCCGCGTTGCTGGGCATGCCGCTGGCGATGATCGACACGCCCTCCGAACCCTGGGCCCTGAAGAAAGGTGACATCGTCATCGCTGCCAGCGATGGCATCTTCACTCTCACCCACAAGGCGCTGGAAGAACTGCTCAGCTTTGGCAAGCACACCACGGCGGACAAGATCGCCGATGCGATCATCTTCGCCATCCGCCGCATCAACAACGACCGTCAGGACAACACGACGGTGGGTGTGGTGAAGATCGGGTAACCGGCGGCAACTCGCAAAACTCAAAAGCGCAGCGTCGGCTTGCCTGGATCATCTAGGTCGGACATGTCCGACTCCAGGGCTATGCGCCAGCCAAGACGCAGCAGCCAGAGGCCGCCTATAAGCGACACTCCGCACGAGATGCCGTAGAAGCGCAGCAGACTTCCTTTCTCTACGATTTCGGTGGATTGAATGCCGAGATAACAGACCCACCCGCAGACGATGGCATAACCAACAAGAGCAATGCCAACCAAGCCGATGACACAGCCTGCCGGTGTTGCTTTCGTCGGAGTCTCCATGACGGCTGAACTAGCCCAAGGCTGTAGATCTTGCCGTTACAATCCCAGCTCCTTTTTCACGATGTCCACCCCCGCCACCATGCTCGCGAGCTTCTTCTTGGCCGCCCAGCGAGCGGTCTGGCTGAGGCCGCAGTCCGGCGCAAACACCAGCTTGTCAGCAGGCGCATGCTTCAAGCAGGCGCGCACCGCATCGGCGATCTGTTCCGGTGTTTCGATGTGGTAGCTCTTCACGTCGATGATGCCCACGGCCACGTCATAGCGTTCGGCCATCGGTTTGATGACTTCCAGTTCGGCGTATTCGCGGTTCGCCATCTCCACGTGCACCTCATCGCAATGCAGATCGAGGAAGGCGGGGAACAGCGGCGCGTATTTGCGCCAGCCGACGGGATGACCTTTGAAATTGCCGAAACAGAGGTGCGTGCAGATGCGCGCCTTGCCGTAGCCACTGCTCACGGTGCGGTTGAAGATGTCCACGAAGCGCTTCGTGTCTTCACGGTAGCCGTAGCAGCTCATGCTGGGCTCATCGACGCAGATTTCCTCAGCACCCGCCGCCACGAGATTCGCGATCTCCTGATTCACAATGGGCAACAGCGCTTCGGTAATGGCGTAGCGGTCTTTGTACTGTGCGTTCGGTGACAGCCGTCCACTGAGCGTGTAGGGCCCGGGTACGGAGACCTTCAAGCGCTTGCCGGTGTGTGAGGCCAGACGCTGCAGGCGCTCGAACTCCTCCACGACGCCCAGACCCCGTGGGGCGCGCAGTTCGCCCACGATCTCATGCTTGCCGCGCTGATCATGCGCTGGCGGTCCAAAGCGTCGCGGACTGGCAGGCTCCAGTGCGATGCCCTCGATGAAACCGTAGAAGGACAAATTGAAGTCAAATCGCGTCTGCTCGCCATCCGTGATGACGTCCAGCCCAGAGGCGACTTGATCCTGAATGGCCACCTGAGCAGCATCATCCTGCATTTCCGCGATGTCGGCGCTGCCGAATTCCGCGAGATGCCGGGCCGAAAATTCAAGCCAGCCGGGAAACGGATAACTGCCAATGACGGAGGTGCGTAGGGGTTGGGATTGCATGATGAGCCCAGCATAACGGCGCAAGTAACTCAGCGTCAAAGCCAAGCGGCAAAACACAACCGATGCGGCGGGAAGGTTCATTCGTCTCATCCGCTTCTAAATTAAATCTTAGTTTAGCACACGCATACTTAACTAAGTTCGTAGAGTACTTTTGAAAACTTACATCCTTATGAAAACTAACCCATTCATTTTGTTTATATTAACTAATTTGCTTACTATTTTGTCACTTAATGCCCAAACGCCAATCGTCGGCACCGGCAGCAGCTACAGCTCGATTTTCCCCTCTTCCGCACCCGTTACTTACGATGTCCCGGGCGGAGGGCTGGTCTCGATCACTCTTTCAAACGGATCCACCACTGCAACCCGGGGGCTGTGGGATCTCACCGCCCAGGGAGGTGCCAACGCGACGATTCTCCTTAGCCTGACCGAATCCGCCGCGCAGGTGGCGTTGACAGGATCAGCCCTGCAGTTTCAGATCAGCAACGACAACAATTCATTGCTCGGCCTCCTGGGAGCCGGCACCAGCATTCACTATGGATGGCAGGCGGTGGCTTATTTCGACACTCCCGGGGACGTTCTCAACTACACCCCCAACACCCATTACAGCGTGAGCTTTGATGTGGATGGCAACAACGGCCTGCTCAGCTCCGTGGCGGGATTGAACCCGAGTTTCAGCTTTGAACTGATCGACGGACTGGGAAACACGCTGACGAGCACCAACAACACTTCCCAGATCAACATCGCCGGCCTGCTGGGCTCGGGTGTCACGACAGGCACCGTTAACCTGGACTACATCTTGGATGGCACAGCTCCCAGCGGCCCCATTGGCGTGCGGTTCATTGGTGATGCGCAGGTCGGCGCCACCGCACTGAGCCTCGGCACCGACTTTGCCACCATCTCGAACCTGAATATATCCGCCACTCCCGTGCCAGAGCCCGGCGGCAGCGTGCTGATCGCCTCCGTGGGTGTGCTGATGCTGCTCCGCAGGAGACGGCTGGGGGTGGGCTAATGCCCAGATGAGCCTCACAAGTCAGTCTGGCGTGGGGAAATCAAGAAATACGGCGAGGAGAAAAGACATCAAGTAACCAGCCGCCAGTATCGCCACTTGGAGGCACAGCCTTTTGCCCATTGTCATGCGGACAAACAGCCACCATGGGCTCAGGGCGCAAACAATCCAAACAAGTGCCGCAGCGGCATAGGATAAGTAAAAAACCACCATGTCCCTTTTGGAATCATAACCACCCGCAATTTCGGCCACGCACTGATCCATCATCAGCGCTGTCATGTGGGCGGGCATGGCAATCCCTGCCCACACCGACTGTAAAAACTGAACTTGGAAAAAATAACCCGGCAAGCATGTCACCAAAAACAAGAGATACACTGGACCACAGAGTCTCAGGCATCGCTGCGTTCCTGATAACATTTTGAAAGTCTTCATGCCCCCAGCTTCGCATAATACTTGGCGATTCGCCTCGCGTGCTCGTCGTAAGCGGCTTCAAACAGCTCCGTCGCTTTCGCAGCACCGACGACGGCTCCCGCTGTGAGCACCTTCGGTGGCTGGCCGGCTTTGACCAGCCGGTCGGCCACTTCGGCTTTGACGGCATTCACCAGCAGGCAACCGCCCACGGTGCTGCCAGGGGCGACTGGGGTGTCGAGATTTTCAATCTTGATCATGGCATCGCCAACCGGTGCGCCTGTATCGAGGACGATGTCTGAGAAGTCCTGCAGCTTTTTGCCATCGCGGTGGCGGCTGGTGCTGGCCTCGCTGTGCGTGGTGCTGATGATGGCGACGACTTTGACGCCGCGCCGTTGGAATTCTTCGGCCATTTCCACCGGGACGACATTGCAGCCGCTGCTGGAGATGACGAGGGCGCTGTCGCCGGGCTGAAGATCGAAATTCCGCAGGATGCGGTTCGCCAAGCCGCTGACGTTTTCGAGGAACATGGCCTGCCGCTGGCCGTTCGCGCCGACGACGAGATTGTGGAAGGTCAGGGAGAGCTCGACGATGGGATTGAAGCCGGGAAAGGAACCATAACGTGGCCACATTTCCTCCACCAAAATGCGGCTGTGGCCGGAGCCAAAGACGTGCACCATCTGTCCGGCGAGGATCGTCTTTGCGAACATGTCGGCGGCCTGCTGGATGAGCGGAAGCTGCTCGCGGACGCGATTGAGAAGGCCTTGGCTGGCTTCGAGGTATTGGAGGGCGGGAGTCATGAGTGTTGCAGGAGATTGAAAACGGAACCGAGGCATCCGGCGCTGTCGCCGAGCTGGGCAGGAATGATGCGGGCCTGATGGCCGCCGGGCCGCCATTCGAAACCGGTGAGGGCTTGTTGCAGTGGATCAAACAGACGGGCACCGGCACCGACGGCAATGCCACCGCCGACGATGACGACTTCGGGATCGAGCACGTTGATGAGCGAGGCAATAGCAGCAGCGAGATGGCGCACGGAGGTATGCCAAACTTTGGCGGCATGTTCATCGCCCGCGCTGAAGGCATCGAGCAGCGCATGGGTGTTGGCGTAACGTCCTTCACCGCGCTGGCCTATTGTTTGATTGCCGATGGCATCTTCGAGACTGCCCGGTGTATTGAAATCATCGCACGGTGCATTCGCATCGATGGTGATGTGGCCGAGATGCCCTGCCCTGCCGATCCTGCCTTTGAGCAGACGCCCTCCACTCCAGATCGCTCCGCCGACACCCGTGCCGAGCGTGAGCATGAAAGCATCCTGCGTGTCCTTCGCAGCTCCAGCCCACACTTCGCCGAGCAGCGCGGCGTGGGCGTCATTCAGCACGCGGCAGTCGCGCTCCAGAAAAGTGGACCAGTGGAATTTTTCCAGCCCATGCATGCGGCCCGGCATCCAGTCGATGCAGTGACCGTCGGGATTCGCCAGCCCGGGCGCAGAGAGGCCGACGCGGAGCTTTTGCCCGGCCTGCGCTTCAAACTCTTGCACGATCTCACGCACGGTCAGGGCAAAACGCGGCGTGTCGCCGTCGAACTCGCCATCGCGGGTGGGTTTCGAAAGCGTGGCCACGGTGCGAGCGCTGGCCGTTTCAACAAGCGCGGCCTTGATGTTCGTACCGCCGAGGTCGATGCCGATGGCTAGATGCTGGTTGCTCGCTGCTGAATGCTGGATGGAGGAAGTCATGCGGCCTTCAATGGTCGTGGCTGTTGAATCAAGCATCTAGAATCTAGCATCGAGCATCCGGAATCTGTCCTTCGCTCACCGTCCACCCGCCGTCCACGGCCAGGACTTGGCCGGTGATGAATTTGGAATCGGCAGAGAGCAGCATCAGCGCCGCAGCATCGCAGTCTTTGGGGTGGCCGATGCGGCCGCCGTCGAGGGGCTGCTTGGTTTTGATGAAGGTCATGATCTCTTCATTGCCGGCGGCGCGTTTGGACATGGGCGTCTCCACCAGCGCGGGAGCGATCACATTCACGCGGATGTTCTGTGGGGCGTAATACGCGGCGATGGACTTGCTGAAGCCGATGACGCCCGCCTTGGCCGCTGCGTAGGCATGCGAGGCAAAGAACTGCGCGGAGGGCGAGTAGCCGAGCACGCTGGCCATGTTGAGGATCACCCCGCCGCCACCCTGCTTGAGGAACTGCTTCACAGCGGCGCGATTGGAGTAGATGACGGAGTTCAAATTGAGAGCGAGCGTGTAGTCCAAGCCCTCGTCGGTCATTTCATGCAGGGGGCCGTCTCCCCGGCTGCGGCCACTGCCGCCAGCGACGTGGTAGAGTGCATCCAGACGGCCAAATTCGCTGACAGTCAGCTCTACCGCACGCTCCGCGGCCTCCGGGGTGGCGGCATCGGCGGCAAAGCCCCGTGCCTGAGGGCCGAGTTCTGCCAGAGCGGCGTCCACATTCTCCTGCGTGCGGCTTGTCACCACCACCCGCGCACCGGTGGCCACGAGCTTTTTTGCCGCAGACAGGCCCAGGCCTGTGGTGCCGCCCATGAGGATGATGTTCTGGCCGGAGACGGAATGCATGTTGAGTGAAGGAGTCGGACGTGCGATGTCGTTGTTCAAGCTCACTCATGAACACACGACGTACTTTCCTGCGCAACCTCTCAAGTTTGGCTTTTACGGCTCCGCTGATGGCGGAAACGCCGAAATCGAAGAACACCGTGTGTTTTTTCACCAAGCACCTGCAAGGCCTGAGCTTTGATGACATCGCCAGTCTGGGCGCGGAGGCGGGCTTCAATGGTGTGGAGTCACCGATCCGCCCCAAAGGGCACATCGAGCCGGAAAAGGTGGTGGATGAGCTGCCGAAGTACATCGAGGCGCTGAAAAAGCAGGGCCTGGAAATGACCATCCTGACCTCCGGCATCAATGAGGTGAGCAAGGAGCAGCGCACGGAGGAGGTGCTGCGCACAGCGGCCAAGCTGGGCGTGAAGCGCTTCCGCATGAACTACTACAAGTACGATCTCAAGCAGCCCATCTGGGAGCAGCTTCAGGCCGTGCGCCCCAAGATCAAGGACCTCGTGGCCCTGTGCAAGGAGATCGGCATCCAGCCCATGTTTCAAAATCACAGCGGCAAGGACTACTTCGGCGCGCCCGTGTGGGACATCTACTCCATCATGCGCGAGTATCCGGCGGCGGACTTCAGCTTCGCCTACGACATCCTGCATTCCACCTGCGAAGGCGGCCTGTCCTGGCCCCTGGAGTTCAACCTCGTCAAAGACCACATCGGCGCCGCCTATTTCAAAGATTTCAAATGGGACGGCCGCAAGCTCGTGACCGTCCCCATCGGCGAAGGCCAGGTGGACCCCGCCTACGGCAAAATGCTCATGAAAACCGGCTACACCGGCCCGATTTCGCTGCATCTGGAGTATCTCAAGGGCGATCCGAAGGACCCAGCTGTGCTGAAGGAATTCCGCGAGGCGCATGTGAGGGATATGAAGACGCTGAGTGGGTGGCTGGGCTGGGCGTGACGCCACCTTGACTGCCCGCCTCCATACCCTTATTCTCAGCACATGATCGCCGAACGCTTCCCTGAGATCGCGCAACTGCCTGACGAGGACAAGCTGACCCTCATGGCCGAGCTTTGGCAGGACGTGACGGACGATACGGCTAATGAAAACCCGGAGCTTGCGGCTTTCGTGGAACAGCGCTGGCAAGAGTATCTGCAGCATCCTGAGCATGTATCGCCATGGAGCGAGGTGAAGGCGCGCATCCTGGCCTCCCGTGCATGAAGCGCGAGTTGATTTGGACATGGGCTGCCGAGGCCGACATGCAGCGGTTTTATGCCATTGCTGAGGATCATGCTGAAGGCTTTTGAGTTCGTCTGCTTTCAGAGGTCGAAAGAGCAGCGGCATTGCTGCTTTGCTTCCCGCTGATGACAGCACAGTGGCGGTTTCCAGTAAGGCGACTGATTTTGCGCCGCCGCCAACTGGCCCTCTTTTACGTACCCGAGCCACGTGACATCGTGGTCATTGGCGTGGCCGATCTGCGTTGTGATCCAGACGATTTGTGGCGCGAGATGCAAGGGCGGCTGCCTTGACCAGCAACCCCAAGGATGCCGCCGTGCTCAAAAGCTTCCGCGAGGCCCACGTGGGCAACTTCGCGACGCTAGTGGTGGCCGGGGCGGACTTGAGCCTCACTTTTCTTTCGTGGCATCAAAACGCCAAGGACCTCCCCTATTCTTATATGCATTCGGATCTTTGGGTGAAGCGTGTATACCACCAACAGAACTCTGAATATCGTATTCGAAAGACGTGACGCGCACTCCGCCTCTGAACGATCCCTCAAAATGAAATTGAACGTAGCCGATGAAAGGCAGATTCCTGGAGAAGAAGTCCGGATCCTGCTTCAAAATCCATTTAACAGCGGCCTCCTCGTCGCTTGCCCAAGGTATATTGAGCATTTGATACTCCCGAAACAATTCTTTATAACGGCTTTGTTCTATTTTGGGAACCTGCAACCTTCCCGAAAACTGGAGCCCCTTGCCTCGTGATTTCTGCCCTGATACGTGAGAGAGAATCCTCGGCTCTAATGCGGCAGGGAGATTCTGCCAGGTTGACCAATTCTTTTTATCCGGGCTGTACCGGGCAAAAAGCCGTCCATGTGATTTGAATTCCTCAGAGACAGGACCGACCTCTCCCACTAGCGTGACACCTGTCGCTGGGCGCCAGTCGGTTCCGACGGCAATCGGAGCCGTGGTGAAGGAGCCGTCTCGTGATGCTTGACTGTCTCCATCCCAGCCCAGACCGTTTTGGGTGTAATTCAGTTTGTCTGAAGGTGCTATTGTGATGCGAGGGTCGTCTTTGGTGATTTTCGTGAAGTCTATGAATTTTGAATCATTGTAGAACATCACTGCCTTGGCTGACAGAATGCATAAGAGCACAAAGACGGTGATAATGAATGGACGCATGGGATGATGACTGCGTTTGTATGAAAAGCCGCCTCCCCTGTCAAGATGTGCCGCAGGCGGCAATGCCTGGATGCAAACGCCAGTTTCTCGGGCTTGCGCAGACGGGCGGGCCTTCTACACTCGCCTTCCCCCTTCCACCAAGCATGAGCACCCACGTCAAACTTTACATCCCTGGACCCGTTGAAGTCAGCCCTGACACCTATGCTGCGATGGCGCAGCCAATGATCGGGCACCGCGGCAAGGGGTTTCAGGACCTTTACGCCGAGATCCAGCCGATGCTGCAGACTCTCTTCGGCACGAAACAGCAGGTGTTTCTGAGCACTTCCTCCGCCTGGGGCGTGATGGAGGGTTCCATCCGCAATCTGGTGAAGAAAAAGGTCCTCAACTGCTGCAACGGCGCCTTCTCCGACAAGTGGCTGGACGTTTCCAAGCGCTGCGGCAAGGAAGCTGAAGCCTACACCGTGGAGTGGGGCCAGCCCGTGCGTGCTGACGAGATCGACAAGCGCCTGGCCACGGGTGAGTTCGACGCAGTGACCTTCATCCACAACGAGACCTCCACCGGCGTGCTCAGTCCCATCGCGGAAATCGCCGCGCTGAAGAAGAAGTACCCGGATGTGATGTTCATCACGGATTCCGTGTCCGGCTTCACCACTGTGCCGGTGAATTTCGACGAACTCGGCATCGACGTGCTGCTGACCGGCAGCCAGAAGGCCTTCGCACTGCCTCCGGGTCTTGCCCTCTTCACCGCTTCCGAAGCGGCGATGGCACGTGCGGCCACGATCAACGACCGCGGCTACTACTTTGACTTCCTGGAGTTCAAGGCCAACGGCGAGAAGAGCATGACGCCGAGCACGCCGTGCATTTCCCTGATCTACGGCCTGCGCCACCAGTTGCAGAAGATCTTCGCCGAAGGCGTGGACAACCGCTACGCCCGCCACGCCAAGCTCAACGGCATGGTGCACGAGTGGGTGCGCCGCAACGGCTTCGAATTCTTCGCCCCTGAAGGCTTCCGCTCCAAGTCCCTGACCTGCGTGGCGAACAACAAGGGCATCGACGTGGCGGCCTTCATCGCCCTGCTGAAGAAGAACCACAGCATGATCATCGACGGCGGCTACGGCAAGCTGAAGGGCAAGACCTTCCGCGTCTCCAACATGGGCGACGAGTCCGAAGCCAGCATCAGCACGGTCATCGCCGCGCTGGATGACAGCCTCGCCAAGCTCTAGTCGATACCCACCTCATTTCACCCCGTGAGGGTGATTCATCCATTGCCGAACGGCCCTGAGAAATCAGGGCCGTTCTTTTTTGTGCGCCAGCCTGTATTCACAAAGCTGTTACGAGGTGTGCGGCATGTTGGCACGCGGGATGCTTTGAATAAGCATTCAGATGGAACCAACTCGCATCATTCCGATCTCATCAGCCCGCCACGCTGCGGGTGCGCAACCCAGCAACATCGTCCGCATGGAACCCGATCCTGGTCTGATCAAGATGGAGTCCTTTCAGGGACGCGAAACTCTGTCAGGTGGCGACACCGAGTCCGCCCAGCGTTTCGCCGGCGAGGTGAAATATGTTGGGTACTTCGCAGACAAGCTGGCGGAGACGCTCGGCATGCGCCGTTTGGAAATCGCCATCGTGGAAGACAGGGATGGTCAGACATCCATCAGCACGGGGGAAAAGACTGGCAGCTGGCACGGAATGATCAGCAACAACCGCCGGTCGATCAAACAGGTGCGCGAGTCACTGGCACGCTGATCCCGATTTCCTCATGAGTTTGAATTCTGTGATCACCTCCGCAGCCTCCCTGCAACGCCTCGACGGCGTGGCAGGCGTAATGCTTTTCAAAGGCCGCAACACCATCCACCGGCAGATGCCCTTCTCCGACACGCGTGCGGAGAACCTGCGTGAAATCATCATCCAGATGCTCGACGGCTACCGCCAGGTGCGTCGAAAAATGCACCAGGTCTTCCTGGAATTTGACGGCGGCTCCCTGCTCATTGTGACGCAGGATGAAGCGGTGATGCTGTTCTTCCTCACCTCACGTGCAGACTCCGATCTCGCGGCCAGCGCCGCATCGGTGATGCTCAATGATCACGCCAAGGTGCTGAACGATGCCTCTACGGAGGCGCAGCCAGCTTCAAAGCCGCCGGCAGACGGCATCGAAGAACTCGTCGTCACAAGTCCGCGTGCTCTCTCCCAGCTCACCGAAAAAGCAGAAACGACCGTCAATCAGTGGGGAGCTGTGCGCAAATGCGTGGAAGGCGTGCTGGGCAAGGTCATGGGCCGTGCGCAGGCCAGCAATCTGATCCAACGCACCATTGACGAAGCGAAAATCCCCGACCCCTACCGCCTTTCCGCCACGGAGGTGCGCAAGCTCGCCATCAGCGTGATCGAGCATGTGCCGAACACTTCGAAACGCCGTCAGCTGCTCGTCGAACTCGACGCCTCGATGGAACATTTGAAATTCTGAACCTGACCCACACACATGCTGCACTTCCGCGCCTGCCTTTTTGCCTTCATCACACTGCTCACCTGTGCGTCTGCCCAGGAAGGCAGCGCCAAGATCGAGGCCAAGCTCGACACCATCATTCAAAAGCTGGATGCCAGCCAGGGCACCCTGAGTGAGGTGGCCAGAGCCGTGAAACCTGCGACCGCACCCGCCGCGGCGGCTCCCGCTGTTGCCAGCACGCCGGCAGACGCAGCCCTGAAGTCTGACATTGAGACGGTGCAGATGAATCTGAACTATGTCTGGATGGTGGCCACGGGAGCGCTGGTCTTTGTGATGCAGGCCGGATTTGCGATGGTGGAACTGGGATTCGCACGGGCGAAAAACAGCATCAACATCATCATGAAGAACTTCCTCGACTTCTGCATCAGCGCCATCGTCTTCCTGTTCATCGGCTTTGGCTTGATGTTCGGCACCAGCGCGGGCGGCTGGATCGGCAGTGACAGTTTCTGGATCTCCAATCACGCGGCAGACGACAAGCTGTGGGCCTTCTGGTTCTTCCAGGTCGTTTTCGCCGGCACCGCCTGCACCATTGTTTCCGGAGCCATGGCGGAGCGCACGAAATTCGTCGGCTACCTGATTTATGCTGGCCTGCTGGCGGGCCTTGTGTATCCGCTCGGTGGGCATTGGGCCTGGGGCAGCTTCGGCGGCGCGTTTGGAGTCGGCGGAGAAAAGGGCTGGCTGGAAGCGCTGGGCTTCGTCGATTTCGCCGGATCCACGGTGGTGCATGGCTGCGGTGGTGCATGCGCACTGGCTGGCATTCTGGTCGTCGGAGCAAGGCATGGCCGCTTCGCCAAGGACGGCACGCCGCGACTGATCGCTGGTCATAATATTCCACTCGCCGCTTTCGGGGTGTTCATCCTGTGGTTTGGCTGGTTTGGCTTCAATGCCGGTTCCACCCTCATCGGCAACGGCACGATTGGCCGCATCGCGGTGAACACCACCATCGCTCCTGCGGCAGCCGCCCTTTCCGCCATGATTTCCATGTGGTTTGTGCAAGGCCGGCCGGACGTGGGCATCACGCTCAACGGTTCGCTGGGTGGGGCCGTCGGAGTCACCGCCTGCTGCGCCAATATTTCTCCCGCCTCCGCCTTAGTCGTCGGTTTGATCGCGGGCATCATCACCACGGTGGCCACCATCGCGCTGGAGCGCATGCAGATCGACGATGCCGTGGGCGCGGTGCCGGTGCATCTCGCGAATGGCTGGTGGGGAACCCTCAGCGTGGCCCTCTTCAATCAGGACGGCTTTGATGCGCACAAGCTCGGCGTGCAGGCGCTGGGCACCTTTTCTGTCACGCTCTCCGCGTTCACCATCTGCTTTGCCATCTTCAAGCTGGTGGACAAGCTCGTCGGCCTGCGCGCCACGGACAATGAGCAGATCGACGGGCTCGACTTTGCCGAGCACGCCGCCAACGCCTACCCCGACTTCCAGACCACGGAACAGGCCTGAGGCAACCTAGGTCACGCAATGCGCAAGATCGGCGGCGCGACCCGGACGCGGTTGTGCGTTGATTCCGGGTCATGATCAATCTCACCCGTCTTTACTGTGATGTCGCCCAGCCCATGGACCACCTGCGCTATGGCCGCGGCCACGGTTCCCCGACTTCCGCCGCTGAGCGCCGGCCCATTGTCGTCTGGAACATCACCCGCCGCTGCAATCTGAAGTGCGTCCATTGCTACCAAGATTCTGATTCGAAATTCTACCCCGGTGAACTCAGTTGGGAGCAGTGCAAAGCCGTCATCGATGACCTCGCCGAGTACAAAGTGCCCGCCCTGCTGCTTTCCGGCGGCGAACCCACGATCCATCCGCATTTCTTTGAACTGGCCGAATACGCCACGGGCAAGGGCCTGCGTCTCACGCTTTCCACCAACGGCACGCTGATCAATCCCGAGTGGGCGCAGCGCATCAAGGACATCGGCTTCTCCTACGTCGGCATCTCGCTCGATGGCATGGGTGCCACGCACGACCACTTCCGTGGCAAGGTGGGAGCCTTTGACAAAGCGGTGGCTGCGTTTCGGAACTGCAAGGCGGTGGGCCAGAAGGTGGGCCTGCGCCTCACGCTCTCCCGTCACAACATCGCCGACATCGAATCCATCCTCGACTTCATCGAGAAGGAGGACATCGAGCGCGTCTGCTTTTACCACCTCGTTTACAGCGGTCGTGGTGCCGATCTCATGGAAGTGCCGCACGAGGAGACACGCGGAGCCATCGACAAGATCCTCGATCGCACCGCCAAGTGGGCCGCGAGCGGCAAGCCCCGTGAGGTTTTGACCGTCGATCAACCTGTCGACGGCCCCTACCTCTACATGCGTCTGAAACGGGAGAACCCCGAACGTGCCGCACGTGCGATGGAACTGCTCACCTGGAACGGCGGCGGTGCGAACAGCAGCGGCACCGGCATCAGCAACATCGACACCCAGGGCAATGTGCACCCCGACCAGTTCTGGCATGAACTCACGCTGGGGAACGTGAAGGACCGCAAGTTCAGCGACATCTGGAGCAATCGCGACAACGCCACGCTCAATGCCCTGCGGGATCGCAAACAGCACCTGACTGGCAAGTGCGCGCAATGCAGTTTCCTGGATGTCTGCGGTGGCGGCTTCCGCGTGCGCGCTCTGCAAATGACCGGCGATCTGTGGGCGCCTGACCCATCCTGCTATCTCAATGATCAAGAGATAGGCATCGCTCAAGCGGCTTAAAAAATATCCAGTTTAGCTGGTATGGAAATTTAGCGAATTACATCGTAATCACTGGATTTTACGACGCTGTTGTCTTGCCCTTTGGGCATACTCCTGCAAGCATGGTCAGGCGTTGTGTGAAGTTACACTTCGCATCAACGTCATCACCTTCATCTTCTTAAAATCCATGAAAGCTTCGCGTTGCCCCACCGCCTGTGTTGCGCGCATGTTCGCCATGCTGACGCCGGTCGTCCTTCTGGTCCAGTGCGCCATGCCACCCAGGGAGGCCTGGCACAGCATTCAGACGAACGGACTGATTCCCTACCTGACCTCTGCGAGACCGTCACCGCCATTCCGCACCGGTGCTTTGTACGCCCACCGTTACTCCTCCTACACTCAGCGCCCTCGCTACGGCACCGGTTACACGCCCAACAACTATTTCAGCACGCTCTCCACGGGATTGGGCAGTTCCAGGTATGTGCCTCGTAAGCGGTCGAGCAGTTCCTCGCTGGTACGCAGCCCGGATGTGAAAATTCCGGTGGAAGAACCTGTCCACACGGCTCCTCCGCGCATCGCGCACAATCCGCCTCCCGTCAGCCCGGCACCAAAAAACACTGACAGTGCCGAAGCCACCACTGAAAGCCTGCCCTACGGCGCCCCAGTCCCGGGCCGTATCAACATGGTGAACAGCCCCTTCGCCGGCAAAACGCAGCTGGTGGATGTTTCCGGCATGAGTGCCGGCCAGACCGTGAAGTGCCCCTACACTGGCAAATTGTTCAAAGTACCGCCAACCCAGCAGGCTGCAAACAGCGTGGAATCGCGATTGGAATCCAAGCCCGAGGCCCCCAAGGCCAGCGAGGAGCCCAAAGCCGAGGACAAAAAACCCTGAAAACTGCTCCAAAAGAGGGTTTCACCGCGCTCGAACCCCGGGAAACCGGGGGCGGACTGCATTTGATCTTGATTCGACCTTGATCAGTGGAACTCTTGCCGCCCTCAAAACCGCAAACGACAACCGATCATCCATCATGGGTCAACAACTGAACAAAGTCATCAAACGCCGCCGCCGTAAGCTCTATCTTGCCCGCAAGAAAGCTCTGGCCAAGGCCGGCGTCTCCCGCAAAGCACGCGCCGTTAAATCCGAAGCCAAAACCGCCAAGAAGGCTCCAGCCAAGAAAGCTGCCGTCAAGAAGGCCACCACCAAGCCCAAGGCTGCTGAAGTCGCCGCCGAAGCCACTCCAGCCCTTGAAGTCGCAGCTCCGGCCGTTGAAGTTGCTGAGACCGCCGCTCCTGAAGCTGCTGCCCAGGAATAACCGGTTAGCCGCGCAGTCATTTCAAAACAAGACCACCGTCATGGCCTGCCGTGACGGTGTTTTTTTGTGCTGATGCGCTTCCGGCCCCGCTTAGCGGAACCACAAGTTCCCGCCTGCACCTGAACCACCGCCGGAGGAGCTTGAATTGTAGCCGTCGTAATAGCCGCGTTCAAAGCTGGAGCGATAGCGCGGATCATAGCGCCCTACCTGCGCCGAAGGATCGGCCACCCGTCCGCCTGTGCGGTCACGCAGACCATAGTCGTAACCTTGGTTGTAGGTCGGATCACGCGGTGCCTGCTGCTGCGGCACATTTTGCGCAGGTGGCTGGGCCATGCCCTGATTCGGATAGCCCCCGACTTCTCGGCGGCTGTTCATCGTCAGGCTATAGCTTTGATTGTATGCATCGCGGTAAGCCATCTCGGTATTGCGGTCATAGCGTGATGGATAGCGCTGGTAGTTCTGGCTCTGGCCCTGCTGGGCATCCATCTGCCCGTCCTGCTGGCCACGCTCAAACGCCATGCTGTTCATCTGCGAACCTTGGTCCCGCATGTCCTGGCGGTACGGATTCGCATAGGGATCAGCACCGTTCGGACCTTGATAAGGATCCACGCATTGCGTGAGAAGCAGCGGCAGAGCCAGTGTGAGGAGATGGGCTGATTTCATAAGCTGAATCGTATGGGAAGATCACGGACTGGCAAGAATGCAGTCGGCTGAAACTACTTCTTCCCCTTGGCCGCAGCCGCAGTGAACCAGTCGCCACCACCGCCGCCGCCAAAGGGATTGCCCATGCCGCCGCCGGAGCTGCGCTGGCCACCACCACCGCTGGAAAAGCTGCGCTGACCGCCGCCGCCAGGCCCACCCGCAGGACGTGGCCCTGCGGCCCCCTGCTTCTTCTCAAAGTCTGGCTTGGATTTCATGCTCAGGGCGATGCGTTTGCGCGGAATGTCCACTTCCGTGACCGTGACCTGCACACGCTGCGCCACTTTCACGACTTCCGCAGCATCACGCACAAAGGTGTCACTGAGCTGGCTCACATGCACGAGGCCGTCCTGATGCACGCCGATGTCCACAAAAGCGCCAAAGGCCGTTACGTTCGTCACGATGCCCGGCAGCTTCATGCCCACGGTGAGATCCTTCATGTCGTTCACGCCGTCGGCGAAGCTGAAGACTTCGAACTGCTTGCGCGGATCGCGGCCTGGCTTGGCGAGCTCATTCATGATGTCCTGCAGCGTTGGCAGACCCACGTCCTGGCTCACATACTTCTTGAGGTCGATCTTCTGGCGCAGGTCCGCACGCTGCATGAGCTCCGGCACCGTGCAGCCGATGTCAGCCGCCATTTTCTCGACGAGAGGGTAGCGCTCTGGGTGCACCGCGCTGGCATCCAGCGGATGCACGGCATCACGAATGCGCAGGAAGCCTGCCGCCTGCTCGAACGCTTTGTCGCCCAGTCTTGGCACCTTCATGAGATCCTTGCGGCTCTTGAACGGGCCGTTCTCATTGCGGAAGGCCACGATGTTGGCCGCATGCGCGCTGTTCAAACCGGACACATAGCTGAGCAGTTGCTTGCTGGCCGTGTTCAGCTCCACACCGACGCCGTTCACCGCACTGATGACCACATGATCGAGACTGGTCTTGAGCTGGTTCTGATCCACGTCGTGCTGATACTGGCCGACGCCGATGGATTTCGGATCGAGCTTCACCAGTTCCGCGAGCGGGTCCATGAGACGGCGGGCGATGGAAACGGAACCACGCACCGTGACGTCATGATTGGGGAACTCCTCACGCGCGACTTCGCTGGCGCTGTAAATGGAGGCGCCGCTTTCGTTCACCATGATCACCGGAATTGAGGCCGGCACGCCGATCTTCTTCACGAACATTTCCGTCTCACGGCTGGCGGTGCCATTGCCGATGGCAATGGCCTGGATCTTGTAACGATCCACCAGATTGAGCACCAAATTTTTCGCGTGCAGCAAGCCACTGCCCTCGCCGAGCAGGTAGATCACATCGTTGTAGAGAAGCTGGCCCTGAGCATCAAGGACGACGACTTTGCAGCCCGTGCGGAAGCCGGGGTCGATGCCGAGAACACGCTTCTGTCCCAGCGGCGCCGCCAGCAGCAGCTCGCGCAGGTTGTCGGCAAACACGCGCACAGCCTCGGTGTCAGCCTTCTTCTTCGATTCAAGACGCGCTTCCGTCTCCATGCTGGAGCTCAGCAGGCGCTTGTAGCTGTCGGCGCATGCCAGCTTCATCTGGTCAGAGCAGGCATTGCCGCCTTTGACAAAAAGGTTTTCGATCAACTTGATCGCGGTGTCTTCCGCAGGCTGGATGCGCATGAGCAAGAAGCCTTCTTTTTCTCCACGACGAATGGCGAGCATGCGGTGAGATGGGATGGCCTTCAGCGGCTCGCTCCAGTCGAAGTAGTCGCGGAACTTCTGCGCCTCTTCGTCCTTTTCTTTTCCAAACATGACCTTGGAAACGACCGTGGACTGCTCCGCGAAAAATTTGCGCAAGGTGGCACGAGCATCCGCATGATCGCTGATGCGCTCCGCGATGATGTCGCGCGCACCACTCAGCGCGTCGTTGGCGTCCTTGACGCGCAGCTCTTCGTTTTCGTGGTCCGGGTTCACATACTTCACCACTTCGCCATTCAGATCCACGCCGTGGGTCATGAGGTTGGCCTCAATGAAGTCCGCCAGCGGCTCCAGACCTTTTTCCTTCGCGATCGTGGCGCGTGTGCGGCGCTTCGGACGGAACGGCGCAAAGATGTCCTCCAGCGTATTCATCGTCTCGGCCTTGTCGATCTTCGCGCGCAGGACGTCGGTCATCAGCTTGCGTTCTTCGAGTGATTTCACAATCGCGGTGCGGCGGTCATCCAGCGCCACGAGCTGCGTCATGCGCTCCTGAATGTTCTGAATTTGCACTTCATCCAGAGACCCGGTGGCCTCCTTTCGGTAACGGGCGATGAAGGGCACGGTGGCGCCATCGGCAAAGAGTTTGGCCGTCGCGCCGACCTGGATGGCCCGCAGGCCCAGCTCTTTGGCGACACGTTCGACGTGGGTGACATTGATGTTGAGTTCGTTAGCAGCAGACATGGTTGGAAAAGGGAAAAGTGAAGGATAAAAATCCGGTTGGGATCAGTGGAGTTAGCGAGACGATCACGGGCAGCAACCATTCAAGATCACATGTGAAAAACTTTTGTCGGAGCCATGGCTTGACATCGTGTTGCGAAATTTCCAAGGCGGCTTCGTATTGAAGCAGCATGAAGAATTTTTTTGTGGCTTTTCTGGTTTCAACCCTTGCATCTGCCGCTGAGGACTGGCCGCGCTGGCGTGGGCCGAATGCGGATGGAGGCTGGAATCCGAAGGATATCCCGGCGGACATTGCCAGGAAAGAGCCCGAGAGACTTTGGAAAAAAGAGATCAGCGCCGGGTTCGGCGGTGTCACTGCAAGCAACGGACGGGTGTATGTGATGGACCGGCTCAAGACTCCCAAAGAGATCGAACGCATTCTGTGTTTCGATGCTGAGAGCGGCACAAATATCTGGCAGCACAGCTGGGAGGTCAGCTACGGCAGCATGGAGTACGGGACCGGGCCGCGTTCATCGGTGAACATTTCCGATGGCAGGGCCTACGCCCTGGGTGCGACGGGTGTGGCATCGTGTCTCGATGCTGTGACGGGCCAGGTGGTATGGCAGGTGGACACGGTCGAAACCTTCGGGGCGAAGATTCCAAAGTGGGGTTTTGCAGCGTCGCCGGTGATCGATGGGAATCGAGTGCTCCTTCATGTCGGGGCAAATGCAGGCTCCGTCATCGCCTTGGACAAAACATCCGGCAAGGAAGTCTGGCGCGGCGGCCCAGATGCAGCGGGTTATTGCACGCCGGAGATCATTTCGCATATGGGCACTCGTCAGCTCATCGCGTGGGGACCGGAGCATGTGCAGAGCCTTGATCCAGACAGCGGTCGGGTGAACTGGCTCGTTCCATACAAGATCACGTATGGCGTCAGCATCGCGCAACCGCTCTATCGTGACGGCATTCTTCTCGTCTCGGGCTACTGGCATGGCGCGAAGGCGCTTCAACTCGAAAAGACTCCCGAGCTGCTGTGGGAAAATCAAACCGAGATCTGCGGCCTCATGTCGGCTCCATTGTACAAAGACGGCGTCGTTTACATGCTCGACAAGACTCGCGGTCTCCAAGCCTTCGAGCTCAAGACCGGCAGAATCCTCTGGAGCGATGACAACTCACTCACTCCGAAGGAGAGCAATCCGCAGATGTCTCTTGTGTGGATGCAGGAATCAACCAACCTCGCCGCCTTGCTCAACGCCAGCGGTGAACTCGTCTATGTCACGCTGAAGCCCGACAAACGCGAGGAACTGGCCCGCTGGCAGATCATCGGCAAAACCTGGGCACATCCGGCATTCGCGGGAAACAGGGTATTTGCGCGCAGCGATAAAGAATTGTCAGCCTGGCGGCTTTGGTAGTGAGTATGAAACTCTGGCTGCCTCTTCTCCTCTGTGTTTTCGTTATCGCCGCCGTCCCTGTTGTGACCGAGGCGCCCGCCTGGAAAGCCGGCGCGGCCTCAGCAAAAATCACCCCGGACAAACCGATGTGGATGGCAGGTTATGCAGGACGCACCAAACCCTCCGAAGGTGTGGAGCTGGATTTGTTCGCGAAAGCATTGGTGCTCACGGATCAGGCAGGCGGGCGCTTCGTTCTCATCACCATGGATTTGATCGGCGTGCCGAGAAATCTGCGCCTTGCCATCGCTGAGCGGGTGAAAAAAGACTACGGCATCGAACCGGCGAACCTCGCCATCAACGCCTCCCACACGCACAGCGGACCGGAACTGCGCACGAGCAAGATTCATGGCGCAGATGATCTGGCGCTGCGTGAGAAAGAAGCGGCTGAATACATGGCCCAGTTGGAAAACACCTTGGTCAAACTCGTCGGTGAAGCGCTGCAAAAATCAGTGCCAGCACATCTCGACTACAGCACGGCCCGCTGTGGTGTCTCCATGAACCGCCGCACGCCGGACGGCAAAGGCGGCTGGAACAATTTCCCGAATCCGAAAGGCTCGGTGGATCAAACGGTGCCCGTGCTCAAAGCCAGCAGCGCAGATGGCAAGGACATCGCGATCATCTTTGGCTACTCCTGCCACTGCACCACGCTGGGTCATCAAAAATTCAGCGGCGACTACGCGGGCTATGCGCAGCAGGAAATTGAAAAAGCGCACCCCGATGCGGTGGCGATGTTTGCGAATGGATGCAGCGGCGATCAGAACCCCTACCCGCGCAAAAAAACGGAACTCGCACAAACCCACGGCAAGTCGCTCGCCACCTCTGTGCAGGCCGCGCTGGAAACCCACATGCAGCGCATCAAGGGCAACATCCGCGCCGCGTATCGCGAGATCCCACTGGCCTATGACAAGCTGCCCACCCGCGAGCAGCTCCTTGAAGAACAGAAGTCCACGAACAAATGGCAGGTCACGCATGCCACCCGCGTGCTCCAGCGCATCGCCGACGAAGGTCCTCTGTCCCCGACCTATCCTTATCCCGTACAGGTGCTTCGCCTTGGCAACGAACTCACGTGGGTCACGCTCGGCGGTGAAGTCGTTGTGGATTACTCACTCCGCCTCAAACAGGACATTAAAGATCCCATCGTCTGGGTCAGCGGCTACACCAACGACGTCATGGCCTACATCCCCAGTCTGCGTATCTGGCAGGAAGGCGGCTACGAAGGTGGTGGTGCCATGATCTACGGCTCACACCCCACGCGCTGGAGCGACAAGACGGAGGAGAATATCGTCAACACGGTGATGGAACTGCGGAAAGCAGTGGAGTGAAAATGAAACTGGCCAGCGCTCAGGAGTTTTTCTTCCCGAACTTTATTCGGTCATAGACTTCGGCCAGTGGAAGCTGGATGCCGAGGCTTTTGATGGAGAGTTCTTGATCGAGTCCCTTGGCTTCGGTGAGGAACCAGAATCCGTCACCGTGACGTTCGTAAATCTCTATGTGAGCGCTGGTTTGGGAAACAAGCACATAGGCTTTTAGAGATTCAAGCTGACGGTAGTTCTCCGCCTTCTTGCCGCGATCGTAGCTCTCAGTGGACTTGGGAAGCACTTCAAAGACGATGGTCGGATTGATCGCAGTCTGCTGGCGCTTGTCCTTGGGATCGAATTCGATTTTCTTGCAAAATACCGAGGCGTCCGGGTAGGTGACTAGACCGGTGGTGGGAACTTTGATGCGCAAATTGCTGTCACATGGCATGCAGGTTTTACCTTTGAGCCTGATGCCAAGTTCACGAAGCAGGCTGGCCACGATCAAGCTGTGCTCCAAACTGCCCCCTGCCATGGCGAATATATCGCCGTCGTGAAACTCGCTCTTGTACACCTCGTTTTCTTCCAAGTCGTAGTACTGCTCTACAGTGTATTTGGTTTTGGCTTTTGCGATGCCCATGGTGGAGAAGCCTACCACTTTGGGAATTTGATTCAATCAACGAAAACGGCCCGGGAGATGATCCCGGGCTGTCAAAGAGTTGCGAATGTTGCGCACGAGCGTGCGCCCCCATCACTTGCTGTTCTCAGCGAACTGCGCGTCGAAGATGATCTTCGATGGCGGGAAGTCGATCTTCTTCACGAAGGCGGCGGATTCGGCGGCGCCGAACTCGCGGTCCATGGCGCCGTCTTCCCACTCGACGCTCAGCGGTCCACCGTAGTCGATGTCGTTGAGAGCGCGGATGATGCGTTCGAAGTTGATGTTGCCACGGCCCACGGACTTGAAGTCCCAGTAACGGCTTGGCTTGTGGAAATCGACGTGGCCACCGAAGACGCCAGCGGTGCCGTCACCGATGCCCCAGGCGACGTCCTTCATGTGCACGTGGAAAATGCGGTCGCTGAACTTGTAGAGGAACTTGATGTAATCCACGCCTTGGTAGCCGAAGTGGCTCGGGTCGTAGTTGAAGCCGAAGGCAGGATGGTAATCGACGGCCTGCAGCGCGCGCTCGGCGCTGGCGATGTCAAAGGCGATCTCGGTGGGATGCACTTCGAGCGCGTAGCGAATGCCGAGCTTTTGATACTCATCGAAGATCGGGGTGAAGCGCTTGGCGAAGTCCTTGTAGCCGGCGTCGATCTGGCCGGGGAGGTTCGGCGGGAAGGAGTAGACGAGGTGCCAGATGCTGCTGCCGGTGAAGCCGTTGACGACACTGACGCCGAAACGCTTGGCGGCGTGTGCGGTCTTGATGAGCTCTTCAGCGGCACGCTGACGGACGCCTTCAGGATTGCCGTCACCATAGATATGGCCGGGAAGAATCTGGGCGTGACGTGGGTCAATGTTGTCGCACACGGCCTGACCAACGAGATGGGTGGAGATGGCGTGGCACTGCATGCCTGCGGCTTTCAGTTTGGCGCGCTTGGCATCGCAGTAGGCCTGATCGGCCTTGTCCACTTCGAAGTGGTCGCCCCAGCAGGCGAGTTCGACACCGTCATAACCGAAAGCCTTGGCCTTCTGGATCATGGTATCAACGGAAAGATCGGCCCACTGGCCGGTGAAGAGAGTGACGGGGCGTGGCATGTCGGGTGTGTGGTTGAGTTGAGGCGGGGAAGAAGGAGAAAGATTGGCGAAAGTCGACTGTGAATGACGATTTTTTGCGAGGGGCGGCTATTTGCGCTCGATCGCCTGGGTACGGACGAGGGTATAGGGGAGCTCAAGGATCAGCTCCGCCGGCTTGCCTTCCGCGTCGTTGACTTGGGCGATATTCTTGAAGGTGCCAGATATTTTGGTGCTCACATCCAGCATGTCGGAGAGGCGGCGGACGAGGGTGATGTCGAAAGCGACCTCGATGCGGCTGAGGTAATTCATGGGCCGCTCCATGGTGAACTTGCCGACCATATGGACGGTTGCCTGCGAACCGTCGGAGCGCTCATCCACGGCGACCAGGGTGCATTCGATGTCCTCCGCGACCACCGCGCCGTAGTCCTTGCCGCTGGATTCATTGATGCTGACTTTCCACGTCTCACCGGCTTTTCGCGTCTGATTGAGAAGGCACGCCTCCGGGATCTCCAGCAAAAGTCTGGTGAATGCCAGATCATTGAGGAACTTCTGCTGCTCTGCCGTGGGCTTCCCTCCGACCAAGGCGCATTTCCATTTTCCATCTGATTTGCGCAGACGGAGGGTTTTGCCCACCAAGGGCCCGGCCTGTTCGGCAGGCTGCGGGGCGGGGCCGTTGTAATTGATCAGTTCGCAGAGCATCTCGCGCACCTGCACCTCCTCGGTGTCAGTTCCCATCAGACGCCGGACGAGGTTAACCTGCTGAACGAAGCGGCAGAAAAAGTTATTGGCAGAACTGGACTTCTGCATGCGCCCTTTGCCCTCCTGCACGCGCACTTCGCGCTTTTCCCGCAGCAGAGTGCCGGTGCGAAGCGAAGAGGGGGTGCCCAAGTCCACTGGTCCGCCGGAAGTGTCAGCGGCGTTCAGATGAACGGAGATGAGCAAAAACAGCAGGTAACGCAGCGGGGCATGCATGCTGGGAGACTACCAAAGGCATGCGCGCCAGCACAAGCCGCAAGTACCAGCCCCGGCAGAGCGCACTCATTTCATGCTTGGCGAATGCCGCCGGTTCATTCCATGATGCAAAAATGCACCGTGTGTTTCTCCTCTGCCTCGCCTTCACCGCCGCGACTCATGCGCAATGGACCACCTCACACGTCCATGGTTCACCTGAAGCGCCGAAACCCTTCATTGCTGAGCAGACTTTTGCCTCAATCCCACTTCAGGATGCTTTGGAGATGATCGCCGTACCCGGCGCGCAGCGTTTTGTCGCCGTCGAAAAGGGAGGCAAAATCTGGAGCTTCAAGGACGCACCTGACGTCAGCGCCAAAGACCTGCTCATCGATCTCAAGCCGGAGCATCCCGCGCTGCAATACGCCTACGGCATCGCGTTTCATCCGCAGTGGAAGGAGAACGGCCATGTCTTCCTCTGCTATGCCTACGGCGACAAAGTACCCGACGGCACCAAGCTCTCGCGCTTCAAACTCACGCAGCAAGAGCCGCCGGTGCTTGATCCCAAGTCGGAGACCGTGCTGCTGACATGGCGCAGCGGCGGCCACAATGGGGCCTCTCTTCAGTTCGGCCCAGACGGCAAGCTCTACATCTCCACCGGCGACGCTGAAGTCCCCTCCCCACCTGACCCGCTGAACACAGGGCAGGACATCAGCGATCTGCTGTCCTCCATCCTGCGCATCGACGTGGATCATCAGGAAAATGGCAAAGCGTATGCCATTCCAGCCGACAATCCCTTCTTAAAAACACCCAAGGCCATGCCGGAAATCTGGGCCTTCGGCTTTCGCAATCCTTGGAAGATCAGCTTTGACTCCCAAGGCCGCCTATGGTGCGGGGACGTCGGCTGGGAGCTGTGGGAGATGATCCACCTCGTGCAACGCGGAGGCAACCATGGCTGGAGCGCGTATGAAGCAAGCCAGCCGATCAAGCCAGAAACCCAACGCCCCGAGCCCATCATCCCGCCCGTGGCTGCACATCCGCACACCGAGGCCGCGAGCATCACCGGCGGCTATGTCTATCACGGCACCCGCTTTCCTGAATTGAACGGAGCCTACATCTACGGCGACTACGAAACCGGCAAAATCTGGGCGCTCTGGCATGACGGCAAACAAGTCACGCGCCGTGAGGAAATTGCCGACACTCCCCACAAGATCGTCACCTTCGGACAAAGCGAGGATGGTGAGGTGTACTGGATGAACTGGGAAAACAGCACACGAATCTACCGCCTGGCACCCAACCTTGCCGTCGGCAAACCGAGCCAGTTTCCGCGGAAACTCAGCGACACAGGCTTGTTCAAAGACACCGCTGCGCAGACACCCGCCACAGGCGTGCTGAACTTTGAGATTGCCGAACCGATGTGGCAAGACGGCGCCACTGCCACACGCTTCATCGCCCTGCCGGAAGGCAAAAGCATCCGCACCACCACCAGCGGCAATCCCGCGAAGCCGAACTACAAAGTCGAATGGCCCGCCGAGTCCGTGCTCGCCCGGACCATCACCTGGACAGCCACCCAGCAGCGTATCGAAACCCAAGTGCTCCATTTCGATGGCGAGACTTGGAACGGCTATTCCTACCGCTGGAATGACCAAGGCACGGATGCTGAGCTCGTCGACGTCGATGGTGCCGAGTTCACCGCGCAAAAGCAGCCCTGGCGCATCCATGGCCGCGCCGAATGCGCCCGATGTCACAACAACTGGAGCGGCTTCGCTCTTGGATTTCAGCCGGATCAGCTTGTCAGCATTGGCGGCAAGAAACCAGCCGAAGCATCAGCTTTGTTCGATGGCCCTTTTCTTGGACGGTTGCAAAACCACCTAGTCTCCAGTCGAGACACCAAGGCTGATCTCGAATCCCGCGCACGCTCCTGGCTGCATGCCAACTGCGCCCATTGCCACCGTCGCCACGGCGGCGGCAGCGTGCCGCTGATGGTGAACTTCGATCTGCCCACAGCGGAGACGATGACAATCTATGAAAAGCCGAAGCGGGGAGATCTTGGCATCAGTGATCCAGCCGTAATCTATCCGTGGGCTCCTCACCGCAGCATCCTGTTTCAGCGCATTGCACGGACAGGCAGCGGACATATGCCGATGATCGGCGCGCATGACCCAGACCCTGATGGCCTGAAGCTACTATGGGATTGGATTTCGAGCATCTACCCCAAGAAAGGCCCCGCAGAAAGCTATGTCAGCGAAGAAGACATGCTGCAGCAGGCAGACTCCGGATATGAGGCCGAGCTGCTCTCCGGCAAACATCCGGAAAACCAATACCGGATCCACGCCGATCCCCTGCATTGGTTCCGCAGTTCACCGACTCACCTAATGATGGCCGTGTCCACCGGGCAGATCCCTCAGCCACGGCGTGAGGCCGCCATCAAAGCCGCGATGGCGAGTGGTGATCCGAACATCACTTCCTTGTTCGAGCGCTTCCTGCCGCCTGAGCAGCGGGTGAAGACCCTCGGCGTGAATTTCGACGCGAAAAAGCTCCTCGCCGTCCAAGGTGATGCAAAGCGCGGCAGTGAACTCGTCAGCATGAGCGGCAAGCTGGCCACCTGCCTGGCCTGCCATATCGTCAACGGCATCGGCCGCGATTTCGGCCCGGATCTGAGCAAGGTGGGGGCGCGACTGACGCGTGAGCAAATCCTCGAAAGCCTGCATAAGCCCTCAAAAAACATCGCCAAGGGTTACGAGACCTGGCTCGTCACATTGAAGGACGGCAGCGTGCAAAGTGGTTTCGTCACCCATTCCGATGAAAGGACGATCACTCTCAAGCTCCCCACCGGACAGCCGCAAACGATCCAACGTGACCAAATCAAAAGTCAGCAGCCGCAGCCGGTGTCCCTGATGCCCGAAGGGCTGCTGCAAAGCATGACTGAGCAGGAAGCCGCAGACCTCATGGCGTTCTTGGCGGGCTTGAGATAGGCACATACCCCCTTTGCGACACGCCCATTCCCCCCGCTCTAACCCACAAGAAACTGCATACACCGGACGAGGATGATGCGTTCAAATATCATTGATGCATACCACCCCAGTCACCTGCCCGAGCTGTTTTCAGGAATTTGAGGTTTCTACCCCATCCTATAACGAGGTGCCATGCGATGTGGACTATGACTGTGAGGTTTGCTGCAGACCTCTGCGCATCTTTTTCTCGGAAGATGACGGTGAAGTCTTGGGCATGGCCTACGGCTTGGGAGAGAACGGGCCCTATGGGTGATTCTCATCAAAACACAGTCTAACATTATGGTAGTCCCAAGTATCCCCTTTCCTATGCCTCCCTTGCGCGTTTTCGCAGAGAATGCATTTGGCTGTTTGCAAAAACAGAAGTTGTCGTTAATCTCGAAAAATCCCGCTGCCAGGAGTCTGGTGGATGGGAAGCTTAACAAACAGGTTAACACCCACACACATGAAAATCGCTATCCTTGCCCTCATCGCGGCTTCCGCCGTCCTCTCCGCTTGCCAGCAGCCTGCTCCTCCGCCGCCGCCACCACCAGTGCACAGCGGCAAGTAAGCACTCGGCCGCCTAGTGCGGCTGGTTGTGAAACTTACGTGTGATCATTTAATGATCCGTCTTGCCACTGTTCTGTCGCTGCGTCCGTGATGCTTCATGCATCCTGTTCCAGCTAAAGACGGCATGTGCGAAGTGCGACGCCAAAGCGAAGGCCGACTGCAAAGACGGTCACAAGCTCTAGTCTGACAGGCAACTGTCACATTGCGCCGCCGTTCCCCACCCAACCGGGGGACGGCGGCTTCTTTTTTCACCCTTTCAGCGCCGAATTCCGGATGCTGGACACCTGTTTATACTTCATTGATGGACTGCCATGCCAGACTGCCTGCTCGCCCTTGAATCCTCCTGCGATGAGACTGCTGCGGCCATCTGTACCCTGGACGGCGAGCTGATCGCTGGAAGGATCGCGTCACAGATTGAAATTCACCGCCAGTATGGCGGAGTCGTGCCGGAGGTGGCCTCACGCAATCACATCCTCCACGTGCGGCCGCTGGTTCAGCAGGTCCTGGCTGACGCCGGAAAAACGCTCGGCGACATGTCAGCTTTTGCAGCCACCAGCGGTCCGGGGCTTGTGAGTTCTCTGCTCATTGGAACGTCCATGGCCAAGGCGCTGGCCATCTCTGAAAACAAGCCTTTCCTGGCCGTGAATCACATGGAGGGCCACCTGCTCTCCCCCTTTATGGATGGCAACGGCCCGGTACGCGCCTGTGTGGCGCTCATCGTCAGCGGCGGACACACAATGCTGGTTCGGGTGCGTGGCGTGGGCAGCTATGAACTGCTGGGGCGCACGCGTGATGACGCCGCAGGCGAGGCTTTTGACAAGGTGGCCAAAATGATTGGACTCCCCTACCCCGGCGGGCCGGAGATCGACAAGCTGGCCACACGTGGCGATCCAACAGCCTTCGCCTTTCCGCGGAGCTTCCTGGATGGCCGCAGCCTGGAGTTCAGTTTCAGCGGCTTGAAGACCGCCGTGCTGTATGAACTGCCACGAGTCGACCTGAAGAGCGAACAGGTGCTGGCAGATCTCAGCGCCAGTGTGCAGGCGGCGATCATCGAGGTGCTGGTCGAAAAACTGGTGCTCGCGGCCAAGCAATGCGGGGAGACGCTTGTCACCGTGAGCGGCGGGGTCAGCTGCAACCGTGGCCTGCGGGCGGCGCTCACTGCGCGCTGCGCCAAAGCAGGCCTGCAACTGCTGCTCGCAAGGCCGGATCTTTGCACCGACAATGCGGGCATGATTGCATTCGCCGCTGCGCAACGTTTCAGCATTGGCCACACCTCCCCCTTGGAGGCGGATGTGGATCCCAATCTCTCCCTCGTCAGCTAATCCCCCTCATTTTTATGCGCCCGATCTTTCTTTGCCTCTGCGCATTCACCAGCCTCCAGGCAGGCGACTGGCCGCAGTTTCTCGGCCCGCTGCGCAACTGCACCGCCACTGATGAAACCGCCATCGTCGGCAGTGCTGAACCCGAGATCGTGTGGAAGCGCATGCTGGGCAGCGGTCATGCCGGAGCAGTGGTCTGCGACAACTGCGTGATCATGACCCACCGCCAGGGCGGCGAGATCATCACCGAAGCGCTGGCAGCCGCCGATGGCAAATCCCTCTGGAAACATGCCTGCCCTACTGCCTACCGCGACAGCTTTGGGTTCGACAACGGCCCCCGCGCCGTGCCTTGCATCGCTGCGGGCAAAGTCATCACCCATGGACCGGAGGGCATGGTCCAGGCGCTCGATTTCAAGACAGGCGAACTCATCTGGAGTTATGACACCGTCGCCGAACTCGAATCGCCGCAGGGGTACTTTGGCCGCGCCTGCTCACCGCTCGTCACGGATGGCAAGGTGCTGCTCAATGTGGGTGGCAAGAATGCGAAGGGCGGGGCGGGCATCATCGCGCTGGATCTTGCCACGGGAAAACTCGTCTGGCAGGCCACGGAAGATGAAGCGAGTTATTCCTCCCCCCTGCTGCTCACCGGAGATCCGGGAATAAGCGCCTTTTTCACCCGACGTGGTGTCCTCCTGACGCAAACCAGCGATGGCAAGGTGCTGGCGGATGACTACTTCCGCGCCCAGATTGATGCCTCCGTCAATGCGGCTGCTCCAGTGCCCTGCGGAGATGGCAGGCTGCTTTTCACCGCCGCGTATGATGTAGGAGCCGGCCTGTGGCAGTGGAACAAGGCTGAACGCAAACTGACCAACGTGTGGAAAAAAGCCGACACTCTCGACTGCCACTACACCACGCCAGTTTATCACGCCGGACATGTGTTTGGCCTGCACGGCAGGCAAGAGAGCGGCATGACGCTGCGCTGCATCTCCGTGGCCGATGGCAAGATCGCCTGGGAAGCGCCGGACCGCCTCCAGGGCGGCACACTGATTCTGGTGGGAGACAAAATCCTGCTGCACAGCGAAGCCGGTGAATTGTGGATCTTCACCGCTGACCCGAAGAAATTCAATCTCCTGCAACGAAGCCAGATCACCCGCGCGGGACATCGCAGCCATGACGCCTACTCGAATGGCCAGCTTTACGCCCGGGATGCGGAGAAACTGGTCGTGCTGAAGGTGAAGTAGGCGCTGGATTGATCCGCAGGCGCGTCTAGTCTGCGCTGCATGGCTCAAATCGGCAAACGCAACTCCCTCATCGTTCTTCACAGTACGCCGCACGGCATTTATCTGGATGGGGGTGATCATGGTGAGATTCTGCTGCCAAACCGTTACATCCCCAAGGGCACCAGCCTTGGCGATGCCCTGGACGTGTTCATTTACCGTGATTCCGAGGACCGTCTCGTGGCCACCACGGAAGTGCCGTTTGCCATGGTTGGCGAATTTGCCACGCTGGAAGTCGTGAGTGTGAATCGTAACATCGGAGCGTTTTTGAACTGGGGGCTGCTCAAAGATCTGCTGCTGCCATTTCGTGAGCAGGCGGATCAGGTGTACGTGGGCGACAAGGTCGTGGCCTACATCATGCTGGATGAGAAAACGGACCGCATCATCGCCACCACACGCCTGAACCGGCACCTGAGCCGCGAGCGCCCGCCGTTCAAACCGGCGCAGCCTGTACCTTTGCTGATCACCGCCCGCACACCACTAGGCTACAATGCCATTGTGGCGGGAACACATGTCGGACTGCTGTATCACACGAATATCGGCGCACCACTGCAGGTCGGACAACGAATCAACGGCTTCGTCAGCGCGGTGCATCCCAGCGGCAAGATCGACCTCAGCCTCGATGCCTCAGGCTATCAGCGCGTCGCGTCACTGACGGACCGCATTCTCGAAGCGCTCAAGAACAACGGAGGCAAACTCGACTTTGACGACGACAGCCATCCCGAAGCCATTCGCAGCCACTTCGAAGCCAGCAAAAAGGCGTTCAAGCAAGCACTCGGCTCGCTCTACAAACAGCGCCGCATCGAGTTTACCCGTCCGGGCATCGCATCCCTCGACGTTCGTGAGGCAAAAGAAGGTGATTGGAAGCCTTCTGTCAAAAAGGGCTGAAGCGGCCTGCTGAGCCTTGTCCGGCACACTGTCCACCGCAGGCGCCAATAAAAAGGAGCGCCCGTTGCCAGGCGCTCCCTCCAAAATAACTCACTCAATCGCAGCTCAAGGCAGCGGGAAACGCTGGTTCATCTCGCTGACTTCCTTGCGGATTTGAGCCAGAGCGGCTTCGTCGTCACGATTCGTGAGCGCACGGTCGATCCAGGCGGCGATCTGCTTCATCTCAGCTTCCTTCATGCCGCGGGTGGTGACGGCAGGAGTGCCGACGCGAATACCACCGCCGAGGGTGATCTTCTCGGTGTCGAAGGGAATGCCGTTTTTGTTCACGGTGATCGCAGCCTTGTCGAGGGTCTCGCTGGCAACCTTGCCATTGAGGCCTTTCGGACGGAGATCGACGAGCATGAGGTGGTTGTCCGTGCCACCGCTGACGATGCGGTAACCGAGTGCGGCGAGAGCAGCCGCAAGGGCCTGAGCGTTTTTGACAATTTGGGCGGTGTAGTCCTTGAAGCCGGGCTTGAGGCATTCGCCGAAGCAGACTGCCTTGGCGGCAATGACGTGCATTAGAGGGCCCCCTTGGACGCCGGGGAAGACCTGGCTCTGGATCTTTTTGAAGAGGTCCTCGCGATTGGTGAGGATCATGCCGCCACGCGGGCCGCGAAGGCTCTTGTGCGTGGTGGTGGTGACGAAATCTGCATGCTCCATCGGGGAGGGATGGGCGCCACCGGCCACCAGACCAGCGATGTGGGCCATATCCACAAACAGATAAGCACCCACGCTCTTGGCGATCTCGCTCATCCTTTTGAAATCGATGATGCGCGGGTAGGCGCTGGCACCAGCGGTGATCATTTTGGGCTGCTCCCGCAGGGCGACTTCGGCGAGCTCGTCGTAGTCGATGAGTTCGTTTTCCTGGTTCACACCGTACTGGCAGAAATTGTAGAAGCGGCCGGAGAAGTTGGCAGGGTTACCGTGGGTGAGGTGACCACCGTGGGCGAGGTTCATGCCCAGCACCTTGTCGCCGGGCTGAAGCACGCTGAAATAGACCGCAGCATTGGCCTGTGAACCGGAGTGCGGCTGCACATTGGCGAATTTGGCTCCAAATAACTCGCACGCGCGATCGATGGCAAGCTGCTCGACTTTATCGACTTCCTCGCAACCGCCGTACCAGCGCTTGCCGGGATAGCCTTCGGCATACTTGTTCGTGAGGCAGCTGCCTTGGGCGGCCATGACCGACTTGCTGGTGAAGTTTTCACTCGCAATGAGCTCGATGTGGTCCTGCTGACGGTGCTGCTCGCCACGAATGATGTCGGCGACGGCGGGATCATTCGCTTCCAAAATATCGAGCGGGTGCGGCTGCGCGTTCATCTTGTCCACCCGGCGGCCATGACGGCCACCAGCAAAGGGGGTTTTCAGCCATGTGTCCACGATCTCATTCGCGGTGGCCGCAGGGGTGTTTTTGCCAGAAAGGCACAGCACATTGGAGTTGTTGTGCTCGCGCGTGATGGCGGCGGTCTGAGCATCGCTGACCAGCGACGCCTGAATGCCCACATGACGGTTCGCAGCGATGCACATGCCGATGCCCGTGGTGCACACCAAAATGCCGGCGTCAGCCTCGCCAGACAACACCTTGTCAGCGACCACTTCGGCGTAATCAGGGTAATCGACGGAATCGTGTGAATTCACTCCCAGATCCTCAACGCCATAGCCGGCGGATTGCAGGTGTGCGACGACGGCATTTTTCAATTCCACTCCGCCATGGTCGGCGGCGATGGCGAGTTTATGGGGAGGGCTGCCGTTGGGATTGCTGGTCATTTTTTTTCGCGTTGGGGTGAGGGTCGAAGATGGGTGGGCGATGGCTGCTGTCATCCATCATTTTGCTTCCAGGTCTGGTCGATGTAAGCAATCAGGCTGGGCAGTATTTTTTCCAGGCTGCGCAGCGTCTCTTCATACGCTGAACGGCCCTGCCCAAAAGGGTCGGAAACATCCCTGCCGCGCAGGGCGTCTTCGGCTGCAAATTCAGAGACAAGGTAAACTTTGTCAGCCTGCTCGGGAAATTCATCCGCGATGGCCGCCATGTGATGCGAGGACATTGCAAATACATGCGTGGCCTGTTCCAAGGTTTTCTGGTCAAGCATGCGGCTCTGGAAACTGGCAAGATCGAGACCGCGCTCCTTCAGCAAAGCCGCCGTGTGTTTGCTGGCAGGCATGCCGGGTGCCGCTGCCACACCTGCGCTGGAGACCTGATAGTCAGTGCGTTCCCTGACCAGATCACGGAAAAGCGCTTCCGCCATCGGGCTGCGGCAGGTGTTGCCAGTGCAGACAAAAAGAACGTTTTTCAAGATGCTGAGCGGGTTTGGTTCGATCCCGCCAGAGCAGACGGGGGAGGTCAGTGTGTCGCGACACCATCATTTTGTCAAAGGCGGAGCAGTTTCTGCTCATAAGCATTTTCGTGGAATATCCCGCTTGCCAAAGGGGAGGCTCATGGGCTTTGCTTCTGTTCCTCTTATTTTCAAGCGCTTAAACATCGGATGGCGGAACGATATAAAATATATGAAAAGCTCGGCATGGGCGGCGTTGGAGCCGTCTTCCGCGCTTATGACAGCCAGTTGAAGCGCTGGGTCGCTGTCAAACGACTGCTGACCGCCAACGAAGCTGACGTCGACAAAGGCGTCGCTTCCGAGCTGCGACGTGAGGCCGATGCACTCGCCTCCCTGCGCAATCCGAACATCGTGACCATCTTCGATGTGGCGAGCGATGACGAGGGATTGTTCATTGTGATGGAACTTCTGCAGGGTGAAGACCTCGCCGATGTCGTCGCCCGTGGACCGCTGCCCTACGACGATTTTAAAGAGCTGGCCTCGCAGACGCTTGAAGGCCTGCTCGCAGCGCACCAGCACCACATCCTTCATCGGGACATCAAACCGGAGAACATCAAGGTGGAGCGTCTTCCCGGGGGCCGTATGCAGGCGAAGATCATCGACTTCGGTCTCGCACGTGCAGGGCTGCGCGCCCGCAAGCAGACGGAAGACCAGGAAGGCACGGTGATGGGATCCATTTACTACATGGCTCCCGAGCAGCTGACACGCGAGCCCGTGGATGAGCGCACCGATCTCTATTCACTGGGCTGTGTTTTCTATGAAGCTCTCTCAGGCAGAAAGGCGTTCGATGGAGCTTCGATGGCCGAGGTCATTGACAAGCACATCGACCACATCCTGGTGCCGCTGCATGAAATCGCCCCGCATGTACCGCAGTGGCTGGGAGCTTGGTGCGCGCGCCTCATGGCCCAAAAGCCTGATGACCGTCCGGCCAACGCACAGCAGGCCATCGAAGAATTCCGCGCCTGGGAAAAAATGCCCACCATGGTGCCCTACGGTCCCTGGATGGGCATGTACGCGCCGCCGCCCATTTATATGCCGCCTGGCATGCCTCCGGGAACGGGCACGGTGCCGCTGACAGGATATTATCCTCCCCCCGAAGCTCAACCCGTCTATGCTGAACCGGTGGCCGTGGAAGTCATTCCCGAGGCGCAGCCTGTTGTTGAGCTCGCCGCACTCACGACGCCGCTGGCCCCTGCGCCGCGCAGACCTGGAACCGGGCGCACGACAGCGATGCAGCGCCCGCCATCGGCGGTCCGCCCTTCGTCTTCGGCTTCGGCTTCGGCTTCATTCATTCAGACAAACGCGAAGCTGATCAAACAAATCGCCATTATTGGCGGAGGCATCATCGTGCTGGGCATCGGCGGCTGCTTTTTCTTCGGCAAAAAGCCCGGCGCTTCATCTTCCAGCAATTCCGCGCTGTCAGCTATAGGCATCTCGTCCAATCCGCCCCCCGTCAGCTACCAGCTCCCGCAGGACCGACCGTTTCCTCCTGTGGATCGTGGCATCTCCCTCTTCTATGTGGGCAACACCGCCAACCTGACCAACCGCAAAGGCGCCGACGGCAAACCCGCCCAAGCCAACCCAAACGAGCCGGTCATCGAATGGCATGACCTTTCTGAACGCGGCGGCGACAACATTCTGCGCAGCTATCAGAAGAGTCCAGACTACGCACCCAAGCGCGCCAACTGGCCCGAAGCCGCCACCGGTGGCACCCCCAAGCCGGGGCGAGTCGTGCTCGATTTCCATTCTCACAATGGCAAACCCTGCATCCTGGAGCTTGATGACACGGGCACTGAAACGCAGAACATGCCCTTCGGAAGCAAGGATGTCGGAGTACCCAACGATAAAGGACTCACCGTCGTCATCGCCTTTCAAGCCGATGCGGCAAAGCTTCCCATGCGTGTTTTCACCCTTGGCAATGATGATGGCACCACGGTATCTCTGCTGGTGGATGAGAAGAAAAACCTCGTGGCAGAAGTTAAAAACGCAGGCGGAAGCCCAACGTTGACCTCCAAGGATGTGAACGGCACGCTGGCCTGCCTCGCCTTTGTGAGCTGGAACGCCAGCACGGGCCTCGTGGAGCTCCGTGCACGAGATGCCGATGGCAAGACCTTCACCTCCTCCGGCGGCAAGTCCACCGCTCCTTCCAAGCCGCTCAACTGGCTGCTGATCGGACGTGGTCAGGACAGCAGTGGTGGAAGCGTCAGCCCACAGGATCAATTCAGCGGCTATCTGGCAGAACTCTTCGTGTACTCCATTACCTTGAAGCCCGACCAGACCCAGCTCATCGACGGACGAGTGCGTGATTGGTACTTCCAGCCCGCAGCTCCCCCGCCCCTCAACACTCGGCTGAGAACGAGGCTTGCCTGGATCGAGCCGCGCAGTGCCTGGAAACTGAACGCCAGCCTCAAAAAAGAAGACTGCGCAAAGGCTGTGGACAACAATACAGGGTCCCGTTGGGCCACGGGAGTTCCCATGAAGGGCGGCGAGTGGTTCACCGTCGAACTGCCCACCGAGGAAAATATCGCCGGACTGGCGCTCGACAGCCAGGCCAGCAATCAGGACTACCCGCGCAAGTACAAAATCGAAGTGTCATCCAACGGCACACAATGGAATCCCACGGATGCCCAGGGAGATGGGAACGTTGTGACCGAGATCGTTTTCAAGACACCGCAGAAAGCACGCTTTGTGCGCATCACTCAGCTGGGTACAGCAAGCAGCTACTGGGGAATCAACGAACTGGTTCTGTTTAAGAAGTAGCCAGACGCCCTTTCAGGGCAGCTCCTCTCAGTTCATCACATCACACAGGGCGCCACGCAGGAGGTGTGCCTGTTCATGACTCAGCCCCGCAGGAGCAGCCACCGCGGCATGTACCATCCCCGCGGACGTTTCACACGGGATCACAGTGAGCACTTTCCCAGATGCCAGCGGCTGGTGAATCACCGGAGGCGTTTCACAAGCGGACATCGCGCTCGCACGGATCGCCGCTCCACAGGCCATCATGGTGGAAAGCACCAGCCCGGCTTTCGCCTCCCCACCCCACAGGACTTCACCGTCATCACTCATCACAAGAAGCTGTCCGCCCCCATCATGCAGAACCTGTCGCGCCCAGCCGGCAAATGCAGCCAGTCGCACTTCACGCGAGCCTTGCGGAATTTTAAAAGCGGCTGTCTGAGGAGAAACGGCCGTGAATTCGGGCACAGCATCATCTGCGTCTTCTTCATTGCAGAATTCGGTCTCCTCGGGGTGGCCACTTCCATCATGAGGAGGAGCAAACACTGTGATTCGTTCCTTGGCTGGTGGCTCCACTGCCACACTCTCGCTCATGCGGGTGAGGATGCCCGCGTCAGTCGCACGCTGGCGAATCGCACGCAGCTTGTCACGGATTCGACTCAGGGGCAGCGCGGCAGCCGGGTTGGGAATGGACAGACCATGCTCGTCATCATCCGTTTCATCTTCCATCGCTGCCGGTGGCTCTGATTCGTCAGCCAATGTTTCAGCCTCTGCGACCACAGGCTCTGGCCTCAAGGATGGTTCCTGCCAGTCCATGGCAAACCCCCAGGCCTCGGCTGCATTACCAAGCAAGGATTCTGGAGTCGTATCTATCTCAATCAAGCCTGATGTTTCTTCCTCGCCTGCCTCCTGAGGTGCGATCTGCGCCACCAGCGCCTTGATCCGCTCGGCATCAATCCATGAGACTTGCATGGCCATGCTCCCTTTCACGTTCGTGGGTCAATCCAATCCGCTGCTCCAGCTCTGCGGCAATCTGGTCAAAAATCAACGCTTCGGGCGGCGGGTTGCGCTTTGTCAGCGCCACAGGCACCCCCAAAGCACTCGCTTCGAGAAACGAGGACAGGCGCGGAATGCTCTGCTGAAACATCAGGTTTGCAGGCAGCATTTCGCGCAGCTCCCGCGCAACCTTCAGGCTCATCTCATTTTCCCGCATCACCATCGTCAGCAAAATGCCCGCAACACGCACACCAGCCCCCTCTGCACGAAAACGCGCCAGAGTCTCCAGCAAATGCGGCACGCTGCGTATCGCCAGTGGCTCGGCCTGCTGGGGCAGCACCACAAAATCACAGGCCTTCACCACTGCTTCCGTCGTGCTGCTCATCCCGGCCGCTGTATCCATCAGGACGACATCGACACCTCGCAGTTCGGCCCCCCTCAGCAAATCGGCCAGCCGAGCCGGCACCTCATGAGCCGACCATCCCTGCCGTGCGCAGGTGTCATACTGCCCGGCGGGTACGATCTCCAGCTCTGGGAGCCGCGTTGGCACCACCATTTTGTTCAAATCCCCGCCTCGAACGAGAAACTCATGAAAGCCCTCACGCGCCTTGGTGCTCTTCGCCAGCGACAAGCCCACTCCGCCCTGCGGATCCGTGTCGATCAACAGCACGCGCCAGCCACGCCGCGCCAGTGAGTAGGCGAGGTTGATGCACAACGTGGTTTTACCCACGCCGCCTTTCTGACTCGCTGTTGCAATCGCTATCACACGTCGATGCTAGGATGGGTTTGGCGAATGGCAAGGAAGTTGCGCGGCAGACCATTCAAGATTAAATCCTGCGGTTCTCCGCCGGTGGGGATCTGCCCTGCCCCCTTTCATGAAACTGCCTCCATTCTTTTGTTGTCTGGTGCTCTGTTTGACGAGCCTGTCTTGTGACCGGCACACGGAGCTCAAGCGTGAAATCGCCGCACTGGACGCCACATTGAAAACGGACGAATCAGCCACCCGGCAGTACGATAAAGACATCGCCGCACTCGGTGGCAGGGAGGGATTGATGCATCTTCTCGAACAGGGCCAGATCAAAGAGAACCAGCTGCGTCCGTTGGAATTTGTCAATGGCCCCAGGGAGCGCAAGCTCTCCGCCATTGAAACCGAGTTCGCCAAGCTCAAGCCGGCCGCTGAAGCATTCAAAGCCTCGCAACCTCAGTAAGCCACACCACAAAACACCGTGTTTGAATTCCGTTTCAGCTCCTTTCTCAAGGCCCTGCTTTTGCTCGCCTGCATCATCGGCGGCTGCGACTACCTTTCCAAGCTCGACAAACTCAAGGCGGAGCTTGCCGAATTGAAATCCCAGGCCGGCGCTGCTCGAGAAACCGCGGAGCTGCGCCGGCAGGAATGGACTGAGATCAAAGCCGCCAAAGACAAGGTGGATCAGCTGGAAGCACGAATGACGGAGGTCATTCGGCAGCGCGACCTTCTGGACGCCAAAGAGCGCAAACTGACCGGCGAAATCAAATACATGGCAGATTCCATGGTGGCAGCTGTGGAGAACACCCGCACATTCGCCATCGGCACCGTGATACCGGAACTCAGGCTGCCAGGCCGTTCAGCCCTGTACAATGCCAAAATCTTCAAGATCAACGACAATTCGGTCTCTTTTCTGCACGAAGATGGGGTGGCCAATCTGCAGGCAAAAACCGAAGAGCTGCCGGTGGAGTTGGTGCAGAAGTATGACCTAGGCCCGAAGTCCATCCATGTCGGCCTGCTGCGCCTGCTTGATGAGCTCAGTGCGCCGACGACCTCCAAATCAGCCCCATCTGGCAAGCCCCAGGGCTTGTAGAGTTTCTTTTGGCTCTCCAAGAGGCTCTCTTTGCACCACTTTCCGCATGCAAACATTGTTTCTAAATGTATTTATAATCAGAAGATTCATTCATTCCTAGCATCTCCACAACATTACCTAATGTACCGCCCCCTAATCTTAACTGGCCTCGCAGCCACTCTTTTTGCAAGTTCCTGCGATAAAGTTGGCACTTTGAATAATGAGCGGTCCAAGCTCGAAGTGGAGATTCAGCAAATCAGTAAAGAAATGGTCTCGATTGATGCCAAATTTGATGGGCTTCGGACCATTCCTTTAGCGGACGGAATGACCTTGGAGCGCCACTTGGAAGAGTCGGTGAAAAAGAATGCGGAATTGGAGGCAAAGCTCGCTGAACTCAGCAAAAAATGCTCCGAAGCCGAAGCTGCGATGAGTGTATTTCGCCCTCGTTTGGACACCTACAAAGCCAAATACCTGTACTAAATTTAGCCATCGGTCATCATGTTTGAAGAAGCAAAAATCTGGGCCACTCTTTTTCTGGTCAGCCTCATTATTTCGTTTAGTTATTATATCCACCACCAAGGCAAGGTGGATGATGCTACTTTAGCGCTGCAACAGAGCCAGTCCAAGCTGACAAGCATGAAGGACCTGCTAACCCTTAGAAAAAAAGCTTGGAGCGAAAAAGAGCGAATTGTAAACAAAATCAAGGCTGAGGCTGACAAAAACACCGCTCTTCTCGAGACACAAGAAACTTTGGGGCAGCGTTATCATAAGGCTGAGAGCGACTTAAAATATGCCCTCGATTCCATGCAAGAATCGGTGGAGAGAACGAGAAACAACGCGCCCGGTACCGAGCTGGGAGAGATCAAATTAGCCAACGGCAAAACTCTGCTTAACGTTAAAATTCGTAAAGTGGAAGAGTCCGGAATTTCTTACATCCATGCTGATGGCGTGGGCACAATTCCAGCCGATCAGGCTCCTGAAAATTTGAAGGACCAATATGATCTGGGGCCGAATGCTCTTGTCTCCATGATTCAGCATGCCCAAACATCCTTGCTGGAAGAGTCAGGAATGGACGGCGTCAACAATTTATCAATCCCGCCCCTCGAAATACTTGGCAGTTCGCCTTCCGCAAGCACCATGGCCAAAAAAATCACCGTTGATGATTCCAAGATAAAAAGCATCAAATTGCGGATGGCTGAGTTGGATTCACGCATTGCAAACTGCGCCGGTTTAGCGGCGCAATATTTATCTGCGGCAAAAAGCCATCAGACACTGGCTGAGACAGCCAAATTGCGCGGGGTCCCCTCCACCCGGCACACTGACAATGCGAATAAAAATCTAGCCCAAGCAGCTTTGCTGCAGAATCAAAAGGCCGGCTTGGTTGAAGAACGTGGAAAGCTCGCCGTCGAACTCGACTATGCGATAAGAGGCAGGTAACGCCCAAGCTCCGCCATCTTCGGATTCGGCGGAGTGAAATGAGCCATGAAGCCACTTATCATCGCATCAAAAGTCTGCCGCTACACACTCACAGTTTCGGTTGGTTAAGGATTGGCGGGGTTGCTGCATCCGTTACCCAATGGTGATTTCCACCGTGCTACCGCAGGGGCTGCCGCCATCGTGCCTAAATTCGAAATGACCTCTTCGAGGCTGGGTGCCGCTACTGACGCGTTTGCTTTCATCCAAACACCCGGCATAAGCCGTGGCATTTTTTCTTGTCACTTTTGACACCCCATGGTCTGATGCTAAGAATATTTAACATGAACTACCCATGCATTTTCACTGCTTTGGCTGGCACATTCTATTGGCAGCCTCCTGTGATAAAAATGAGTCCATGTCTAAACAACAGGCTGGTTTGGAAGCAGAGTTCCTTCAAGGCAATGAAGAGCTGCGACAGCTCGACGCAGAACTGGTCCATGGCAACAATACCATCGACCTGAATGTGCGGACTCAACAGGATATGGAATGGGTGAAATACAATGCCGCAATCGAACAGGCTCTGGCCGGGCTGAAAAAAAATGCACCCAGGGTGATGATCTGCTGAAAAAAGTTCAAT